>JANPJV010000222.1:0-34049 GCA_031425695.1 Rhodanobacteraceae bacterium | reverse complement strand
CGCCGCTTTGGATGCTCTGGTCGCGGCCTTGAGAAAGGCATCCAATGCGGCGCAGAGCGCCGCACTCCAAACTAAATCCCCGCGTTGCCCTCGACCCCGATCAACCTTGGCTGTTGCACCTCACGTGCCGATACGCGCTTCTGGTGGCGGAGCCATTCGGCGACGACGTCCCAGATTGGCTCGCCCTCGACGTTCGCGGCGACGGGTGCCCAGCCTGCCACTTTGTAAATCTTGTCGGCCTCGATCGCCTTGCCATCCAGGGACATTTCGCGAATGCGCTGGCCGCTGGGTGCGCCGGGTTCGATCGCGTAATCCATGCCGCCCACGCGCACCATGTCGCCGCCCTGCTGGTAGTAGGGATCGGGATTGAAGAGGTTGTCGGCAACGTCTTCGAGGATGGCCTTGAGCTGCGCGCCCGTCATCTCGGACACGGTCGTCTGTGGGTAGGTGATGGCGGTCTGGCTCATTAGCTGTTCCATGCGGATCGTGTCACCCGGCAGCAGGCTCGTACCCCAGCGGAATCCCGGGCTGAACGCAATTTGCGCGTCCTTCACGGCGAGCAGGGCGTCCAGGATGAGCTGGTCGAAACTGCCATTGAAGTTTCCGCGCCGATACAACAGGTCATCGGTGACCGCGAGCGGCTCATCGAGGCGCTCGCGGTACGGCGCGTGGACGCGCTCGATCAGGGAGGTCATCTCGGGATCGGCCTTCAGCGCGTTAGTAAATACGGGCAGCAGGCGATATTGCGAACCGACGACCTTGCCGCCACGCACGTCGAAATCGAGCACGCCGAGAAACTTGCCGTTGCTGCCGGCATTGGTGACCTGCGTTACGCCACCAGGGTTGCGCACGGCGACCGGCATCGGCACGCCATCGTGGGTGTGGCCGCCGAGGATGGCGTCGAGACCGCGCACGCGGGAGGCGAGCTTCAGATCGACATCCATGCCGTTGTGCGACAGCAGCACGACCACTTGCGCGCCCTCGCCGCGCGCCTGCTCGATCAGCGCCTGCAAAGCGGCTTCCTGGATGCCGAAGCTCCAGTCGGGAATCAGGTGCGCGGGGTTGGCGATCGGTGTGTATGGAAAAGCCTGGCCAATGATCGCGACCGATGCGCCGCTCTGCTCGCGGATCACGTAGGGCTTCAACACCGCGTCGCCGAAATCGCGCGTGGTGACGTTGTGCGCGAGGAATTCAAGCTTCCCCGCAAAGTCCTTCGCGATGATCTCCTGGACGCGCTCCGCACCCAGGGTGAATTCCCAGTGGCCGGTCATGATGTCGACGCCGAGCAGCTTGCACGCGTCGACCATGTCCTGGCCACGCGTCCACAGCGCCGTCGCCGAGCCTTGCCAGGTGTCGCCGCCATCGAGCAGCAAGGCGCCGGTTCGCGTTGCGCGCAGTTGCTTGACCAGCGTCGCCAGGTGCGCAAAGCCGCCGACGCGGCCGTACTCGTGCGCGGCCTCGGTGAAATCGAGCGCGGTGAAGGCATGCGCCGCCGGCGTTTCCGGGTGCAGGCCGTAATGCTTCAGGAATGCGGAGCCAATCAGATGCGGCGGACGATTACGCGCCGCGCCGACCCCGATGTTCACGGATGGCTCGCGAAAGTGCACCGGCAGCAGTTGCGCGTGGCAATCGGTGAAATGCAGGAGGTGGACGTTGCCAAAGCGCGGGACGTCGTAGAGACCGCGCAAGCCGCGCGCCGGCCGCACCCGCATGCAGCCAGGGGCATTGGCGACGATGGTGGCCGCGGCGAGGACCGATAAGAATTCGCGTCGTTGCATGGATTTCTCCGTAGGTCAGGTTGCGCCCGCGCGCACTCGACGCTTGCCGTTTGACGATCGGGCGCTACGTGACAAGCACGCGCCGGTTCGCATTGTCACGTAGCGCCCGATTTTCGTTGCCCCCACCCTGGCGACTTCGCGGGCGTAACGTGACCAACGTATCGCCCACCCATATCAATCCGCTTTCCGGTTCACCGGCGACTCCGGATCGAACAAGAACGCCATGACGTCCTTGAGTTGCTGCTCGGTCAGGATCCCGGCGTCGCCGAAGCGCGGCATGTGCGAGCAGGCGTTGTAGGCGTGCGCGTTCCACAGCCGCGTCCAGGCGTACTGGAGAATCGGTTCGCTGGTGCCACGCAGCTTGCCGTACTGGGTCAGCGACGGCCCCAGCGTTCCATACGAAATTTCGGCCGCAGCGAGTTGGTGGCAGGCATAGCAATTGCCGCCGTTCGGCTTGGCCGGATCATCGTTCAACTGCATTCCGGCCCCGGATCTAGCGATGGCTTCGCCGTTGCGCCAGTCGCCTAAATACTGGCCGTCGGTCGGGAAGCGAACACCCGCGCTGGCCTCGTCGATGATGCGTTTCGCGAGCTCGGGCGGGACCGCCTGGCCTTCGAATTCGCTGCAGACCGCCTGCATGTTGTTCTGCTCGAGGCGGTTGAGGCCAGCTTGGCCCTTGGCCTGGAACGAGTTGGAAACCGGCACAGGTGTTGCGACGTTTTCCTCAGGCCGTGGGCTTGCACACCCCACCACGAGCGCCAGCAGGATGGCCACGAGGACGCTGCGAACAATCATCGGAGAGTTCATCGCTTCAGGCTCGGCGCCGTCATCTTGGCACCATTCGCCTGCACGCCGAGATACGTGATGAGGTCGAGCGCGAGCTTGGAGCCGTGCTGCAATGCCGGCAAGCGCTGCTGGCGCGCACAGTCGGCCATGCGCCATTCGAGCGTGCGCACGGCACCCTGGGAGATGCGATAGGTCGGCCAAGTGCCGAAGGAGCTCTGCGCACCCGCGACCGTGTTCAATTGCGGCAGCGATTGCAGGCGGATGCGCTTGCCGGCCTGGCCATGGCAGGTGGCGCAGGAGAAATCATGCGGCCCCGCACGAAAGTTGAAGGCCTTGGCGCCATCGGCAAAGGCCTGCAATTCGACGGGATGCGACTGCGGCACTGCGACCAGCATGCCGCGCGACTGCGCCGCGATAAAGACGGTGAGGCTCTCGAGTTCGGTCTGCGGCTGTCCCTGTTCGGAATAAGGCTTCTGCTGCAGCGCGCTGGTGTCGAGGCCCTGCAGGCTCTGCATGCAATGCAGGAGCCGCGTCTCCAGATCCATGAGCTTGCCGGTGTCGGCGAAGTAGCGCGGCAGCTGGGCGTAGGCGCCGGCCAGCACGCCTTTTCCGAGTCCCAGATCGCACGCAGTCAGGCTGGCTGCCTTCGGTCCGCGGGCGGTGTTCCAAAGTTCCTCGCCCTGCATCTCGACAAGCTCGGCCGGATTGTCGTCGCCGAGCATCGCCCGGTATTCGGCAAACATGTCCGGTGGGTCTGCGCTGCGCGCGGACGCTTCTGTTGCTTCTGCTTCTGGTGGGTCTGCGCTGCGCGCGGACGCTTCTGCCACCGGCATGGCGCACAGCACCAACACCAAGCCCAGTGTGCCAGTCAAATTCATCGCCCTTCTCCAGTCGCCATAGGGCCGCAAGTTCAAGCCAGCACGATCTCATCCGTGCGGCTGTCGCCGGTGCTGTCGGTCCACTGGATGCTGACCTTGTCGCCGGCCGCGCCACCGTTGAAGCGGAACTGCAGAAATGGGTTCTGCGAAACCGCCGGCCCCCATTCCGCCGCGAGCACTACCTTGTCATTGTGCTTGGCCTGCACTTGCTGGATGTAGTGCGCCGGCACCGCCACGCCGGCGCTGTCCTTGCGCAATCCGGTTTCCATCGGATGCGACATCAGCGCCTTGACTTCCGTGACCCCGTTCGTCGTGGTCGCGCGGATACGCATCGGGTTAGCCATGGGTTGCTCCTATGTTGGTGTTGATGTTGGATGCCAGACGGCGGGGACTGCTCCCCTCGCCCATCCTTCTACGGAGAGGGGTTGGGGGAGAGGGGCCTTTCGCTCTTCTGGAGAAAAAGCGGCCCTCTCCCCCGACCCCTCTCCCTAAGAGCATGGGAGAGGGGAGCCATGAGCTAGCCCCCGCACCCACCGAGCGTGACCTTGGTCTCTCGCGACGTGCTGTACCACTTGCCATTCGCGCGTACGAGCGCATGCAGCTTGCAGGTCTGGGCGACCTTGACGCGGGTCTGCACGGCGGTGTCGGTGCCTTCCGGAAAATTAAAGACGGCCGCCAGCGGATTGGGATTCATCTCCACCAGGATGGCGATCTGATCGGTACCCGCGATCTTGCTGGTGATGTTGACCGGAACCACTGCGCCGTTTTCAGCAATCTCCGGCGATAGAAAAGTGATCTCGCTGCTGGGTTCGGGCGTGCCGCCGAGACCTGCGTAAATTTCGTCGAGCGTCTTGGCGGCAAAGGCCGCATCCGGGCGTACCCATGCAGCCAGCGCGCGCAGCGGCCACAACGCCGCAGCCGCGCCAAGCGTCAGCAGGGTAAGGAAAGATCGGCGGGGGAAATGCATGCTTGCTCCGAAGTAGGTCTGTTTTCGTAGGTCACGTTGCACCCGCGCAGAGTTGGGTGCGACGACAGCGGTGATCAGGTGCTACGTGACGACACGACGAACCCCATGTCTCGCAAGCCTGTCACGTAGCGCCCGAAATCCGGCGCCGCCCCGACATATGATTTGCGGGCGCAACATGACCTACGTTCAATGCGGCGCCCCGTCACCCAACCACCGGGTGATGGTATCCAAGTCTGCGTCCGATATCTGCGGCACCGCAGGCATCGCGACCTCTCCCCAGACGCCACGGCCGCCGTTTCGGATCCGGTCCTTGAGGTAGTCGATCGCATCAGTCCGCGACTGATACTTCGTCGCGATCTGTGCAAAGCCGGGCCCGATGATCTTGTCCGTCATCCCGTGGCAACTGAGACAGCGGTTGGCTTCCAGCAGATCCTGAGGATTCACTGCAGCGATCGCGTCGGGCAGGGTGCGCGTTCCGCGAATCGCCCCGTATTCGCGATGCTGCTTCTGCAATTCGCCATGTGCGCCCTTGGCGAACTCCGGGAGGCTCGACAGCACCGTCGCCTCCTTTTCGAGACAGTCCTGCATGCACGCGCGGTTGCGCGTGTCGGATTTGCCGTCGACCTTCCACAGCCCATGCTCATCGGTCATGCCCTCGCGATTGGGCATGCGCGCCTGGACGGTTGCGATGTTCTTGTTCGATAGCACGAAGTCAGCCGGGACGATATCTGCAAGATTCAACAGATAAGCCGTGAGCGCGTACACCTCATCCGCTCTGAGCGATTTCGGCGCGTCCCAGGGCATCGCGCGATGGATGTAATCCCACAGGGTCGAGAGCGTCGCCAGTTTCATCATCATCGAGCGCGTACGACCCGGATCGCGCAGCGCCGCGACACGGCCACCCGCAATGTCCTCGGCCGTGGTGTTGCCGACCAACGCCGGGAAGACGTGGCTGGCATCGCCGAAGTCGCCATGGCAGGACGTGCACTTCGCGATCCAGAGCATCTCACCGTCACTCACGCTGCCCTCGCCCGCCGGCAGACCGGAGAAGTCGGGACGCACGTCGATATCCCAGGCGCGCACTTCAGCCTCGGTGGCCGGGCGACCCACGCCCACGTAGCGCGCCGCACTCGCATCGAGCGCCAGCAACAACAGCAGTGCGCTAGCCCACCTGCACATTGCTGACCTCACCGCTCGCCGCTACCTGCCAAGACTGGATCGCGTTGTTGTGATAGATCGAGCGCGTTCCGCGAGCCGCGCGCAGTTGCGCATAGGTCGGCTGTACGAAGCCGGTCTCGTCCATGACCCGGCTCTGCAGGATTGCGGGGCTGCCGTCCCAGATCCACGACAAGTTGAAGCGGGTCAACGCCTTGGTCAGGATCGGCGACTCCAGGCGAGCCGTTTGCCAGTTGTCGCCGCCGTCGAAGGACACATCCACCCGGCGCACCTTGCCGCGACCTGACCAGGCGAGGCCGGTGACGTTGTAATGACCTGTCGCGAGCAGCGTCTGGCCGCCCGACGGCGACGTGATCACCGACTTGGCTTCCTGGATCGACGAATACTGCCGGTGCGTGCCATCCGGCAACAGATCCACGTAGCCGAGCGCCTCGTCCTTGGTCGCATAGCGCTGGTCACCGACCTCGATGCGCCGCAGCCATTTGACCCAGGACACGCCCTGCACGCCCGGCACCACCAGACGCAGCGGATAGCCGTTCTCGGGCCGCAGCATTTCGCCGTTGGCGGCATAGGCGACGATCACGTCGTCGAGCGCGCGGTCGATGTCGATGGTGCGCGTCAGGCTCGAACCGTCCGCGCCCTCGGCGAGCACACAGCGCGCACGCTTGCGATCGACGCCGCAGTCGTCCAGCAGGGTCGCCAGCAACACGCCGGTGTACTCACTCGCCGACAGCATGCCGTGCGTGTACTGCACCGTCGGTACCGCCACGTTGCCCCATTCCATCGCCGTGTTCGCGCCGCATTCGATGAAATGGATGCGCGAAACCGAAGGCAGCCGCAGCAGGTCGTCGACCGTGTAGACCCTGGCTTGGCGGACCAGCCCGTTGACCATCAGGCGATGTCGGACGGGATCAATCTCAACCCAGCCCTGGTGATGGCGTTCGAAGTGCAGCCCCGTGGCGGTGATCATTCCGAACATGCCCTGTAACGGAGTGAACGCCACTGACGATTGCGCGACGCTGGTGAGGCCCGGGCTCTGGCGGCGCTGCAGGTTCGATTCGGATTTCGCCGGCATTCCGTATGGGCGATGCGCGACCGGGAACCCGAGCGCGGTCGACCAGGCTGGGAGTGTCAGGATGTCGGGATCGCCTGCCGGACTGGCAGCCAGCGCACGCTCGGCCAGCGTTGCGCCTGCGAGCGTAGCCGTGGCCGCGGCAAAGGCCCGGCGCATCCAGCTGCGGCGTTCCTCATTGAAGCCCTCGCGCGCGACCGTTTCGACGAAGGACGCGTCCAGAAACGATTCCGGCGCGAGCAGCAAACGGCCAGCGGGAGCCTCAATCGGGCTCATCGGCTGCGTCCGGGTTCGCTACGATGTGAGTCCACGTCCGCCCCGGTCTGCATGTCGCCTCATGGTCTACGCCCGCTGTCTCGCCATTCTAGTCTTGCTCGGCGCGTGCCCGGCGGGGGTCGCACAACCGCCACCGATCAAGGCCGAAGCCATCACCGGAAATGTCTGGTACGTCCAAGGCTCCCCCGGCCAAGCCAGCTCCGCGAACGCGGGATTCACCAGCAACGCCGGGTTCGTGGTCACCGACGATGGCGTGGTGGTATTCGATGCGCTTGGCACGCCGGCCCTCGCGTATTCAATGCAGGCGGCGATCTGGGAGGTCACCGATCAGTTCGTGCGTCGGGTGATTGTCAGTCACTACCACGCCGACCACGTCTACGGCCTGCAGATCTTCCGGGCCGGCGGTTCCCGGATCTGGGCACGTAGCGAAGGCCGCATTTACCTCGATTCGGATTTCGCGCAACAAAGGCTCGCCGAGCGTCGGCGGACCCTGGCGCCATGGGTGGACGAGAAAACCAAGCTCACGCCGGCGGATCGTTGGCTTGACCTCGAAGCCGGCCAATCCGAACAATTCGAGCTGGGTGGCACGCGCTTCCGCGTGATCTCCGCGGGGCACGCGCACGCGCCGGACGACCTCATGCTGCTGGTCGACACCAAGGAAAAATCTATCCTGTTCGCCGGCGATCTCTTCTTCAACGGCCGCCTGCCCTTCGTCGTCGACGCCAACACGCGCGGCTGGCTCGTTGCCATCGAGGCGATCCGCGCGCTCGACCCGGACTGCATCGTGCCCGGCCATGGCTCGGTCTCTTGCTCACCCGCAGCAGACCTCACGCTGACCGCCGAGTACCTTAAATTCCTGCGTACGCAGATGGGCGCTGCGGTCGAGCAGCTCACCGAATTCGACGCTGCCTACGCCGCCACCGACTGGAGCCGCTTCGCCTCCCTGCCGACCTTCAAGGAGGCGAACAGGCGCAATGCCTACAGCGTCTATCTGGAGATGCAGAGCGAGTCGCTGGGCGGCACCGACGAAGATCGCGTTGCGCCCGCGAACAGGTGAGACGTGTGAACCGCGTTTCGGCGTTACATGACGGCGCACGCTCTGACGTAGGTCACGTTGCGCCCGCGAACAGCTGCGGTTTGCGAACCGGGGTTCGGGCGCTACGTGACGGTGCGCGCATTGTCACGTAGCGCCCAATCCAGATGCGCGCCAACCGGAGCGTCGGGCGGGCGCAACGTGACCTACGTCAGAGCCCGCGAATCGTCAACGTAGCGTCAGATCAACGTGACCTACGCCAGATTGATCCAGGTTGCCTTGACCTCGGTGTACTTCTCGAAGGCGTGCAGCGATTTGTCGCGCCCGTTGCCGGACTGCTTGTAGCCGCCGAAGGGCGCGGTCATGTCGCCGCCGTCCCAGTAGTTGACCCAGACGCTGCCGGCGCGCAGTTTGCGGGCCATGCGGTGGGCCTTGGTGATGTCGCGCGTCCACACGCCGGCGGCCAGGCCGTAGGGTGAATCGTTGGCTATCTTCAGGCCCTCGGCCTCGCCATCGAAGCCCATGACCGAGAGCACCGGCCCGAAGATCTCCTCGCGGGCAATGCTCATCTGCGGCTCGACCTGGTCGAAGATCGTCGGCTGGATGTAATAGCCGCCGGTTTCGGTCAAGGCACGCTCGCCGCCCAGGCGCAGGCGTGCGCCCTGCTCGCGGCCCTGGCCGATGTAGCCGAGCACGCGCTGCATCTGCAGGTCGTCGACCATCGCGCCCATCGGCGCGCCAGGGTCGAGCGGGTGGCGTGGCTGCATGGCCTTGCCGGCCTCGATCACCATCGCGACGAACTCGTCCTGGACGCTGCGCTCCACCAGCAACCGGGAGGCCGCGGTACAGACCTCGCCCTGGTTGTAGAAAATGCCCGAAGCGGCCGCCTGTGCGGCCTGCTCCAGGCTCGGCGCATCGGCGAAGACGATGTTGGGGCTCTTGCCGCCGCACTCCATGTAGGCGCGTTTCATGTTCGAGCGCGCGGCGCAGCCGAGCAGGTGCTTGCCGATGGCGGTGGAGCCGGTGAAGACCAGGCCATCGACATCCATGTGCAGCGCCAGCGGCTCGCCCGCCGTCTTGCCGAAGCCCGGCAGCACGTTGAGTACGCCCTCGGGGAGGCCGGCTTCGATGGCCAGCTCGGCCAGGCGCAATGCGGTCAGCGGCGACTTTTCCGACGGCTTCAGGATGACGGAGTTACCGCATGCCAGCGCGGGTGCGATCTTCCAGGTCGCCATCAGCAGTGGGAAGTTCCAGGGCACGATCGCGGCGATCACGCCGAGCGGCTCGCGGGTGATCAGCCCCAGCTCATCGGGACCCGTCGGCGCCACTTCGCCGTAGACCTTGTCGATCGCCTCTGCGGTCCAGTTCATGCAGCGCACGCTGGCCGACACATCCACTGCGATCGCGTCGCTGATCGGCTTGCCCATGTCGAGCGTTTCCAGCAGCGCCAGTTCCTCGCCATGCTCGGCCATGAGCTGCGCAAAGCGCTGCAGCACGCGCTTGCGCTGGACCGGCGTCTGCGCCGACCAGCTTCCGGACTCGAAAGCTCGGCGCGCAGAAACGACCGCTCGCTCCACGTCCTCATTTCCGCACGCAGCCACCTGCGCCAGCACCTTGCCATCGATCGGACTGATGCAATCGAAGCTCTCACCGGACGCCGCCGCGACCTGGCGGCCGTCGATGAAGGCCTGGTTGGGAATGCGCGCGGCGGCAGCGCGGGCGATCCATTGTTCGAGGGTCATTTGGGATCTCCGGAGGTAGATGTTGTGCGGATTATCCGATGTAGGTCACGTTGCGCCCGCGTTGGTTGTGGTGCGGGCGGTCGCGACGATCGAGCGCTACGTGACATTGCGGCAACGTCGCGTAGCGCCCGTTCACTGGCCCCGCACATGCCATCGCCTCGCGGGCGCAACGTGACCTACGAAAAACTACCGACACCGCAACACTAGAACGTCGGCGGCGTGCTGGCGCTGACAAGCTCGGCCACGCCTTCGCCCACATTGCGGAAGCGATGCGGCTGGCGGCTTTCGAAATAGTAGGCGTCGCCGGGGCCGAGGACACGCACCTGGTCGCCGATGGTGATCTCGACCTGACCACTGATGATGACCCCTCCCTCCTCGCCTTCATGCGACAGCATTTCGCAACCGGTGTCGCTGCCAGCCGGCATCAGTTCGCGCAGGATGCACATCTGCCGCCGGCGCCGATCATGGCGCCCGACCAGGAAATAGTGGATGCCGTTGTTGCCCAGGTCCGGAAGCTGCGCGGCGCTGAAGAAGGGACCGTCCTCGGCGTCCCCGCCCTCCGTCGTGAAGAATTCTGCCAGCGTGATCGGGATGCCATCGAGCACCTTCTTCAGTGAACTGATCGATGGCGAAACCTTGTTCTGCTCGATCAGCGAGATGGTGCTGTTGGTGACGCCGACGCGCTTGGCCAGCTCGCGCTGGCTCAAGCCCTTGCCCTTGCGGACGCCTTGCAGTCGGAGGCCGATATCCATCTGGTCTGGTTGTTGGTTGTTGTTTGTTGGCAGCAACAGCGGGAACTCGCATCTGATCGCGTTTAACGTCAATCGCCGAACGCGCCTCTGATGCAAAATATTAGACACTGCATCAGCAATCGGTCAATTTCTCCCGAAAAACGCACTCCGTTGTAAAGTTTTTTCGACACTGATAGGTTGGCAGTCGCTCCGGCTGTGCTCCCCTCTTCCATGCTTCTGGGGAGAGGGAACGGGGGAGAGGGCCGCTCTTTGGCGAAACCAAGCGCCCTCTCCCCCGACCCCTCTCCCTTGAAGCACGGGAGAGGGGAGCCCTAACCAACAACCACAACCAGAAACCAACAAACTTCATGTCCTCCGACCCCGCGCACCCGAAGCACTGCGACCTCGCGTTCACCCGCGCCTCGCCCTACGGCAGCATCGCCGAGCCAACCTATTCGGGTGCGCTGAGCTTTCTGCGCCGTCGCTACAGCAAGGATTTGACCGGTGTCGACGTGGCCGTGGTCGGCGTGCCCTTTGACCTGGCGACGACCAATCGACCGGGCACGCGCATTGGACCACGCGCCATCCGGGCCGCATCAGCGTCGTTGGCTTGGTGTGGGCCATATGCCTGGGAGATCGATCCCTGCGAAGCGCTCAACATCATCGACTGGGGCGATGTCTGGTTCGATCAGGGCCGGCCCGAGCGGATTCCCGACACCATCGAGGCGGCATTCGCGGAATTTGCTGCCGCCAAGGTCACTACCCTGGCGCTGGGTGGCGACCATTTCATCAGCTACCCGATTCTGAGAGCACTGCGTGCGCATCAGCAGCAGCCGATCGCACTGGTCCACTTCGATGCCCATAGCGACACCTGGGCCGATTCCGAGCCGCGCATCGATCACGGCAGCATGTTCTTCCATGCCGCGCAGAACGGGATTATCGATCCAGGCTGTTCCATCCAGCTTGGCATGCGCACGCGCAATCCGCTGACGCACGGCTTTTTGGTTCGTGATGCACGCGTCATGCACCGCGACGGCATCGATGCCGCGATCGCCGCAATCCACCAGCGCGTCGGCGCTCGACCCTGCTACGTCACCTTCGATGTCGACTTCCTCGACCCCGCCTACGCGCCGGGCACCGGGACGCCCGTGGTCGGCGGCTTCAGCACCCATCAGGCGTTGATGCTGATTCGCGGCCTTGTCGGGCTCAACATCATCGGGATGGATGTGGTCGAGGTCTCGCCGCCCTTCGACCATGGCGAGATCACCGCCCTGGCGGCCGCGAGCGTGGGGCAGGAACTGCTGGCGGCGTTTGCGACGCGGTCTGGGCGCACCTGACGTAGGTCACGTTGCGCCCGCTTGGAACTTGTAGTGCGGGCAAGGTTCTCGGGCGCTACGTGACAGCGGTGCGCGGCATCGTCACGTAACGCCCGATCACGAGGGCCGCCACCAGCAGCCCGACGCGGGCGCAACGTGACCTACGTTATGTCCTTTCGGTCTACCGCCGCAGGTCTTTCAATCGGAACCACAGCATCGCCAGCACCAGGGCCGGTGTCCGCAGCATGCGACCGCCGGGGAAGTCGGCGTGGTTCAAGCGCTGGTAGATGTCGAGACGCGCAGCCTGGCCGTCGATTGCTTCGGCCAGCACACGCCCAGCGAGGCCGGCGGCGGCGATGCCATGTCCGGAGAAGCCCTGCGCGAAATAGAGACTGGAGCCCACGCGTCCCCAATGCGGGGCCCGGTTCATGCTGATGTCGACATAGCCGCCCCAGACGTAGTCGACCGCGATATCGGCCAACTGCGGGAAGACCGCCAGCATGCGGCTACGCATGCGCGCCTTGAGGCCCGGCGGATCGAGCTTGGAGTAGCTGACGCGACCGCCGAACAGCAGGCGGTGGTCGCGGCTGAGGCGGAAGTAGTCGAGCACGAAGTTGATATCGGCGACCGCGATGTTGTTACGGATCAGCGACTGTGCGCGCTCCGCGCCGAGTGGCGCGCTGGCGCAGATGTAGGTGCCAACCGGCATGATCTTGGCCTCCAGCTTCGGCATGACCCCACTCAGCCAGGCATTGCCAGCCAGCACGCCGAAGCGCCCATGCGCCTCGCCTTCAGCCGTGCGGAAAATCACCTGTGCACCTTCGACGACGCGCTCGACGCGACTCGCCTCGAAAATGCGCACGCCCAGCGATTGGGCCGTGCGGGCCAGCCCGAGCGTGTAGTTCAACGGGTGCAGGTGGCCGCCGCGCGGATCGAACAGCAGGGCCTGGTAGCGTTCGGTGGCAAGTTCCTGCTGGAGTCGCGGCCGATCCCACAGTTCAGTGCGGCAATAGCCGTAGTTGTCAGCGAGATCGCCCTGCCAGCGCTTGAGCTCATCGACCTGACGCGCCTTGATCGCCGCATGCGCATGGCCCGGGATCCAGTCGCAATCAATTGCGTACTTGCGTGCGCGTTCGCCGATCAGGTCGACGCCCTCGACCGACCAGTCGAACAGCTTGCGCGCGTTGTCCGGCCCGAGTTGCGCAGCGACCGTCGACATCTCGCAGCCATAGCCAAAAATCGCCTGCCCACCACTGCGCCCCGAAGCACCCCAACCCACGCGCTCAGCTTCAAGCACGATCACGCTGTAGCCGCGCTCGGCGAGTTCAATCGCCGTCGACAACCCGGCAATCCCGCCCCCGAGCACCACCACATCCGCCCGCTGGCCCCCGCGGAGCTGCGGATGCTCGGGCGCCGGATCGGCACTGGCGGCGTACCAGGAGGGGGCGTGGGCGGAGGCGGTCACGGCAATGCCTCACCGCACAAAACGCCGGGACTCGGGACTCGGGACTCGTGAAGCAACAACACTGAATAGCCGGGACTCGGGACTCGGGACTCGGGACTCGAAAAGCAAGAATCCTCGTCGCATGTCGTGCAATCAGCGGAACTCGCCAGTGAGTGGCACGCTCGCTTGCGAGACCTAACCGAGTCCCGAGTCCCGAGTCCCGAGTCCCGGCTCTTGCAGTCCCGATTCCCGAGTCCCGGGTCCCGGCTCTTGCAGCCCCGAGTCTTCACCTCACACCTGCCGCAGATACCACTCATATTCCAGCGTCGTCACTTCGGTGTAGAAACTGCGCAGCTCTTTTAGTTTCTGCTGGCCGTAGATATGCCGGAACTGCGTTCCGAAGGTGTCGGCGATGAAATCGCTGGCCATGAAATCGGTGACGGTGTCGCGCCAGAAGAGCGTGCGCGGCTCGGTTTGCTGGTAGGCGTTGCCGACGATCGGCGGACCGGGGTCGGCCTTGGTTTCCAGGCCGTGCAACATGCCCGCGAGCACGGCAGCGGTGACCAGGTAGGGATTGGCATCGGCGCCGGCGATGCGGTGCTCGATGCGCGCGTTGGTGGCGTCACTGTGCGGGATGCGCATCGCAACCGTGCGGTTGTTGAATCCCCAGCAGTCGTTGAGCGGCACGAAAGCGTTGAGCACGAAACGCCGATAACTGTTGGCATGCGGCGCGAACATCAGCATGCAATCGCGTGATGAGGACTGCAGGCCGCCAATCGCATTCAGCATCCGCCGCGACGGCGCCTCTTGCGTGCCGGCAAACACGTTGCGCCCGTCACCGTCGAGCAAACTGACATGGATGTGCATGCCACTTCCGGCCTGGTCGACAAACGGCTTGGCCATGAAGCTGGCGAGCATCTGGTGCTGGCCGGCCACCGCCTTGATCGCGCGCTTGAGATAGATGGCGTCGTCGCAAGCGGCCAGCGCGTCGGCACGGTGTTTCAGGTTGATCTCGAATTGCCCCGGCGCGTATTCGGCGACTGCGGTATCGGCCGG
Organism: Rhodanobacteraceae bacterium; assembly: GCA_031425695.1. GTDB lineage: Bacteria > Pseudomonadota > Gammaproteobacteria > Xanthomonadales > SZUA-5 > JANPJV01. The sequence goes on along the minus strand of JANPJV010000222.1, from coordinate 19,794 downwards.
AATGGCCTGGGCGCGACAGACATCGGCGAGCTGGTCGGTGAAGGCCTGATAGTCGTTCAGGTCTTCCATGTAATAGACCTGCGTGGTCCGATTGCGCACGCGCGTCGCCGGGTTGATTGAAGTCTGCGGGCGGCCATCGACCGTCAGCTCGGCGTCGAGCAGATAAAATTCGAGCTCGACCGCGACCACGGGCGTCAGCCCGAGCGCGGCATAACGATCGAGCACGCTCTTCAGCACCTCGCGCGGATTGGCGCTGAACACACCGCCAGCAGCGTCTTCCATGCAGAGCAGCAGCTGCGCCATTGGCTTCTTCTGCCAGGGAACGGAGCGCAAGCTGCCGGGGACCGGACGACAGATGCGGTCCTCGTCGCCGATGGCATAACCCAAGCCCGTTTCTTCCACCGTGTTGCCGGTGATGTCGGTGGCGATCAATGACATCGGCAAGCAGACGCCACTCTCGTAGATTTTCCCAAGAGCGTCCCGCGTGATGCGCTTGCCACGCAGCAAACCGTTCAGATCGGGCAGGATGAGGTCGATCATTTCGCAGCCGGGAATCTGCTGCAGTACGGCCGCATCGGCGGCAGGCAGGGCATCCTCGGGCATGATTGACTCGATGAAATACGTTGGGCGGGATACTAACAGCGGCGTGACGGCGTAAAAAATACTCAACAAGGCCTGTGCCCTGTGCTTCGGACTAAAGGTTGTTTTTGAAGCAAAGGACGTAAGGGGGGCAAGGTCGCAAAGGAAACATGATCAATCGATCAGCTCTCGCATTACTTTGCGTCCTTTGCTTACTTTGCGTCCGTTGCGCCAAATATCAGGACATGCCGGGATGCCTCGAATCAACATTCTACGAGCCGTGTTCATCTCGAGGAGCCTTAGCGAGCACTGTATGCGCGCAAGGAGCGCGGCTCGATCAAAGAGCCACGCCTGTTGAAAAAATCAATCAGCCCGCGTAATTTTCCGCCACTCACAAGCGCGAACCCTGCATGCATCGCGAACCCCTCATCGGCATCCCGTGCGATCGCAAGATCATCGGGCCGCATCCGTTTCAGGCGGTCGGTGAGAAGTACGTTCGCGCCGTGGTCGATGCCGGCGTCGGCACGCCATTGCTGATTCCGTCGCTGGCTCCGCCACTCATCCTCGAAGCTTTGCTGGCGCACCTGGACGGCATCCTGCTGACTGGCTCGGTGAGCAACATCGAGCCACATCATTACAGCGACGAGCCGAGCGCCGATCCCAGCCGGCACGACCCACAACGCGACGCGACCACGCTGTCCCTGGTCGAAGTGGCAGTGCGGATGCGCATCCCTCTGCTCGCCGTCTGTCGCGGCTTCCAGGAAGTCAATGTCGCTTTCGGTGGCACGCTGCTGCAGAAGGTGCACGACACCGCCGGCCTGCACGATCACCGCGAGGACCTGGGCGCGCCACTTGACGTCCAGTACGGTCCGGCGCACGCCCTGCAGCTGACGCCGGGCGGCCTGCTGGCCGGGATTGCCGGTACCGACGAGGTGAGGGTCAATTCGCTGCACGGACAAGGGGTACGTACCCTGGGCCGCGACCTTATTGTCGAGGCAACCGCGCCAGATGGACTCATCGAAGCAGTGCGCCTCGAGTCTCCCGACACCTGGCTGCTCGCGGTGCAGTGGCACCCCGAATGGCGCGTCACCCAAAACCCCTTTTACCTCGGCATCTTCCAGCACTTTGCCGCAGCTGCGCGTCGCCGCGCTCACCTGAGAGTCTGACAATGGCCCGCAAGAAAGCCCTGCAAGCGCGCAACCAGGCGGCCGAACAGGAAAGCCTGTTGAAACGCTGGCTCAAGGAGCGGCACATCACCGAGGTCGAATGCCTGGTGCCGGACCTGACCGGCAATGCGCGCGGCAAGATCATCCCGGCGGCCAAGTTCTCGCACGACTACGGCACGCGTCTGCCGGAAGGCATCTTTGCCACGACCGTGACCGGCGACCATCCGGACGAGTACGACCAACTGGTGTCGCCTTCGGATTCGGACATGTACCTGCGCCCCGATCCGGACACCGTACGCATGGTGCCCTGGGCCAGCGATCCCACCGCGCAGATCATCCACGACTGCTTCACCCGCGATGGCCGCCCGCACGAGCTGGCGCCGCGCAATGTGCTGCGGCGCGTGCTCGCGCTCTATGACGACCTGGGCCTGAGCCCGGTGGTGGCACCCGAGCTCGAGTTCTTCCTGGTGCAGAAGAACACCGATCCAGACTTCCCGCTGCAGCCGCCGGCGGGCCGCTCCGGCCGCCCGGAGACGGCGCGGCAGTCGTACTCGATCGATGCGGTCAATGAGTTCGACCCGATCCTGGACCTGATGTACGACTACGCCGAGACCATGGAGCTCGACGTCGACACGCTGATCCATGAATCCGGCGCGGGCCAGCTCGAAGTCAACTTCGAGCACAAGGACGCGCTGTCTCGCGCGGACCAGGTCTTCCTGTTCAAGCGCAGCATGCGCGAGGCCGCGCTGCGCCATGGGATCTATGCAACCTTCATGGCCAAGCCGCATGCCAACGAGCCGGGCAGCGCCATGCACATTCACCAGAGCTTGCTCAATCGCGACGGCGACAACGTGTTCGCCGGCGCCAAGGCCGGCCAGCACAGCACGATTTTCGCGCACTACCTCGGTGGACTGCAGAAGTACGCACCGATGGCGATGCCCTTTTTCGCGCCGAATGTGAACTCGTACCGCCGCCTGGCCATTGGCCACGTGGCGCCGATCAACGTGCAATGGGGTTACGACAACCGCACCTGCGGCCTGCGCGTACCGTGGGATACGAGCGAAAACACGCGTGTCGAAAGTCGATTTGCCGGCTCCGATGCCAATCCCTATCTCGCGATGGCGGCGACGCTGGCCTGCGGCTATCTCGGCATCATTGAAAAGCTAGAGCCAACCGAACCGCTGGCCGGCAGCGCCCAGGACAAGGGCTACGAGCTGCCGCGATCGCTCGAAAGTGCGCTGCTCGAACTGAAAGACTGCACCGCCCTGCGCAGCCTGCTCGGCGAGCGCTTCGTCGACTGCTACTTGGCGGTCAAGGGCAAGGAATACGAGACGTACTTGCGCGTCATCAGCTCGTGGGAGCGGGAGTTCTTGCTGTTGACGGTTTGAGGATTGAGCGGACGCAAGCCCTCTTTCGTAGGTCATGTTGCCGGCGAAGCCGGCTACTTGACGAATGAATCGCGGGGGAAGCGTCACACGATCGCTACGCGATCAACATGACCTACAAAAGGACCTTGCTGGCACGCCGCGCAGTGAAGACCCACATCAAAGCCAAGAATCGAGATCGCGGCGACCTGGAGATGAAATGACCCACATTGACACCCGCACGTTGCAGCAACTCGATGCCGCCTATCACCTGCATCCGTTCAACGACAACGCGGCGCTTGCATTGAAGGGCACGCGCCTCCTGACCCGCGGCGAAGGCGTGTACGTGTGGGACGGCGACGGCAACAAATTGCTGGATGCGTTCGCCGGCTTGTGGTGCGTCAACATCGGCTATGGGCGGCCGGAGCTCGGCGCGGCAGCGGCAAAGCAGATGACCGAGCTGGCCTACTACAACAGCTTTTTCTCATGCACGACCGAGCCGACGATACGGTTGTCAGCCAAGCTGGCCGAGCTCACGCCGCATGATCTCAATCATGCCTTTTTCTCCAACTCGGGCTCGGAAGCCAACGACACCATCGTGCGCATGGTGCGGCACTTCTGGGCGGTGCAGGATCAGCCGGGCAAGAACATTTTCATCGGCCGCCACAACGGCTACCACGGCTCCACGATGGCCGGCGCCAGCCTGGGCGGAATGAAGGGCATGCATGCCCAGGGCGGGCTGCCGATCCCGGACATCCACCACATCGATCCACCGTTCTGGTTTGCCGATGGCGGCGACCTGTCGCCTGAGGAATATGGGCTGGTTGCGGCCCGCCGGCTGGAGACCAAGATCCTCGAACTGGGACCCGAACGCGTCGCGGCCTTCATCGGCGAGCCGATCATGGGCGCGATTGGCGTCTACATCCCGCCGATGAGCTACTGGCCGGAGATCGAGCGTATCTGCCGCCAATACGACGTGCTGCTGGTTGCCGACGAAGTGATCTGCGGTTTCGGGCGCACCGGTGAGTGGTTTGGCTCGCAGTATTTCGGCTTCAAACCGGACATCATGACCATCGCCAAGGGCCTGACGAGTGGCTACATCCCGCTCGGCGCCGCCATGTTCAACAGCCGCATTGCCGGCGTCCTCGCTACCCAGGGTGGTGAGTTGGCGCACGGCTACACCTACTCCGGGCATCCGGTGTGCTGCGCGGTGGCGCTGGAGAACATCCGCATCCTGCAGGAAGAGAAAATCGTCGACACCTGCAAGAGCGACACCGGGCCTTATCTACAGAAGCGTTGGCTGGAGTTGGGAGCGCATCCGCTGGTCGGCGAGGCGCGCATCGCGGGCATGGTCGGTGCGCTGGAACTGGTGCCCAACAAGGCCGAACGCAAGAATTTTGCCGAGCGCGGCAAGGTCGGCGTCGTGTGCCGCGACATCGCCCTGAAGAACGGCCTGGTCCTCCGTGCCACCAACGATTCGATGCTGCTGTCGCCGCCGCTGGTCATCAGCCGCAGCCAGATCGACGAACTCGTTGAAAAGGCGTGGAAGACGCTGGACATGACGGCGAGTGAGCTGGGAATAGCAGTTTGAGAATGTGCGGCGCCCGTAGGTCATGTTGTCCGCGCAGCGGACTACTTGACGGCTTTTTTCGGCGATCGCACTCTCGCGTCCATGCAACATGGCCTAAATTTGCGATTCAGAAGATTGCAGTAAGAAACCTCAAGGAGAACTCACGATGATTTTCCGAATCAGTCTGCTTGCGCTGGCCTGCGCCGGCATTCTTGCCTGTGGCAAGTCTGAAGCACCCAAGGACACCCCCTCAGCGCCGGCCGACTCGACCGCGGCTGCACCAACAGCGCCAGCGGCACCGGTTGCGCCCGCTGATGAGCCCAAGGTCCTCAACGTGCTGAACTGGTCGGATTACATTGCCGAGGACACCATTGCCAATTTCGAAAAAGAAACTGGCATTAAGGTCACCTACGATGTGTTCGACAGCAACGAGGTGCTCGAAGCCAAACTGATGACCGGCAAGTCCGGTTACGACGTCGTCGTGCCATCGCTGACCTTCCTGTCGCGACAGATCGCGGCGGGCGTGTTCATGCCGCTCGACAAGAGCAAGCTCCCGAATTACGCCAACCTGGACCCACAGATCCAGGCGCTGATCGCGCAGAACGACAAGGACAACACCCACGCCGCGAATTATCTGTGGGGCACCACCGGCATCGCCTACAACGAAGACATGCTCAAGCAGCGCTTGGGCGAGAACGCGCCGGTCGACGACTGGAAGCTGATCTTCGAGCCCGAGTACATCTCGAAGATGACCGACTGCGGCGTCTACATCCTCGATACGCCGTCCGAGATTCTTCCGGTTGCGCTGCTTTATCTCGGCGAAGAACCGAACAGCTTCGATCCGGCGGTGATCCAGAAAGGCGTCGACCTGATGCTGAAGATCCGCCCACACGTCACCCAGTTCCATTCTTCGCAGGTGATCGACGCCCTCGCCAACGGGGACGCCTGTCTGGCAATCGCCTGGTCCGGCGACGTCTTGCAAGCCGCCAACCGCGCCGAGGAAGCGGGCAAGGGCGTCAAGGTCGGCTATAGCATCCCCAAGCAAGGCGCGCCGATGTGGTTCGACATGATGGCCATCCCCAAAGACGCCAGCCATCCCAACAACGCACACCTCTTCATCAACTACATCCTGAAAGCCGAGGTCATGTCCGGCATCCAGAACTTCGTCGAATACGCCAGCGCCAACGCCGCCGCCAAAGCACTCGTCAACCCCGAAATCCTGGGCGACCCGCGCGTGTACCCGTCGCCGGAGGTGCAGGCGACGCTCTTCAGCCTGGCCGTGCTTCCGCCAGAGGTAGACCGCATCTTCAACAGGGCATGGACGACCATCAAGACGGGTCAGTGAGTGAAGCGGTGTTGGGTGTTGCGTCCTTTGTAGGTCATGTTGCCGGCGTAGCCGGCTACTTGACGCTTTGGACCATTCGCCATTGTGGGGCAAGAGCGTCAAGTAGCTCGCTGCGCGAGCAACATGACCTACAAGGGCTTGCGGCCCGACATCAAGTACCTGTAACCAACAATCAGCACGATATGGGCGAGGCGAAGCGATGACATCAAGCCCCCAGGCCACTTCCACCGACGACTACCTCGTCATCGACACCGTCCGCAAGGAGTTCGATGGTTTCGTCGCCGTCGACGACGTCAGCATCAACATCCGCAAGGGCGAGATCTTCGCGCTGCTGGGGGCGTCGGGTTGTGGCAAGTCGACGCTGTTGCGTTGCCTCGCCGGCTTCGAGAAACCCACCTCCGGTCGCATCATCCTTGCAGGCGCGGACGTCACTGACCTGCCGCCCTACCGACGGCCGATCAACATGATGTTCCAGTCCTACGCGCTGTTCCCGCACATGACCGTCGAGCAGAACATTGCCTTTGGGCTGAAGCAGGACGGCGTGGCAAAGGATGCCTGCCAACGCCGCGTCGACGAGATGTTGAACCTGGTGCAGATGACCAAGTTCGGCAAGCGCAAGCCGCACCAGTTGTCAGGCGGGCAGCAGCAGCGCGTTGCCCTGGCGCGCTCGCTCGCCAAGAGTCCGAAACTGCTGCTGCTGGACGAGCCGATGGGCGCGCTCGACAAGAAGCTGCGCTCGCAGATGCAGCTGGAGCTGGTCAACATCATCGAGACCCTCGGCGTCACCTGCGTCATGGTCACCCACGACCAGGAAGAAGCGATGACCATGGCCAACCGCATTGCGGTCATGGAGGCCGGGCGCTTCCGTCAGATCGGCTCGCCCGACGAGATCTACGAGCAGCCGAACAGTCGCTACACCGCCAGCTTCATCGGCTCGGTCAACCTGTTCGAGGGGAAGATCGACAAGGACGAGAAAGACTTTGTCACCATCGCCTGTCCCAGCCTGCCCGATCCGATCTATGTCGCGCACGGCGTCACCGGTTTCACTGGCATGGACGTGGCATTTGCGGTGCGCCCCGAAAAGCTGCAGATCAGCAAATCCGAGCCGGGCGAGCCGCACAACAAGGCGCACGGCACGATCGAGGACATCGCCTATTTCGGCACGCATTCGGTCTATCACGTGCGCCTGGACCGCGGCAGCAAGATCATGTGCAATTTCGTCAATCAGCAGCGCTGGGCGTCTGAAAAATTCACCTGGAACGATCCGGTCTGGATCTCCTGGGGCGACCTCGAAGGCGTGGTGCTGACGTCATGAGCAGCAAACCCGGAGCCTGGCGACGTCTCCTCCCCGGCGCGCGCTGGGGGCTGATTTCGGTGCCGTACTTCTGGTTGCTGCTGTTCTTCGCCATCCCTTTCCTGATCGCCCTCAAGATCTCGTTCGCCAAGGCGGCGATCGCGATGCCCCCGTTCACCGATGTCCTCTATTGGGTCGATGGCTTTCCCGTCGTCAAGCTGCGCGGCGAAAATTATCTGTACCTGCTGGGCGACAGCCTTTACATCAACGCCTACTTGAGCTCGTTGAAGATTGCCGCGATCTCGACTGCGCTGTGCCTCGCCATCGGCTATCCGATGGCCTACGCGATCGCGCGCATGGTGCCGGCGACACGCAACATCGCGTTGCTGCTGGTCATCCTGCCATCGTGGACATCGTTTCTGATCCGCATCTACGCCTGGGTCGGCATCCTCAAGCCCAATGGGCTGATCAACAACTACCTGATGAGCGTGGGGCTGATCGACGCGCCACTGAAATTGCTGCACACGCCAATCGCGGTGTACATCGGCATCGTCTATGCCTATCTGCCCTTCATGGTGCTGCCGCTCTATACCAATCTGGTCAAGCACGACCACCGCCTGCTGGAGGCCGCCGCTGATCTCGGCGCCAAGCCCTGGCAAGCTTTCCTCAAGGTGACCTTGCCGCTATCCAAGGCCGGCATCATCGCCGGCTGCATGCTGGTCGGCATCCCCGTCGTCGGTGAGTTCGTCATCCCGGAAATGCTCGGCGGCCCGGAAACCCTGATGATCGGGCGCGTGCTCTGGCAAGAGTTCTTCAACAACCGCGACTGGCCGGTGGCCGCCGCAGTGGCCATGGTGATGCTGGCCTTGTTGATCATCCCGATCATGATTTTCCATCGCTCGCGGGCAAAGGAAATGGAGGGGAGGCTGTCGTGAATGCTCCCGGCCGCGTCTCCAAATGGAGTTGGCTATTCCTTGGCTTCGGCTTTTTCTTCCTGTACGCGCCGATGCTCAGCCTGATCGTCTACTCGTTCAACGAGAGCCGCCTGGTCACGGTGTGGTCTGGTTTTTCGACGAAGTGGTATGGCGCCTTGATGGAGGACGAGCAGATGCTCGGCGCCGCCTGGATCAGCCTGCAAATTGCGTTCTATACCGCCTGCGCATCGGTCGTGCTGGGCACGATGGCGGCGATGGTGACGACGCGCATGCGCGCGTTTCGTGGCAAGACCCTGTTCAGCGGCATGATCACGGCGCCGCTGGTCATGCCCGAAGTGATTACCGGCCTGTCGCTGCTGCTGCTGTTCGTCTCCCTGTCGAACTGGACCGGGCTCGATTTCGCGCGCGGCATGACCACCATCTGGATCGCCCATGTGACGCTGTGCATGGCCTTCGTCACCGTGGTGATCAGCTCGCGCCTCGCCGAGCTCGACCGCTCGCTCGAGGAGGCCGCCATGGACCTCGGCGCCAATCGCTTCAAGGTGTTTTTCCTGATCACGCTGCCGATCATCACGCCGGCGCTGATGTCCGGCTGGCTGCTCGCGTTTACCCTCTCGCTGGATGACCTCGTGCTGTCGAGCTTCCTCTCCGGACCTTCGTCGACGACATTGCCGATGCAGGTTTTTTCCTCCGCACGCATGGGCGTCAGCCCCAAGATCAATGCCTTGGCGACCATCCTGATCGTCAGCGTTTCCACCATCGGCGTGATCGGCTGGTATTTCCTGGAGCGCGCGGAGCGCAGGCGACAGGCGGAGATGCAGCTCGCTACCAAGCAATGAAATCTTGAGACAGCTCAACCGCTGCGCTGGTTGCCGCCCTGCATCAGCCGGCGGATCTCGTCACGCAAGTCGACCGGCGCATCGGCACGCACGATTTTCTCCACATCACGCCAGTGATCGACGCACGCCCAGCGGCCGTCGAAGCTCACGTCAGCGGCCGCGCCGCAGATTTCGCAGATGTGTTGAGGATTGACCATGGACGCATCGCGCCTGATTTCGAGCCGCCGCCCGCGAACGGGTAGTTAACTCGCGGGCCCGTCACCGGCGCGTCGAAGGATGGCTGGTGCCGACGAAGGGAATTGAACCCCCAACCGCCTGATTACAAATCAGGTGCTCTACCAATTGAGCTACGTCGGCGCGGGCGGGATTCTACGCGCTTGGGCTGGCTCTGTCGTAGCGCGGTGACGTTGAACCCGCACGGTGGGCCGTGCAGGTTCGGCGCAGCTTTCGGCCTAGTACCTCGGGAAACCGACAACGCGGATGGCGCCGGTGCGGCGATCCTGATCCTGCGGGCCGTTGTCGTGGATGGTCAGGATGAAGGTGGAGCCGACGCGGGACACCGAGTCTTGGACTTCGATGACGTGGTTACCGCGGGCTCCCTGGACGAGCCACGCGAAGGCCACGTCGTCCGGGAAGGACTCACGGTGGTAGTCCAGTCGCACGAGCGCCCTGGCACCGTAGGTGTCGAAGCGCAGGGGCGCGATCGGGCTGCTCGGCGCGACCTGCCAGAACGACCAATCGACAAACGCCACATTGGCAAAACCTTTCGGAGCCGCGGCCTTGGCGGAGTCCCAGTCGCAAGGACATAAATTGGTAATGGTGCCCTGTTTGCCACTGCCCTTGAGTGCCGTCGACTTGGACAGGTAGTCAAGGGTGCTGACGTTCGACTGCGCCGCATCCAGCACACCATCAAAATTTCCGTCGCCGGCATCGGGCGCGCGCGCTTCCATCGAGTCAACGACGCCATCGCCGTCCCGATCGACGTCCAACACTTGGGCGGCAGCGACGTTCGCGAGGGACAACAGGGCGCCGGCGATGGCGAACGGAAGTTTACGGCTCATGATCATTTCCCCTAGGAATCGAGCGAGTGGATAAAGCAGGTCGATCGCCGGATTCGCGGAGGGCTTGTCTGGCGTCTTGGCTTTAAACGCGGCGCGGGGACCCACGATCGATCACGTTTGTGCAAGAAATCGGCGCGCGCGCGACCGATTGGGCAGGCGTTGCGGTTGTCAGATCAGCCGACGAAGACCGCAGTGGGCGAGAGGCTCAGGAATTTGCGGGCGAAATCGTCGGCGCTGACGGCATGGCCGACCAGGAAGCCCTGGAATTCGTCGCAGCCCTGTTCCTTGAGAAAACGCAGCTGCGACTCTTCTTCAACGCCTTCGGCGAGTACGCCGATCTGCAGTTTGTGGGCGAGCGCGATGATGGCGGATGCGATCTCGGCACCGCCTTTCTGGGTCTGGATGTCGGCAACGAAGCTGCGGTCGATCTTGAGGGTATCGATGGGCAGGCGGCGCAGGTACGCAAGCGAGCTGTAGCCGGTGCCGAAATCGTCGATGGCGAAGCGCACGCCGATGCTGCGCAGGTCGAGCATGGTGGCGATCAGCATGTTGCCGAGCTCCATCATGGTCGACTCGGTGATCTCGAGCTCGAGCGCATCGGGGTCGAGACCGGTGTCGGCGAGCACACGGGTGATGCGATCGACGAACTCTGGCTGGCGCAGCTGGCGCGCCGACAGATTGACGGCGAGGCGCAGGTGACTGGCACCGGCTCGGCGCCAGCGCTGCATCTGGCGCGCCGCGGTCTCCAGGACCCAGTCGCCGATCGGCGCGATCAGCCCGGTGTCCTCGGCGATGCTGATGAAGCGCCCGGGGTAGATGATCGCCTGGCCCGGGGGATGCCAGCGCACCAGCGCCTCGCAGCCGATCACCTCGCGCGTATCGCAGTCCAGGAGCGGCTGGTAGTGCACCAGGAACTCGCCGCGTGCGAGCGCGTGGCGCAGGCGGCCTTCGAGCGCCAGCCGATCGTTGGCGGCATCCAGGAGGCCCGGGGTAAAAAAGTGGAAGGTGTTGCGGCCGAGATCCTTGGCCCGATAGAGCGCCGCATCGGCATTGCGGATGAGGTCATTGACGCTGCCGCCATCTTCCGGAAAGACGCTGATGCCAATGCTGGCGTCGACGAAAACCTCATGGCCGCTCGGCAGCCGGAAGGAAGCGAGCAGGCTCTCGAGGACCTCGCGCGCGATGTTCGCGGCCACGCGGGCGCCTTCGATGTATTCGACGATGACCAGGAATTCGTCACCGCCGAGCCGCGCGACCGTGTTGGACGTCGCCACGCCCTGGCGCAGGCGCTCGCCGACGGCAACCAGCAATTCGTCGCCGACCTCGTGCCCCAGGCTGTCGTTGACGGTCTTGAAGCGGTCCATGTCGATCACCAGCACGGCGAGCCGACCGCCACCGCGCTCGGCGCGCTCGACCGCGTATTCGAGGCGCGACAGCGCCAGCAGCCGGTTGGGCAGGCCAGTAAGCGGATCGTAGTGGGCGAGGCGCGCGAGCTGGGCTTCAGTCTGTTTCAGGCGCGAGACGTCCGTGACCACGCCGACGTAATGCCGGACGCGGCCGGTCTCGTCCTGGACCGCAGTCAGCGCGAGCCACTCGGGATAGATTTCCCCGGTGCGGCGGCGGCTCCAGATCTCGCCCTGCCAATGTCCGTCCCGGGCGAGGTTGTTCCACATCGACGCGTAGAACGTGTCGTCGTGACGGCCCGACTGCAGCAACCGCGGGTTTTGCCCGACCAGCTCCTGCTCGCTGTAACCGGTGATCTCGCAATAGGCACGGTTGACCGAGACGATGGTGGCATTGAGATCGGTGATGACCACGCCATCGCGCGTGCTGTCGATCACCGCAGCCGAGAGCCGCAGCCGTTCCTGCGCGTTCTTGCGCGCATCGATGTCGAGCACCAGCCCGATCATCCCGGTGCCCTCGCAGTCGCCACGTGGCTTGCCGACCGACGCCACCCAGCGGGGGCCGCCGGCACCGATCACGCGATATTCGATGGCCAGCGGGGTGCTGTTGGCGTAAGCCTGTTCGACCTTGGCCAGGACCCAGTCCCGATCTTCCGGGTGCAGCACGGCATTCCACGCCTCATCGGACGCCGGGGCGGCCGGGTCCATGCCGAGAATTCGATAGGCGTCCGGTGACAGGATCGCGACCGAATCCCTGGACCATTCCCAGGCACCGGCGTCGGCCGCACTCAAGGCGAGCCGGGAGTGCACCTCGCTCTGGCGCAGCGCCTCGAAGCTGCGTTCCTGTTCAATCGCCGCGCCTAGCGCCGCGGCCACCAGCCGCAGCACGCGCTCATCGGCAGGGGTCCATTGGCGTTCATTGCGCACGGCGTCAAAGCCGAAGAATCCCCACAGGCGTCCGTGCAGGTTGACCGGGACCACCAGCAGCGAACGGATCTGCTGGGCTTCGATCAGGGCACGCTCGAGTTCGGGCAGCTCGGAGACCAATCCACTGATCGGTTGGTCGGCGCGGAAGTTTTCGAGCCAGCGTGGAAAGATCTGTTCGAAAGGCAGGTTCTGCAGATCCGGATTTTCGATCTGGGCGGTGATGCCGGGCTGACACCATTCGAAGCGCTGGCTCGCGTAGACCTGTCCATCGGCCGCAGTGTGCACCTCGAACACATAGACGCGATCGGCGTCCATGCCAAGACCGAGGCGCTCCAGGACCTGCGCGAGCACGTTGCCGAAACCGGCGGGATCGAGCAGCGCCGGAACGGCCAGGGCGGCCACCTCGAGCCCGAGCTCGGCACGCTTGCGCTCGGTGACATCGATGAGCACGCCATTGAATGCAATCGGCTGGCCCGCGGCGTCGCGTTCGATCCCGGTGTGGTCTTCGACCCAGCGCCAGCCACCGGTGCCGTTGCTGAGCCGGTACTCCTGCCGGAACTGCTCGCCGCCCAGCTCGCAATGCCGCATGACTTCGGCACCTACGCGCTGAAGATCATCGGCGTGGACGAGCTCCGCGAATGGAGGGTCGGCACGCTGCAGCCGCTCGGGATCGAGGCCCCATTGGCGCACGTTGTCAGATACCAGCGCCACCGGCCAGCCCGGTTGCGCGAGCCAGCGGAAAGCCACGGCGTTGGTACGCCGCAGAATCGAACCGATTGCGCGATTGGCCGCCTCGGAAGACTCCGACAGGATCGGTGGTTCGCCAGCCATGGATAGGTGGAATCAGGGGTTGCGCGCAGTCTGCTTGAACTTGACCCCGGCGGGAATAGAAATGGCGACCTGATTTGTCAGCAATGGTCGCGCAGGGTAAGAGCCCGCAACTCGTCGCGGGCCGGGGCAAAAGCGGGTTGTTGGTTGCAGTTGTCGACGTCGGTCTGCGCCGCGCGGACGGTCGCTTGTGGTGGGTCTGCGCTGCGCGCGGACGCTCTCTTTCCCAACCCGAGCAAAAGAGTCCGCGCATAGCGCAGACCCACCAGAAGCCCGACCGACGCCGCTCTTACGCCGCGGGCTCCTTCCTCACCACCCGCACCGAAAGCTCCTGCAGTTGGCGCTCGGGGACGGTGGAGGGGGCGCCGGTCAAGGGGCACTGGGCGCTGGCGGTTTTCGGAAAGGCGATGACCTCGCGAATCGAGTCGGCACCGACCATCAAGGTGGCGATGCGGTCGATGCCGAAGGCGATGCCGCCGTGCGGCGGGCAGCCGTAGCGCAGCGCTTCGAGCAGGAAGCCGAACTTCGCGGTCGCTTCCTCGTCTTCGATGCCGAGCAGGCGGAACACCGCCGACTGCAGGTCGGGGCGATGGATACGGATGGAGCCGCCGCCAATCTCGTTGCCGTTGAGCACCATGTCGTAGCCGCGCGAGAGCGCGTCACCCGGATTGGCTTCGAGCTCGGCGACATCCTCGATGCTCGGCGCGGTGAACGGGTGATGCAGCGACATCCAGCGGTTCGATGCGTGGTCGAACTCGAACATCGGGAAGTCGACGACCCACAGCGGGCGCCAGCCGTCCTCGACCAGCTTGAGGTCGCGACCCACCGCCAAGCGCAGGGCGCCCATGAAGTCGGAGACGGTCTTGTACGGGCCGGCGCCGAAGAAAATGAGATCGCCGGTCTGCGCCGACACCGCATCCAGCAACGCCTGCAAGGACTCGTCGTTCAAGAACTTGACAATCGGCGAGGTCATGCCTTCGCGGCCCTTAGCGAGATCGTCGACGCGGATCCACGCCAGGCCCTTGGCGCCGTAGCGCGCGACATAGGGACCGTAGTCGTCGATCTGCTTGCGCGAGAGCGAGGCACCATTCGGGACCTTGAGCACGGCGACGCGGCCGCCGGGATCGCGCGCCGGGCCCTCGAAGACTTTGAAGCCGCAGTTCTTCATTTGCTCGGCGACGTCGACCAGCTCGAGCGGGTTGCGCAGGTCGGGCTTGTCCGAGCCGTACCGGCGGATGGCTTCCGAATACGGCATGCGCGGGAATTCGGCTGCGAGCTCGACGCCGATGACGGATTTGAACACGTGGCGGATCAGGTGTTCGACGCGGTCCTGGACATCGCGCTCGCGCACGAAGGCCATCTCGATGTCGAGCTGGGTGAATTCCGGCTGGCGATCGGCGCGCAGGTCTTCGTCGCGGAAACAGCGCGCGATCTGATAGTAGCGGTCCATGCCGGCCATCATCAGCACCTGCTTGAACAGCTGCGGCGACTGCGGCAACGCGTAGAACTCGCCCGGGTTGACGCGGCTGGGGACGAGGTAATCGCGCGCGCCTTCGGGCGTGGCCTTGGTCAGGATCGGCGTCTCGATGTCCTGGAAATCCTGGGCGTCGAGATAGCGGCGAATCTCGGACACCAGCCGCGTGCGCAGGCGCAGCGCCTTCTGCATCGGCTTGCGGCGGATGTCGAGATAACGGAAGCGCAGGCGCGCTTCTTCGTTCGGCGTCTCGTCGAGCATGAAGGGCAGCGGGGCCGCGCCGTTGAGCACTTCCACCTGCGCGGCAATCACTTCGATCTTGCCGGTGCGCAGGCGCTCGTTGACCTGCGGGCCCGGACGCGAGCGCACGGTACCTTCGATGCGCAGGCAGTATTCGTAGCGCACGCGGTCGGCAGCGGCGAACGCTGCGGCGTTTTCGGGCTCGATGACGACCTGGACCACGCCTTCGTGGTCGCGCAGGTCGACGAAGATCACGCCACCATGGTCGCGCCGCGTATCCGCCCATCCACAGAGCACCACGTTCTGTCCGACGAGCGACTCGTCGACCAGCCCGCAGAGATGGGATCGCATGGAAGTTTGGGCAGACATGGCACGCTCACCGCGGTTCGACAGGGCCGCGGATGCTACGGGAGCGCCGTGCGAGGCCGCAAACCAATGTGATCACGCAGGTCCGAAACGCGGCCAGGTTGAAGGCCTCGCGTGGGTCCTGACCTTGTCCGAACGCTTTGCCTTCATCAAATCAAAAGCGTCCGGACAAGGTCCGGACCCACGTAGAGCAGCGCGCCCGGCGAGATCGCTCCGGCGGCAAGCCGCGGGCGCAACGTGACTCGCGACAAGCGCCTCACACCAGCTCGACGCCCTCGCCTTCGGCGCCGCCGAGGATGCGGGCGCTGGGGTCGTCGGTGCCAGACTGGCGGGTGCCGAGGGCGTTGCTGCGGGCGAAGCTGACGAGGCCGATGCCGGTGCGCAGGCTCGGCGTGGGTGGCGTGTCGGCGAGCAGGAATTCGATGCGCTGGCCGCCCTGCAGCAGGCCGGTCGTCGGGGTGTCGATGCGGTCCAGCAGGCCGATGCCGGCGTAGAAGGCGCGGGCGCTGCGCGGATCGGTGCAGTGAAGATCGATTTTCTTGACTACCGGCACACCGGGCTCACCGGAGCAAAGCAGGCGCTCGCCGCCCGGGCCGATCAGTTCGTCGCCGGTGCTGACGCCCGGCAATGCCAGGTGCATGCCACTCCAGCCGCCAAGCCGCGGACTGAACTCCGCTCGCGGTGCCTCGATGAGTTGCAGCCACGACGGCTGGTCCGCAGCGCTGGCGAGATCGGCGCAGTGCGCCCCGACCAGACTGGCGTCACCCATCGCGAGCGCACGCGCGGACAACAAGGTGCCACGCGTGCGCAGACTGAGGCCAGCCTGGGAAACGTAGAAGTCGATGGCGGCGTCCAGCGAGTTGACGACCACGGTGATTGCGACGATCGGTCCGAGGCGCATCAGGTGTCCTTGAAGTGTGGTGAGTCATAGATAGCTTGAAGAAAGTTCCGATGGATTTCGTCGCCAGGCAAGGCGCGAGAAGGAGGAATAGCCCCTTCTATTGCGACAGGGAGATCGATCCGCTTGCGCGGCATGCCGCGCGATCGGTCGAGCCCGCGACACCTGTGCTGGCGCGGCAAAGGCAACGCAGCATGGCGGCGAAAGACGCGGAACTAGTTCAAGCTATCTATGATTCATCACACTGAAGTTGTTGGATCCAGGCAGCGCCGCGCGCGCTCCCGGCTATCAGCTCGGCCGTGCGCGCATCGCCTGAATAGCGCAAATGGATCGCCAGATCGTACTGTGCGACGCGCGTCCCCGCACGTTCGGGCCATTCGATCAGCATGAGTTCGCGAGACGGGTCGTACTCACGGAACCCGAGTGCGTCGAGCTCGTCCGGGTCGGCAATCCGGTAGAGATCCCAATGGCGCACCGGGATGCGTGTCTCCGCGTACGGTTCGACCAGTGTGTAAGTGGGGCTCTTGACCCGGCCGACGTGACCCAGCCCGCGCAGGATGCCGCGCGCGAGGCAGGTCTTGCCGGCACCGAGCTCGCCTTCCAGCAGGATCAACCCAGGACCCAGCACAAGCGCCAGGCGTCCCCCGAAAGCAGCCGTCGCGCTCTCGTCCACCAGGTTGACCAGCAGCGAATCAGACATCGCGATCCGGATTGGCGAGGCGGCGCAGATGCGGCAGCAGGTCACCGGCCAGCATCCCGCGCTCGCCATCGGCCGCAGCAGCTTCGCCCGCGAGCGCATGCAGCAGCACTGCGGCGCGTGCCGCATCCGGCGCCGCCAGGCCTTGCGCCATCAGCCCGCCGATGCAACCGGCCAGCACATCGCCAGTGCCGCCACTGGCGAGCCCTGGGTTGGCCGATGCGCAAAGACTCAAACCCTGGGCGCGATCACAGATCAAGGTGCCGGCGCCCTTGAGTACGACCGTTGCCTGGAAAAAATCCATCAGCTTCTCGACCGCATCGAAGCGGTCGGCCTGGATCTCAGGCGTGCTGCAATCGAGCAGTCGCCCGGCCTCGCCCGGATGTGGCGTGATCACCACCTGCTCCGGCAACACGCAGGCACCCTGCGCCAGCAGGTTGAGTGCATCCGCATCGAGCACCGTCGGCAGACCGCGGGAAGTAACTTCCTCGAGCAATGACAGTGCCCACGCGCTCTGGCCGAGCCCCGGGCCGATGACCACGACCGTCGCACGCTGCAGCAGGTTGAACAGGTCGCCAGGTCCCTCGACGGTATGCGCCATCAATTCGGGACGTGCGCCCAAAATTGCCTGCGCACTGCTCGCGCGCGTCGCCACGCTGACCAGGCCAGCGCCGACACGCGCGGCGGCTTCAGCGGCCAGGCGCACGGCGCCGCCCATGCCGTGGTCGCCGCCGATTACCAGCACATGCCCGTGATCGCCCTTGTGCGCATCGCGTGCGCGCTGCGGCAACCAGGCGCGCAGGGCGTGCGGCTGGAGCACGCGCACCGCCGCGGGCACGCACGCGAGCAACACCTTCGGCAGGTCGAGCTCGGCCAGGTGCAGGCTACCGACATGCGCCGGCGCACGCCCGGTGAGCAGCCCGCGCTTGATCGCGATGAAGCTCAAGGTCGCGTCCGCGCGCACGGATTCGCCGGGACTCGCACCGGTGTCGGCGTCGATGCCCGAGGGCACATCGAGCGCCAGGATCGGCGCCGGTTGGGCATTCATGGCTGTGATCATGGCCGCGTGCGCACCTTGCGGCGCGCGCGAAATGCCGATCCCGAACAGCGCATCGACCACCAGATCGGCGGCCGGCAGAACGCCCTCGAAATGGGTGAGATAACCGCCGGCATTGCGCCAGCGCGTCGCCGCCTGGAGGGCTTCGTCGCGGCTGGGACCCAGGTCATCGGGCGCGAACACGAGCACGTCGCGGCGGGATTCGGAGAGCAGGCGCGCGACCACGTAGCCATCGCCGCCGTTGTTGCCGGTGCCACAGACGATCGTGATCTTCTGCGCGAGCGGATAGCGCGTCAGCACCAGTTGCGCGGCGGCGCGGCCCGCGCGCTCCATCAGCACGTCGCCGGGCAGGTCGAAGGAGACCGCCGCCAGGCGTTCGAGCTCACGCGCCTGGGCCACGCTGCAGGCGCGGTCAGGCACCCCGGATTCAATGGTAAGTGGCATCCAGTACTCGTCGATAAGTCGGCGTAAAGCGGCGGCAGTATACTGAGCAGCACTCCTGCCCCGACGTGATCATGGCGACTCCCCTGAGCCTGTCGCCCGTCGCAGCGCTCGCGCTGAAAGAGGACATTGTCGAGCACGGTCGCGCGCTCGGATTCTCGGCGGTTGGCGTATCCGGCATCGAGCTCGGTCCCGATGCGCAGCGGCTGGAGGAGTGGCTCGGCCGCGGCTGGCATGGCGAGATGGCGTACATGCAGCGCCACGGCACGCGCCGCAGTCGTCCTGACGAGCTGGTCCCCGGCACGCTCAGCGTAATCTGCGTGCGCATGGACTACTGGCCGCCGGAGGCAACGCCGGCACTCGACGTCCTGGCCGACGCCAACCGCGCGTACGTTTCACGCTATGCGCTCGGGCGTGATTACCACAAGGTGCTCCGACGACGCCTGCAGCAACTGGCCGACGCAATCGCGCAGCGCATCGGCGCATTCGGCTATCGGGTGTTCACCGACAGTGCGCCGGTGCTGGAAAAACCACTCGCCCGCAATGCCGGGCTGGGCTGGATCGGCAAGCACACCAACCTGCTCGATCGCGATGCGGGCAGCTATTTCTTCCTGGGGGAGCTCTACACCGATCTTCCGCTGCCGCCGGACGTGCCGGTATCCGATCATTGCGGCAGCTGCCGGCGCTGCCTCGACGCCTGCCCAACGAACGCGTTGCCTGCGCCGTATCAGCTCGATGCCCGCCGCTGCATCTCGTACCTGACCATCGAGCTCGACGGCCCGATCCCGGTCGAGCTACGGCCCGCGCTGGGCAACCGCATCTATGGTTGCGACGATTGCCAGCTCGTCTGTCCGTGGAACCGCTACGCCAAACTGGCCGGCGAGCCGGATTTTCGGGTGCGTCACGGGCTCGACGCGACGAGCCTGGTCGAGCTCTTCCGTTGGGACGAGGTGGAGTTTCTCGCCAGGACCGAAGGCTCGGCCATCCGTCGCATCGGCCACGCGCGCTGGCTGCGCAACATTGCCGTCGCGCTCGGCAATGCGCTGCCGTCGGCCGAAATCATCAAGGCGTTGCAGGCCCGCGCGGACTTCCCCGATGAGAATGTGCGCGAGCATGTCGCGTGGGCGCTGGCACGGCAGCGCGACGGTGCGCCGCGCGCGCGGTTTCCGTCGGCGTTGGATCGGGCGGAGCGGGTGCGCGAGCCGGGGCTCTGATTTGGAGTGCGGCTTTTGGTGGGGGGGGGGGGGTGGGGGGCGGGGGGGTTTATATGTACAGGTAAAAAAACGACGCCCCACCGGCCCCCACCCCCA
>JANPJV010000221.1:0-5277 GCA_031425695.1 Rhodanobacteraceae bacterium | reverse complement strand
ATCATACCAAAGCTGGAGTTTTGCAGCACCCTGCTAGGAGCGAAGAGCGGTTCTTACACAAAAGCACAAAGTGAAGCGGACACAAAACGCACATAAGGAGCGTTTTTGGGTGGAGACTGGGTTCCTGTTGAAGACCTCTGTGACCCGAAAAGCCTTTGACTAAACCGGACCGCTCGACCTGCGACGCGGCCGGATCGAGCATGACGACACCGGTGAAGCGCTTTTTTATGTGCATTTTGTGTCCGCTTCCCTTTGTGCTTTTTGTGTAACAAGGCTTTCCTTCCTCGACACCTATGCCGGGCACGTCAGCACGGGACCGAGCGGATTCTCGCGAAACCCTGACGGGATCACGGTTTCTGCTTGTTAGCTCCACGCGCGGCTTGTTAGATTGCGGACCCTCTTCGCGATCGCCCGCATCGGCCCTGTAGCACCGGGCTGCGCGCATCACCCTCTTTCACGGATTTTTGCCCGGGTGGCGATCCCGGGCGTTCCGTCATCTTCAGGTCTGCCCATGTTTGGTTTGAAGCAATTGCGCGGTCTGTTCTCGACCGATCTCTCGATCGATCTTGGGACCGCGAACACGCTGGTCTATGTGCGCGGCCAGGGCATCGTGCTGAACGAGCCTTCGGTCGTCTCGATCCGCCAGGACCGTGGTCCCGGTGGCCCGCGCTCGGTCGCGGCCGTCGGCGCCGAGGCCAAGCTCATGCTCGGGCGCACGCCCGGCAATATCGTCACCGTGCGGCCACTGAAGGACGGCGTGATCGCCGACTTCACCATGACCGAGGCGATGCTGCAGCACTTTATCCGCAAGGTGCATCCCAACCGCCTGTTCCGGCCGAGCCCGCGCGTGCTGGTGTGCGTGCCGTGCGGTTCCACGCAGGTCGAGCGCCGCGCGATCCGTGATTCGGCCGAGGCGGCGGGCGCACGCGATGTCTTCCTGATTGAAGAGCCGATGGCCGCGGCGATTGGTGCCGGCATTCCGATCCACGAGGCGCGTGGCTCGATGGTGATCGACATCGGTGGCGGCACCTCGGAAGTCGCGGTGATCTCGTTGAACGGCATCGTCTACAGCAACTCGGTGCGCATCGGTGGCGACAAGTTCGACGAGGCGATCATCAATTACGTGCGCCGCAACCACGGCACCCTGATCGGCGAAGCCACCGCCGAGCGTATCAAGATCGAAGTCGGCTGCGCCTATCCGAGCTCGGAAGTTCGCGAGCTGCAGGTGTCGGGCCGCAATCTCGCCGAAGGCGTCCCGCGCAGCATCACCATCAACTCCAACGAGATGCTCGAGGCATTGCACGAACCGCTGGCGGGCATCTGCTCGGCCGTCAAGATCGCGCTCGAGCAGACGCCGCCCGAGCTGTGCTCCGACGTTGCCGAGCGCGGCATCGTGCTCACTGGCGGCGGCGCCCTGCTGCGCGACATCGACAAGCTGATCTCCGAGGTCACCGGCCTGCACGTCCATGTCGCCGATGATCCGCTCACCTGCGTCGCCCGCGGCGGCGGCCGCGCCTTAGAGCTCATCGACGAACACGGTCCGGATCTGTTCGCAAACGACTAGACGCGCTGATTAGAAATTTGTTTTTCGACGCAAAGGAACGCAAAGGACAGCGGCAAAGGGACGCAAAAAGAGCGTTTCAATGTTCTTCCTTTGCGTCCGTTTGCCGCCTTTGCGTTCATTTGCGTCAAAAATCTACTGCCGCGGACATAGCCAAAACTGCAGATGATGTCCTCCGGCACCAGCACCCAAGCGCCTTTGTTTGCCGGCGGGCGGCCCGGTACGCTCAAGCTGGTGGTGTTGATGGCGTTGGCGATCATGCTGATGCTGACCGACCGGCAGCGCGGTTTCCTGGTGGAACTGCGGGCGCGGGCGCTGGCGTTGACGGCTCCGATCTACAAGCTGGCGGCGCTGCCTGGCGAGGGCTACGCGGCATTGCGCTTCGCGATTGCCGATCGCGAGGGGCTGGCCGCGCAGAATCGCGAGCTGAGCGAGGCACTGCTGGCGACGCAGACGGAGCTCTACCAGCGACGTGCGCAGGCCGCCGCCGACGAGCGCGTGCAGGCCCAGCTCGCGCTCGCCCAGCAGCAGCAGTTGCGCTCGACGCTGGTGCGCATCGTCGACATCGATCTCGATCCGTTCCGCCACCGATTGCTGCTCGACCGCGGCAGCAACGACGGACTGGAACGTGGAGACGGGCTGATCGATGCGTTCGGCGTCGTCGGCCAGGTCAGCGCCGCGGGTGCGACGACTGCGTTCGGCATCCTGATCACGGATCCCAACCATGCGCTGCCGGTCGAGGTTTCGCGCAATGGACTCAAGACCATTGCCTACGGCAGCGGCGATGCGATTGCACTGTCGCTGCCGAACCTGCCACCGAACGTTGACCTGGTCGTCGGCGACCGGCTGCTCACCACGGATGTCGGCGGACGCTTTCCGGCCGGCATCCCGGTGGCCGAGATCACCCGCGTCGAACGCGCCACCGACGCGGCCTTCGCCACCGCGTTCGCGCGCCCGCTTTCAGCGCTCGGGCGCAATCGCGAGCTGCTCGCGGTGAAGCCGATTCTCTGGGTGGGACCGCCAGAGCCATGAGACAACTCCGCGGCACCTACCAGCTGTTCCTGATCGCGGTTGCCGCGGCGTTGTTGCTTGCCTTGCTGCCGCTGCCAACCTGGCTGGCGGTGCTCAAGCCGACCAGCCTGGCGCTGGTGCTGTGCTACTTCGCCCTCGAGGAGCCGGAAATTGCCGGGCTCGGCCATGCCTTCATGCTTGGGCTGGTCGCCGACATCCTCTATGGCGGGCTGCTCGGGGAGCACGCGCTGCGCATGGTCATCCTGGTGTACCTGACCCTGCGCTTCCGTCACCGCCTGCGCTTCTTCCCGGTCTGGCAGCAGGCCGGTGCGGTGTTTGCGCTGCTGCTGAATGATCGCGTGCTCGACCTGTGGATCCGCCTGATGGGCGGGGCGCCGTGGCCGCCACTGCCGTTCTGGCTGGCACCGCTCTCGGGCATGCTGGTCTGGCCCTGGTTGTTCCTGTTGCTCGACAGCCTGCGCCTGCGCCGCCGCCAGGCCCAGCGCACGCGCACGCCCTGAGATCCGTCACGTGATCAGCTCCCGGTCGCGCAGACGCCGCACACTGATCAAGGACCAGGTCGCCGAAGGCGGCCTGTTCCTGCGCCGCGCGCTCGTGCTGCTGGCGGCGGTGCTGATCGCCTTCGGCGTACTGCTGGCGCGCTTCGGCGAGCTCATGATCCTGCGCCACGACGAGTACGCCGCGCGCTCGGAGCGCAACCGCGTCAAGCTGCAGGCGCTGCCCCCGACGCGCGGGCTGATCCTCGATCGCAACGGCCGCATCCTGGCCGACAACCGCCTCGCCTACCGCCTGGAGATCATTCCCGAGCGGGTGAAAGACCTCGCCGCCACGCTCGACGAACTGGCTCTGATCCTGCCGTTCGACGACGAGGAGCGTGGCCGCTTCCTGGACCTCGTCAAGGCGCGCCGACGCTTCCAGAGCCTGCCGCTGAAGCTGCGACTGAGCGAGCCCGAAGTGGCACGCTTCGCGCTCGAGCGCTACCGCTTCCCCGGGGTTGATGTCGTGCCCTACCTCACCCGCCATTATCCCGAGGGCACGCTGTTCGCTCACGTCGTCGGCTATGTCGGGCGCATCGATGTGGCCGAGCTCGAGGCGCTCGACCCGAAGCGCTATGCGGGCACCACGCACATCGGCAAGACCGGCATCGAGCGCTTCTACGAAGAGCAGCTACATGGCGAGGTCGGCTACGAGCGCGTGGAGACCAATGCCGAGGGGCGCGTCCTGCGGGTGCTGGAACGCACGCCACCGCGCGCAGGAGACAACGTTTATCTCGCCATCGATGCGAACCTGCAGCGCATCGCCACCGAGGCGCTTGGCGAATCCGCCGGGGCGACGGTCGCGATCGATCCGCACAACGGCGAAGTGCTCGCCTTCGTCAGCTTGCCGAGCTTCGATTCCAACCTGTTCGTCAACGGCATCTCGCGCGCCGACTACAAGGCGCTGCTCGAAGCGCCCGACCGACCGCTGTTCAACCGCGCGCTGCAGGGCGGCTACGAGCCGGGGTCGACACTGAAGCCGTTCATGGCGCTCGCGGGCCTCGAGCTCGGCGTGCGTCGCGTGGGTGATGTCACCTACTCGACTGGTGTCTTCCGCATCCCGGGGCAGACGCTGGAATTTCGCGACTGGAAACGCGGCGGCCACGGCCGCGTCGACGTGATCGAATCCCTGGCGCAGTCAGTCAACAGCTATTACTACCAGCTCGCGCTCGATCTTGGCATCGACCGCATGCACGCCTATCTCGGCCGCTTCGGTTTCGGCGCCGTCACCGGCATCGACCTGCATGGCGAATCCGCTGGCATCCTGCCCTCGCGCGAGTGGAAGCGCGAACGTTTCAAGCAGCCCTGGTACCCGGGTGAAACGGTGATCGCCGGCATCGGCCAGGGCTACAACGTGGCCACCCTGCTGCAACTCGCCAGCGCGACCGCGACCATCGCCGCCGACGGCCAGTTGTACCGTCCACGGCTGGTGCATGCGCTGCGCCCGAGCTTCGACGTTCCGCGCCGGATGTTGCCACCGATCCCGATCGGCCAGCGCACGGTAGCCTCCCCCGAACACTTGAAGCTGGTCCAGCGCGGCCTTGAAGCCGTGCTCAACAGCCCGACCGGAACCGCGCGCGCTGCGGCCAAGGGCGCGAAATACCGCATGGCCGGCAAGACCGGCACCGCCCAGCGCGTCAGCCGCGTGCGCGACGGCAGCGGCCCACGCACCCTGCGCGCGGGGCAGAAGAACCAGGCCTTGTTCATCTCCTACGCGCCCGCCGAAGCACCGCGGATTGCCATGTCGGTGGTGGTCGAACAAGGCGGCTCCGGCTCGCTCGCCGCAGCGCCTGTCGCGCGCAAGATCTTCGATGCGTATCTGGCGGAGGTGGGGGTGCCAGTGGCGGAGCCGGTGGTTGGGGAGGAGGCGGACACTGCGGCCCTTGGTGGGTCTGCGCTGCGCGCGGACGCTCTTGATGAACCCGAAGAGTCTGCGCGCAGCGACGACGCACCAGAAACCGATGAGCCAGAAGAGTCCGCGCACAGCGCAGACCCACCAGAAGCTGATGGAGCTGAAAGGTCCGCGGAAAGCGCAGACCCAGCAGAGGCCGATGAATCAGAAGATCCTGCGACAACTGAGCCGCCGGCTTCCAACCTGCAGGCAACCCGCGATGTGCCGGCGCCCATTTGGAGTGCGGCGCTCCGCGC
>JANPJV010000220.1:0-54652 GCA_031425695.1 Rhodanobacteraceae bacterium | reverse complement strand
GTCCGGACGCCTCTTGTTCTAATAAAGAGCGTCCGGACAAGGTCCGGACCCACGCAGAGCGAGACCAAGCCTCGCTTTTTCTCGAATAGAAGAAATGAGCGTCCGGACAAGGTCCGGACCCACGAAAGCGGATTACGCCTCGCGCTCTGCCAGCATCGATGGCGCTGCCGTCAGCGGGATGCGGGCGGCGAGGCAGGCGTCGAGCAGGCCCTGTTCCATTTCCAGCTTGATGCGGTTGACTACGCGCAGCGCGTCGAGCGCGGCGGGGGAATGCTGGTCGGGTTCGGCGCCGGCCTCGAGTGCGAGGATGTCCATTTGTGACTGGCCTTCAGCTACGCGCTCGGCCTCGTCGTCATCGACAAATTGCGCGAGAAACACGTAGCCGCGAATCAGTGCGTCGCGCAAGGCGTCGTTGCCCGGGTCGAGCGTGCCCAGCACCTGCAGGCTTGCTTCGCGGATGGCGGCCTTCGGATGCGGCAGGAACGAGCGCGGCAGCGCACAGCAGCCGGGCTCGATGGTGCCGAGCAGTTGGCCGTAGTCCTTGAGGATCTTGGTGGCGATGGCTAACACGGGTGTTGGTTCCTGGTTACTGGCGGCATGCTTTCACGCACGCGGCGTCACGGGCAAGGGATAGACTTGTCACGATGAATTCCTGGTTCAAGTCAACGGCCCCGGTGCCAATCCTTACCCCCTGTATCGGCATCTGCACCCTGCGCGCGGATGGGCTGTGCGCGGGCTGCCTGCGCACAGGCAACGAGATCGCCGCCTGGGGCAGCATGAGCGACAGCGAAAAGCGCCAGTTGATGGAGCAGGTCCTGCCACAGCGCAGCCGTGGCGGCGCCTGAGGCAATGCTGCAGTTGACACCGGCAGCGCTGGAGCGGCGGCTGCGCGCGGTGCTGCGGCCCGTGGATGCGCCACCGGCGACGCAGATCTGGAACCATCATGAGCTCGAAGGGATGCTGCCAGCGGACGCCGTGCTGCGTCCGGCGGCGGTCTTGATTGGGCTGGTGCAGCGCGCGTCGGGCTGGCAGATCCTGCTCACGCGGCGAACGGAACACCTGCCGCAGCACGCCGGACAGATCAGCTTCCCGGGTGGGCGCATCGAGCCGACGGACCAGGATGCGGTCGCCGGGGCACTGCGCGAAACCGACGAGGAGCTCGGCATCGCGCCCGCCCACGTGCGACCGCTTGGCCTGCTGGATGTCTACGGCACCATCAGTTTCTACGCGGTGACGCCGGTCCTGGGCATCATCGATGCGCATGCGCAGATCACGCCCGATCCCCGTGAGGTCGCTGAAGTCTTCGAGTTGCCGCTCGCTTTCGTGCTCGATCCGGCGAATCTCAAGCGCGAAGAGCGCCTGTTTCGCGGGCGCGTGCGCGGCTATTACGCGTACGCTTTCGAGGACCGCTACATCTGGGGCGCGACTGCCGGCATGCTGGTGAACCTGCTCGAACGCCTGGAGCTCGAATGAGCTTGTCCGAAATCGACCCCCTGATCTCCAGCGCCGAGCTCGCCCTGGCGCTCGGCAATCCATGGCTGCGAATCGTCGACTGCCGTTTCGAGCTCGGTCGCCAGGAGGCCGGCGAACAGGCGCACACAGAAGCGCGCATTCCCGGGGCGCGCTACGCGCACCTGGAGCGCGATCTGTCGGACATGCGCGCGACCGCCCGGCACGGCCGCCATCCCCTGCCCGATGCAGCGCAGCTCGCGCGCGTCATGGCCCGGCTCGGGATCAGCGAGGGTACGGCGGTGGTGGCCTACGACGCCGACAATGGCGCCTACGCGGCGCGACTGTGGTGGCTGTTGCGCGCACTCGGCCATGCGACGGTACGCGTCCTCGACGGCGGTTTCGCGGCCTGGCGCGCGGCGGGCATGGCGATCGAACGTGGCGCGCCGCCCACCCTGCTCGCAGACACCGCGCAACTGCGTGTACTGCAGCCGCGCCATTGGCTCGACGTCGAGGCCCTGCAAGCCGGGCTGGCAGACGGCAGCGTGTGCCTCGTCGACGCGCGCGGTGCGCCGCGCTTCCGCGGCGAAGTCGAACCTCTCGATGCGGTAGCCGGCCACGTACCCGGCGCGCTCAACCGGCCCTTTGTCGACAACCTCGACGCCAACGGCCGCTTCAAGCCGGCCGCGGAGCTACGGTCAGAGTTCGAATCCCTGCTCGCCGGCCGATCGCCGGCCGCCGTCGTGCACATGTGCGGATCCGGAGTGACCGCCTGCCACAACCAACTGGCCATGGCCCGCGCCGGCCTCGTGGGTTCGCGCCTCTACCCCGACTCCTGGAGCGGCTGGATTACCGACCGCGATCGGCCGGGCGCAACTGGCAGTTAAGGAAGGACAGCGAGACGTTGGCTGGTCTTGATCGCGTCGCAACTCGGCTCCCCTCTCCCACGCTTTTGGGGAGAGGGGTCGGGGGAGAGGGCAGCTTTCGTGCGTTCAAAAGCGCCCTCTCCCCCAGCCCCTCTCCCCAACAGCATGAGAGGGGAGCAATGTCTTCAGCGCTCGCTGAGGGCGACCTGCAACACGACCAGGCGCAGGCGTTGCAGGCGGGTGGCTTGATCGGGTTCGGACAAGGCGGGCTCGGTGCGGCCCCAGACGGGGCCGGGCCAGGCGGGGTCGCCCTCGCTGCGGGCGACGATGTGCAGGTGCAGTTGCGGGACCACGTTGCCGAGTGCGGCGATGTTGATCTTGTCGGCCCTGAACTCGTGCTTCAGGGCGGCGCCGAGCTGCAGTGAGAGGACATGGATCTGCGAGCGCAGCGGTTCGACCAGGTCAAACAGCTCGGTCACATTCGGCTGGCGCGGAATCAGCAGCAGCCAGGGCCAGGGCTGGGTGTGCAATGCGCGGATCTGGATCGCACCGACGCTCCCGAGCGCGGCGCTGCCTGCGGCCAGCCGCGGGTCGAGCTCCCAACTACTCATGCGCACTCCAGGTCGGCGCGGAGGTGCGCTTGCAGGAAGGCCATTGTGCGCCTGCGCGCGAGCACCGCGCTGTCCTCGTCGTAGTGCCGGTCGCCGATGCGATTGAAGGCATGCCCGGCCGGGTAGCGGTGCAGCGGCAAGTCGGGAAAACGTAGTTCGACCGCTGCAATCGACGCCGCCGGGATGAGCTCATCCTTGGCGCCGAAGTGGAAGATCAGCGGCGCCTGCGGGCGCTCGTGCAGGAACTGCGGGATGAGCCGACCGTAATAGCTTGCAGCCGGCAAGCCGAGCCGCGTCGCGCAGAGATAGGCAAGCACGCCGCCCCAGCAATAGCCGACCACGGCCACGCCCGAGCAACCGCGCTCGACCAGGAAATCAGCTGCGGCGCGGACGTCTCGCAGCGGGGCATCAAAGCCGAGCTTGCCGACGTATTCGCGCCCGCGCGCCATGCCGGCGTCGTCGGCGCGGAGCTCGATGGCGGGTTCGATACGGTCGAAAAAAGCCGGCGCCAGCACGTCGAAACCGGCGTCTGCAAAGCCGTCGCTGACCTGCCGCAGCGAGTCCGTCACGCCAAAGACCTCCTGCACGATCACCAGACCCAGCCGTCTCGCCGGCGGGTGTGCCGCGCACGCGTGGTACGCACCGATGCTGACGGCGTCGAGCGCGCTCAGGTAGACGGTCGAGCGCTCGATACTCATGTGGCCGAACTCGCTTTGCGGCGTGTCTTGGGCAGGGCGCGCAGGGTGACCTCCGCGGTCAGTCGCAGCGCTTCGGCGATCGTAACCAGCGGCAGGCTGGGCATGCCGAGGCGGTCGACGACGTGTTCGGACGCGTGTGGCACATGCACGAAACCGCCGCGAACGGGGCTGCCCGCGAGCGCGTGGCAGAGACTGTAGAAAACCTGGTTGCAGACAAAGGAACCGGCCGAGTTGGAGCTCGTCGCCGGGATGCCGGCTTCGCGCAGGCGGTTGACCACGCGCGCGACCGGCAATCCGCTCGGATAGGCGAGCGCAGCCCCGGGAAGCACGGGGCGCTCGCGTGGCTGCTGCCCACGGTTGTCGGGAATGCGGGCGTCGATGAAATTGAGCGCGAAGCGCTCGACGGCAATTTCGCTGCGCCCGCCGGCAACGCCGCTGGCGATCACGACCGCTGGCTGCAGGCGCTCGACTGCGCGCAGCAGTATCTTGGAGGCCAATCCGAAGGCCGTCGGCAGGCACAGGCTGATGATGCCGTGGCCGAGGATATCCGTGCCGGCCAGCAGCGCGACCGCTTCCGCCGAAGGATTGCGCGGCTCCCCAGCGAAGGGCTCGAAGCCGGTGAGGAGCACGGGGGCACGGGTCGAATGGGGCATGGAAGAGCGGTCCTTGGTGAAAGTGCCTGACCCGTCGCTGTTCAATCGAGACCATCAGCGCATCCGGAGCGGCAGGCTCTCAATCCGCTCTTGTCTGTGTAATCTGTGGACAAAAGCTTTGCCTTCACTCTGGTCGGTGTCAATCCAAATCGCGACCCTGTCAGCGAAAACACAGCAGGCCGAGCAAGACCAGGTTACCCGCGAGCAACGGCAGTGCGGTCGGGACCTGCGCGCGGATCACGGCATTGCGATCGCGGAGCTCGAGCAGCGCCACCGGAACCAGGTTGAAGTTGGCGGCCATGGGAGTCATCAGAGTTCCGCAATATCCGCACAGCATGCCAATGGCTGCGAGCGGCGC
Organism: Rhodanobacteraceae bacterium; assembly: GCA_031425695.1. GTDB lineage: Bacteria > Pseudomonadota > Gammaproteobacteria > Xanthomonadales > SZUA-5 > JANPJV01. The sequence continues at coordinate 50,017 of JANPJV010000220.1, read as the reverse complement.
GGGATCGGCACCGTGCACGCTGACGAGATAAGGCAGGCCGATGCCGCCGGCAATCACCGGAAAAGCCGCGAACGCATTCCCCATCGCCATCGTCAGCAGCGCCATTCCGAGGCCGTAGGCCAGGATCGCCACCCAGCGCTGATCGAGCGGCAGCCAGCTGCCGATCAGGTCGGCAAGTGCAACGCCGACGCCGGCCTGCGCGAACAAGGTCCCCAGCACCGCCAGCAGCAGCGGCAGGAAGGCCGCCCAGCCGATGACCTCGAGCAGGTCGCCACCGCGTGCGAGCGCCGCGCCAGTGTGGTCCCTGGTGAGCCACAGGGCCAGCGTCAGGGCGAGCGCGCAGGCGATCGCAAGCGCGTATAGCGGCGCGCTCTGGCTGGTAAACAAGGGCGTGCCGGCGGGTGTGATCCGGAGGAAGAGCACACTCAGCAGGATCGTCAGCAATGGCACCGCGAGCACCGGCAGCAACAGGCGCTTCGAGGGCGATGCAGTCGCCTCCACTGTCGCGCTGCGTGGCGCCTGCTGCGGCAGCGCAAAACCGGCAATCACCGCGATCAACAGCACCAGGACGCCCGCCAGCACTGGCGGCAACCAGTCCCCGAGCACGAACAGCAGGCCCAGCACGCCGTAGAAGGCACCGCGGGCGCGGCGCGCCGGCCCGCCCTGGTCACGCACGGCGCGCCAGGCGACCATTGCGAAGAAGGCACCGAGCAGCATGTACAGCGGCGTCAGCGTCATGCGCGCGGTCCGCTGACGCGCCTGCGATCACGCCAGAGCAGGCGTGTCGCGTGGATCACGAACGCCAGCACGGCCGTCGGGATTCCCCATAGCGCAATGTGGATCGGCGACAGCTCGATGCCGTTCTCGGCCAGGAAGGACTGCATCAGCAGCACGGCGCCGAAGGCCAGGAACAGGTCCTCGCCAAAGAACAGGCCGACGTTATCGGTGGCTGCGGAGAGGGCGCGCACCTGCTCGCGCTCTTCGGGCGAGATCGCGGGGTCGCGTTGCTCCGCGGCGGCTTCTGCCATTGGCGCCACCAGGGGCCGCACCATCTGCGCATGCCCGCCGAGGCTGGTGAGCCCCAGCGCGGCCGCGATCTGGCGCACGAAAAGATAGCCAAGTAACAGCCGTCCGGTGCTGGCGCCACGCCAGCCCGCAATCAGCCGGCGGCTGAGCTCGCGCAGACCAAAAGCCTCGACCTGCGCCACCACCGGCAAAGCGAACACCAGCACCAGCAGGTAGCGCGCCTTGAGGAAGCTCGCTCCGAGCGCGGCCAGGAATTCGTCCCAGCGCATGCCGCCCACGGCGCCCGCGCTAATGGCTGCAACCAGCACCACGCGCGCCGGGTGCTGGCGCAGGGCGAAGCCGATGATCACCACGAGGATTGGCAGCAGCGCCCACGACCACGGCGCGCTCATGCCGCGGCCACCTCGATGTCGGCCGCGGCGAGTGCGACCCGCAGCGCGCGCGCAAGCTCGAGCGCATGTGGTCCGTCGCCGTGCACGCACAGGCTGCCGACCTCGACATCGAGCTCACTCCCGGTGCTGCTTTGAATCGCTGCGCCCCGGGCGATGCGCAATCCCTGTGCGAGTGCCTGGTCGTGGTCGAGCAAGGCGCCCGGCTGCGAGCGCGGGACCAAGCTGCCATTGGGCTGATAGCCGCGGTCGGCAAATCCTTCGGCCACGTAGGCGATGCCGCGCGCAGCGCAAACGGCGCGCAGCTCACCCTGCGGTGGGCCATAGATCATCAAGTTGGGGTCGAGCCCGTGCACGGCCGCGCTGAACGCATCGGCGAGCACGCCCTCACGCGCGAGCATTCCGTAAAGCGCACCGTGCGCCTTGACGTGATGCAGGCGTGCCCCTCGCGTCGCGCAAAAGCCCATCAGCGCAGCGACTTGGTACAACACCAGCGCGCCGAGCTCATCCGCGGAGACCTGCATTTCCCGGCGCCCGAAGCCAACCAGGTCCGGCAGGCTCGGATGGGCACCGATGGCGACCCGATTGGCCACCGCCGCAGCCACGGTGCGTTGCATCGTCAACGGATCACCGGCGTGGAACCCACAGGCAATGTTGCACGAGCTCACGACCCGCAGCAGCTCGGCATCCGACCCCATCGTCCAGGCCCCGAAACTTTCGCCGAGATCCGCATTGAGATCGATCCTGCGAGCGCTCATGCGTGGTCACCTGGTGGAGTGGGTGGAAGATAGCTCGGGAGCAGTTTTCGGTTTTTGGTTTTCGGTTTTCGGTAGAGGGGCAAAGCGCAACGCTGCCCATCTTTCGCCTTTTCCGAGAACCGAAAACCGAAAACCGGTTCACCCCAGCCGCGCCCTGACGGCCAGTTCCAGCCGCGCCAGCCGTTGCTGGCGCCAGCGCCACAGGCGGCGGGCGGCGTCGACGCCGATCGGTTCGAAGCGCAGCTCGCTGCCGCCGCGGCGCTGGGCGAAGCGGGCGAGGTCGACGCCAGCGAGGTGACCGATGCGCGGGTAGCCGCCGATGGTCTGGGCGTCGGCGAGCAGGACTATCGGTTGCCCGGCTGGTGGCAACTGCACGGTACCGGGCACGACCGGCTCGCTGATCATCCGGCCACCGTCGTTGATCACCAGCGGCGTCCCGAGCAAGGGCGCGGCCATGCGATTGGCGTCGTTGGAGATTCGGAACGACTGCGTATAGGGCGCATACGGATCGGCGAGCAGGCCGACATGCGCGCCCGCGATGAGGCGCAGCTCGGCGCCGCCCTCGAGATCCAATAACGGCTCGGCGTCGGCCCACCAATTGGCGGGAATGGGTCGGTGGGCGTGCTGCGGGGCGCCGAAGGCGCGGGCCTGCGCGGGTCCTGCATGCACGAAGGCGAGGCGCTCGCCGCGCTTCAGCGCCTCCATTCCGAGGCCCGCCAGTGGAGCGCTGCTGCGACTGCCGAGCACCTGGTGCGTGCGCAGTCCGCCTGCAACCGCGAGATAGGTGCGTTGTCCTTGCTGTGCCGGCTCGATGCAAATCCGCGTACCTGCCGCCAGCAGAATCGGGCGCCAGCGTGGCAATGCCTGCCCCGCCGCGTCGATCGGCGCGCGCGCGCCGGTGAGGGCAATCATCGCCGGCTGTTCGAACAACAATTCGCTGCGCCCGAACCCGATCTCGAGCGCGGCACAGTCTGTCGGGTTGCCAACGAGGATATTGGCGATCGCGTGCGACCAGTCGTCGAGTGGCCCGGATACCGGCACGCCGAGCGCCCGCCAGTGGGCGCGTCCTCCATCCTGGATAGTGCTCAAGGGAGCGATGCGCAGGAGCTCGAGCATCAGCCTTCCACCGGGATGAAACGCACCTGATCACCCGCGCGCAACAGCGCCGGCGGCGTGCGCGCAGGCTCGAAGAGCGCGAGCTCCGTACGCCCGAGCAGGTGCCAGCCCCCCGGGGAGGGGTTTGGGTAGATGCCGGTCTGTCCACCGGCGATCGCTATGGAGCCCGCAGCCACACGCACGCGCGGTTGCGCCCGGCGCGGCAACTCTAGCGCCGCCGGCAGCCCGAGCAGATACGGAAAACCCGGTTGGAATCCGACCTGGGCGACGCGGTACAGCGGTCCGCAATGCAGCGCGACCACGTCCTGCGCAGTGAGCCCGGTCAGCCGGGCCACCTCATCGAGGTCCGGTCCATTTTCGCCGCCATAGCGCGTCGGGATCTCGACGATGCGGCCACGGGCCGGCGCCGCCGCGGCCGCATCGGACTGCAGGCGATCCTGGATGCGCGCGAGCAATGCCGGCTCGCCGCCGTGGCGGCCGAGCTCGGTCAGATCGAGCTCGAGCGAGATCGAGGCATAGCTCGGCAGCAACCCGCGCACGCCGAGCAGCCGCGGCTCGCGCAGGCGCTCCAGCGCGACGTGCACGCGCGCATTGAGATCGAGATCGAGCACATCGCCGAAATGCAACAGCAATGCGCGGTCGCCGAGCGGCCAGCATTCGTAATCCATGGGGTGCAGTATCGCAGTGTCGGCCGGGCACGGCGTCGCGCGGGCATGCGCGCTCGCGCGTTCAACCGAGGCGCCACCGCACGCGTATTCTCACGAACTGGGTTACGATAGTTTCCCGAGGGGGAGCTCGAACCATGGCCAATGCGCGCACGCGCTACGACACCATTTGCGACTACCTGTCGCGAACCCATGACGCCTCACTCGGGCAGCTCTACGGCAAGCCCTGCGCACTCATCAAGGGCCACGCCCTGATCGTCTTCTGTTTCGATGGCATGGCCTTCCGCCTGCGCGGCCGCGTGCGTCTGCAAGCCAGTGCCCTGCCCGGCTCGCGATACTGGGATCCGCTCGGGCGCGAAGTCATGAACATGGATTGGATCTACGTCCCGGAAGCACATTTCCTGCGCTGGGACCGCTTCGCGCTGGAGTCGGCACGCTTCGCCAAAGAGGGCTTCGGCGCGCGCGATTCGGCACTGGCCCGAGACATCGCGCCGGCCGAGGGCAAGCCCGATCCCGCTGAGCGCGCGATCCGCCGGCTGGTGCCCACCTTCTCTTTTGCCAAGCTGTGGTCGCTGGTGCCGATGCTCGGGAAAACCGAGAGAAATTGAGGCTGCAGTGGAAGGGTGCCGCAGGTACGTAGGTCATGTTGACCGCGTCAGCGGGCCACTTGACGCCTTCCTTCTGCATCGTCAAGTAGCCCGCTTCGCGGGCAACATGACCTACGAATGCTCGACCCGAAACGCCAGGTACTCGCGCAGCACCGCTGCCGCATCTTCGATCTGCGGATAGTGAGCAAGGCCTCGCCGTGGCCGCCGCTGCGAAGAAAAATCGACGGCCGCCGAGCATGAGGCGGGTGCCGTCGCGCCGCCATTTGTCGAGGCTGGCGGCTTCGACGTAGGTCACGTTGCGCCCGCGTGCAGTCGCAACACGCGACGGAAATCTCGGGCGCTACGTGACGTTGAGGCGGTGTCACGTTGCACCCGATCAATTTCGTCGCCAATAGATTGTCCACGCGGGCGCAACGTGACCTACGCTGACTTGCGTGGGTTCGGACCTTGTCCGAACGCTTTTCCCCCGATTGAAGGAAGAGCGTCCGGACAAGGTCCGGACCCACAACAGCACCTCGCTCAGCTCTCGGGCGGCATCCAGCCATCGCGCTCATTCGGGCGCAACAGCCAGCGGCACAGTGCGGGCAGGAAGACGATCGCGGCGATCATGTTGACCACGAACATGAAGGTCAGCATGAGACCCATGTCGGCCTGGAACTTGAGTTCGGAGAAGATCCAGGTCGCGACACCCACGGCCAGGGTCAGCGCGGTGTAGAAAATCGCGATGCCGGTCGTCTTCAGTGCTTCGAAGTAGGCCTGGCTCAGGCCCTTGCCCTGCTGCATCAGCTCACGCATGCGCGCAAAGATGTAGATCGCGTAGTCGACGCCGATGCCGACGCCGAGCGCGACCACGGTCAGGGTGTTGACCTTGAGACCGATGCCGAGCTCGACCATCAGGGCCTCGCCGAGCGCCGTCACCAGCACCAGCGGCAGCACGATGCAGAGCGCGGCCAGCGGATTCTTGAAGCTGAGCACGCACATCAGGAAGACCGCCGCGTACAGCAGGTAGAGCATCGGCTTCTCGAGCCGGCTCACGGTTTCGTTGATCGCCGCGGCCACGCCGACACTGCCGGTGGCGAGGCGCAGGTTGACCTGGTCGGTGCGGTATTCCTCACCGCGCGCGGTGGCGTCGGCCTCGGCCTTGGCGCGATCGACCCGGAAATTGACGTCGAAGTTCATGTTGTCAGCGCGGAATTTCTTGACCGCATCCACGACCCGGGTGATGGTCTCGGCGCGATGGTCCTCGGTGAAGATGATGATTGGCACCGCTCGGCACTCGGGCGAGTCGATCAGGCCCGAATCGGTCTCGACGCTGGCCAGGCTCTGGCGCATGACTTCGGCATTGCGTGGCAGGTTACGCCAGCGAATGCTGCCTTCGTTGTAGCCGGCGTTGACAATGCGCGCGACGTTGGCCAGCGAGACCACCTGCTGTACGCCCGGGATGTTCTGCATGTGCCAGGCGAAGCGATCGACTGTCTCCATGGCGACGAAGTTCTCGGTGCACGCGAACGGCCCGATCTCGGCGATCACGTTGACGATATCGGTCGACAGCGAGAACCGCTGGGTGATCAGGCGCGCATCCTGGTTGAGGCGCGCTTCCGGACGCAGTTCGGCCACGCCGTCCTGGGCGTCGCCGACCATCATGCGCTCGGCATGCTGGTGCGCGAACCACCAGGCGACCAAGCCCAGCACGATGATCACCGCGGCCGGGCCGTGCCGGCTCGAGCGCGTCAGGAACGACCAGATCTTGTCGAATCCCGTGATTTGGCGCAGGCGGTAGGCGCGCTTCTTCTCGAGATTGTTGAGGTTGGTGTACGAGAGCAGGATCGGCAGCAGGATGAGATTGGTGAACATGGTCAGGAACACGCCGATCGTCGCCGTCACGGCGAGCTCGAAGATCATCTTGACCGGGATCAGCAGAATCGTGCCGAAGCCGATGCAGCCGGCGATCAGCGCCACCGAACCTGGGATCAGCAGGCGTCGGAAGGAGCGCTGCGCAGCCTCGCGCGCATCCACGCCGCGGCGCTTCTCGAGCTCCTCGGGCGTGCCCTCTTCGAGGCCGCCGAAGAAGATCTCGCCACGGAAGCGGTTGATCATCTGCTCGCCGTGACTGACCGCGATCGCGAAGATCAGGAACGGCGTCAGCATGTTCATCGGGTCGATGCCGAAGCCCATCAGCCGCAGGGCACCGAGCATCCAGATCACCGCGATGAATGCGGCCACCACCGTCAACGTAGCGAGCTTGAAGGAGGTCGAATAGAGGAACAGCAGCAACCAGGTGAACACGACGGTGATCAGGAAGAAGTAGATGACCGAGCGCGCGCCATCGGCAATATCGTCGACCACCTTCGTGAAGCCGATGATGTGGACGGTGATGCCGTCCTTCTCGAACTCGGTGCGGATGGCCTCGAGGCGATCGCCGATCGCTTGATAGTCGAGCTTGCCACCCGGCGCGGCGGTTTCGGGAATCAGTTCGGCCTGCACCATGGCGCCGGAAAAGTCCTTGGCCACCAGGCGCCCGACGATATTCGCCTTGACGATGTTGGTGCGTATCTTGTTGAAATCTTCCTGGGTCGGATTGTAATCGGCCGTGGTCGTCGAGAAATCTGACGGAATGACGTTGCCGCCGGCAAAACCGCCCTCGACCACTTCGACGAAACGCGTGTTCGGCGTGAATACCGAACGTACGCGCGCATTGTCGACTTCCGGAATCGCCTTGACCGCCTCAGTCGCCCCTTCGAGCGCGGCAAAGAACTCCTTGTTGAACATGTTGCCGCTCTTGTCCATGAGCGCAACGAAGACGCGGTTGGCGCCGCCGAACTCGACCTCGTAGTCGACGAAGGTCTGCATGTATTCGTGCTGCAGCGGCAACTGCTTGCGGAAGCCAGCGTCTATACGCAACTGGCTCGCGGCGAACAGAAAGCCGAGCGTGATCAACGCAAAGATCGCGAGAATTGCGCCGCGATTGCTGAATATCAGCTTCTCCAGCCGCGGATAGCCGGGGTGATCGCCAGATCCAAATCCTGCCATGGTCGTGCCCCTCAGTTCGGCTGATACGTGGCGACACCGTTCTCGCCCATGACGAGAAACTCGGTCTCGGCGAGTGGGAGTACGCCGCTCATGACGCCGCCTTCAGGAAACGAAAGGCCACGTAGCGCGGTGGATCCGGGTGGAGCGAGCAGCACGGTGCCGCTGGCCCCGACCAAAACCGCACGGCCGCCCGAGACAGCGGCGCCGCCGAGCAGAGTCGCATCCGTGCCGGTTTCGAGTTTTTGCCAGGAGCGGCCAAGGTCAGCGGTGGCGTAGGCGTTGCCGCGCAGGCCGTAGGCAATGATGGTGCCGTTGTCGAGCGCCACTGCGCCGAACATTGAACCCTCATACGGCAGGTCGGCGCGCTCCCAGGTCGCACCCTGGTCAATGGAGCGGTAGGCAGCACCGGCTTCGCCGACGATCAGCAAGCCCGCATCGCTGCGGGCGATGCCGTTGAGGTGCGGGTCGCCTTCGTCTTCGCCGACGTCGGTGCTGGCCAGACTCGGATCGGTGATTGCCTCGCTCGCATCCGGCGTCGCTACTGCCGGTGACACGCCGCCGGTGCGGTCGCTGATCGCCTGCACGCTCCAGGTCGCGCCAGCGTCGGTCGTGCTGAGAAACTGGCCATACGCCCCGACTGCAAAGCCCCGGTCCGGGTCGAGAAAGAGCACATCGAGCAGCGGACCTTCCGCAGCAATATCGGAATGCTGCAGGCTCCAGGTCAGGCCGCCATCAGCGCTCCCGATGATTACCTGGTCGTGGCCGACCGCCCACAGCTTGTTGTCTACCGCGCTGACCGCCGTCAGCATGGTGCGCGTCGGGGCAGGCACCTGGCGCCACTCGCGACGTGATTCGGAAACCAGGATATGGCCACGATCCCCGACAATGACCGCTCGGTCACGGGAATTGGCGCCGTCCAGCAGCATTGAGCGCAGGACCTTGTCCAGGTTCAGGATTTCCGCGGGTGCTGTCGCCGGGTCCTTCCACGCATCACGTGATCCCGACTGCGTGGCCGCAGCCGCGCTCGTGTCCGCGGGCGCAGGTGCCGTTGCGACACTCGCCGCGGAATTTTCGGCAATGGCGGCGGGCGCTGCAAGCTCGGTAGTCGCTGCGGGGCCGGTCGCTGCCGGGTCACTCGCAGCTGGATCGGGCGCTTGCTCGGTGGCAGGCGCGGTCGCAGCCGGCGCTTGCGCCATCAGCGCGGTGGAGATGCTCAAGCCCAGCGCGCAGACTGCCAACGCCACGGCATGGAGCGGTTGCATACGCCTCATTCGCCTTCCCCTCGAAGCGGCTCAGTGTGCGCACGGAAGTTCGCCTCGGGCGACGTCCGCACGCTCTCATGACTTTTCAGAGCATATGCTGCTAAAGCGCTTTGGTGCGCCCTTGCTCCGCAGATCGCCGACGGCACGGTCCGGAATTCCAGACCGGCTCCTGATACTTGCAAACCGGAGCGATTCCTACATCCCCGTCGCGCTCCAGCAGGGCATCTTCCAACACCCATGAAATGCAAACGCCAGCCGGAAACCGACTGGCGCCGCATTCAAACCAGGCTCAGCGCACGCCGCGGCTACGCAGGGCTTGCGGTGAGAAGTTTTCCGGCGAGGTCTGGAACGAAAAGTCGACCACGGTCTCTTTGTTGTCGATGCCGGAGGTGATGTATCGGCCCGACTTCAGATCGTGATGCGTCTCCAACGTGGTCCACTGCACCGGCTGATCGTAGAAGTTGATTACCGCCGCCTCGCTGTACCGCCACAGCGCGCCCTGGCTGTCGTAATGATCGATCATCACGATTTGCCAGCTGTCCTCGTCGACATAGAAGGTACGGCGCTTGTTGATGTGACGGAAGCCGGACTTGAGGGTCGCTTCGACCACCCATACCCGGTGCAGTTCGTAGCGCAGCAGGTCCGGATTGATATGGCCGGGGCGCAGGATGTCCTTGTAGTCCAATCCCTTCGCGTGGACCTTGTAGGAATTGTAGGGGATGAGCATTTCCTTCTTGCCCACCAGCTTCCAATCGAAACGGTCCATCGCGCCGTTGAACATGTCGGTCATGTCGTTGGTGCGCAGGCCGTCGGACGCCGTACCCGGATTGTCATAGGCGACGTTCGGCGCCTTGCGGACGCGACGCTGTCCGGGGTTGTACACCCAGGCCTGCCGTTGCTGAGCTTCCTGATTCAGCGTCTCGTGGACCAGTAGCACGTTGCCAGCCAGGCGCGCCGGCGCCAGCACTTCCTGATAGAAATAGGTCAGGACGTTGTTGATGTCGGCGATTTTGTTGCCTTCTTTCCAGTACAGGCCGAGCAGTTCCTCGCGGATGCGGATCGGTGTGTAGGCGCCGGCCGCCGTGGGTGCCGCCTGGTTGCCCCAGCGCTTGACCGAGACGCCTTTGAACTTGAGCTTGTGATTCCAGATCACCTCGAAACCGTTCTGCGGGATCGGATACGGGAAACCCTCGGCCACATTCTCGACACCCGCGCCCTCGCCGATCATCTTGGCGCCGGAGGCATTCGCCTTGGTGGTGCGATAGATGCGTTCCGGGAACGAGGCGCTGCGCCGCGTCGGATAGATATCCATGCGGAAGGTCGGGTACTTGGCGAACATCGCCTGCTGGCCAACGCTGAGTTTGGCAGCCTGATCTTTGTAGTTCGCCTGGGTGAGCGAAGTCGTCGGCTTGTCGGCTGCGAACGGATCCGGATGGAAGTCGCCCAGCTTGTAGTTGGCCGGCGGACGGGTAATGCCGCCATCCCATGCGGGGATGGTGCCTTCTTTGTTGCCCGCCTTCTCGCCACCGACTGGCGTCAGATCTTTCCCGAGTCGATCAGCCTGAGCTTGCGGCACACCCGCGTGACTGCCCGCTGCAATCGACAACCCGATGATCGCGCCGAGGAGGCGCACCTTGCGGAATGTCATGATGTTCTCCAAGTCTGTCGATGGTTCAGAACGAATATCGCGCGGTGAAAGCGACGAAATCGCGGTCATTTAGCAAGTTGAAGATGCCGGCGCCTGAAAAGCGCGTGTAGCTCAGGTCCACCGACCACTCGTTCAAGTAATTGGCTTCGACGCCGAGGGTCAGCGACTGCCGGCCTTCGATGAAATTGCCGCCCGGCCCCGGCGTGGTGCCATTGACGTCGTGGTTGAAAGCGACTCGCGGTGACAGCGTGAACGGCGAGCCGAACGCATTGTTGTAATCGGCGCGCGCGGCCAGGCGATAACCCCACGAGAAGTTTGTCGGGAAGCCTTCGGTCAAAGTCTCCGGATTGCGGAATGCGCCTGTCAGGAAATCCGGACCACCGCCGGTGTCGGTGCCATCACCCTGGTAGCGCAGGTTGCTCTGGTCGGGCAGATCCCACACCTCGGTGAAGCCCATTTCCAGCACCGTCGAGATCTGGTCGGCCTGGGTGAAGTTGCCTGGGCCGAAGACTTTCGTCAGTGTGAACTGGAATTGGCTGATCTCATGGCGGTCCCAGCCCTTGACGTACTGTCCCGGACCCACGGCGCCGAGCTGGCTGACGAAGCGGTTGACCGGTTGCGGGATGAGCGCGTTCAGCGGGCTCAAGGCGGTAAACAGCAACTCGACGTCGTCAATTTGCAGCGGTGCATTCGGACGGTAGCTGAGCTCACCCTGGACGGCGATGCCGGCGGTCTCGAGCGTGGTGTTGAACGACAGACCGTAGAGCTCGATGTCTTCCGGGTACTCGGCGAAGTAGCGCGCCGAATTGGCCGCCGAGCTGGTCACGCTGATGCCCGAGAGCAGCGGCAGACGGCTGTGATAGTTCATGAAATAAAGACCGAACTCAGTGTTGTTGAGGTTCGGAGCGAAATAGCGCAGGGCGACACCGTACTGGCCGTGCTCGTCGGCATAGCGATCCGGTGCCCGCGGCACCGCGGCGGCGCAGGCCGACGTCTGTATGGCGCGGTTGAAGGGATCGAGGCCGCGCGGGTTCTGGCCGATGTTGTAGAGCGGGCACAGCGAGAAATCATCCGGCTCCGGCACCAGGCCGAAGTTCAGCATCACGAACTCACCGCCGAGCGCGGCGAAATCGTTGGAACTGAAATACGTGCCGGACGGCTCGGGCTCGGTGTTTTCGAACTCGAGCATGTACAGCGCTTCGATCGAGAAATTCTCGTTGAAGCTGAAGCTGGTCCAGAGCATGTCGATCGGCAGGAACGCCTCTTTCAGCTCGGAACCGGCAACACGCAACTTGGACACGTCGATCGGATTGATGACGTTGATGCCCTGCTGGATGAAGGTGCTCTCACCCCAGCTCACCACCTGCCGGCCAAGGCGCACCGAGGCGTCGGTCGAGCCCAAATTGAAGTTGCTGTAGACGAACATGTCCAGCAACTGCGCATCCTTGCCGACCTTTTCCTTCGCGAGATCAGAAATGTCGTCGCGACGCTGGTTCTCGAAGTCGTAGAACGCCGTCGCGCGCATGAACCCGCCGAAACTCTCGCCGTAGGTGAAGGAGAGTTCGCCGGTGTACTTGATCGCATTGGAGAACACATCACCGCGATCGAACTTCTGGTTACCATCGTCGCTGTTGACCGAGAAGCGGCCCGGCAGCAGGCGCTGCTGGGCATTCGGCAGCGCGGCCGGGAACGGGATTCCGGTCGGGATCGCCGCTGACGGCGGCACCGGCGTGAACAGATTGGCAATGCCGATCAGGTCAGGATCCTGCTCTTCCAAACGCGACTGGACGCCGTAGCTCACGGTGTTGGAGGTCTGCAGCGAGAAATCGCCGTTGGTGTACTCGAACGCGAGGGCGGGAGTCGCCGCGGTCGCGAGCGCCATCGAAACGGCGATCGACAAGCTTCGGTGCTTCGGCGCGTGGGTGGAACGGGTGATCTTCATCATGGTCTCCATGGGCAGATTCGCGTCGGAAGCGTTATTGCGTACGGATTACGGTGGTGTCAGTGACAACCACCTGAGTGCCGTTCGAGGCAATCATGCTCGCCATCTGCCGCTGCATTTCCGCAGTAGCGGCAGCCGACGCCGCCGGCGACAGCAGAGATCCATGGTCGCCCTGGATGAAGCGCACTGCGCCGCGGATGCCATTGGCATTGGTCGTGGTCGCGGTAATCGTGGTCAGGCCGAGGGCCGCAATGAGCGGTTCGGTGCCGGACAACGGAGCGCCCGCGACGGTATTCGGAATCACCTGGTCACCAATGACTTCCTGCACCAGCAAACGCTTGGAAGTGGTCAGGCGCGCATAGTTGATGGGATCAGCCGAATCGATCACCGTCTGCGCGATCACCAGGAACTGGCCCAGCGTACCCGGGAAGCGTGCATCGGTCTGCGGAATACCGGAGGCCGCCGAGATACCGGCACGCACGCGCGGACCGAAGGTCGCCGAGCCATTCAGCAGGTTCGCGATGCCACCGCCCGGCACGTTGAGGACGGCCGTGAGAACGGTCGGCTCGAGCGCCATGAAAACGGTACCGACGATCGCGCCGAGCGACTGGCCGACGAAGCTGATGCGCGAGCCGTCGAAGTCGGGCACGGAGTTGCCATCGAGATCCATTGACGGGATCGACACCGCCACCACCGAAAGATCAGTCTCGGCCTGGCGCAGGTTGTCGCGTGAGGTCAGCAGGCTCGCGAGGTTGATCGCGTGCGCGCCGCTCGGATCGACGCGGCCATCGGGCGTAAAGGCACCGGTGGAATTGTCGATGAGGTCGACATCGAAGGTGCGCTCACGCGCGCCGAGCTGGGCGAACGGAGTAGCCCCGATGTGGAACGGGCGGCACGTGTCGGCCGTGTTGTCGGGTGCTGCACCATGCAACGGCTGGTCGATGGCAATCACCGCGAATCCGACCTGCGCCATGGTTGCCGAGATCGCGAGCATGTCGCAGCGGCTGCGGGTGATGCCGTGCTGGAAGATCACGACCGGCCAGCCAGATGCCGGGCGCACACGGCCCGAAGCGGCATTCGGCAGGGTTGCCAACACCGGCACCTTCTGCACCGAACGGCGCACCGGAAGCGGATTGGCCACGGTCAGGTTGGTCGAGGTCGGGTCGAGGCCCAGCGCATTGAACGGCGCCACGTAGGCGCCGGGCGCGGCCGTCCAGAAGGAGCTCAGCACCACGCTCGGCGGAGCCGCCGGCGTGCCGGTGCCGGGCGCGGTGTGGTAATACGGCAGATCGATGGTGCCGATGTAGATGTCACCGATCGGCGGCAGCCCGGCTGCAGCGGTCGTGAGGCCGGTGCGTGCAAAGCGGGTAGCCCCTGGCGCCGTCTGCGCACGCAGGGTTCGCAGGGTCGGGGTGACGCCCTGGGTGTTGAACACCCATGAAACGACGATATTGCCGCGCACGACGCCCTGCGTCACCGCCGCACTTTCGAGGGTGTTCGTCAGCTGCCGCAAAGGCTCGAGCGCGCAGGCATTGGCGGCCGGCAGCAAGGGATCGAGCGAGACGCAGGCGGTACCGGTGCCACTGGCAATCGGGCTGGTGCGCTGGGCCAGGAAATAAGTCTGGTCCGCGGTCGCATCGTTGCCGAGGGTGTCGGTCAAGCCCTTGGTGACCACCACCATGTAGGACTTCAGCTCTTCGAGCGGGCGCGTCGGGACGATCGCCAGCGTGCGCCCGGTGGCGTCCGTGGGTGCGACCGCAACCACAAACTCCGTCGGCGACGCCAACTCGCGAACCACTCGCTGCACCGCACCGGCACCGGGGCCGGACGTAACGATCGCAACTTCGAAGACGCGCACGTTGCCGGTGGCGCCGCCAGCGCGAATCGAGGCTGGCGCAATGGCGGTGGAGAACACCAGCGAGGCCGGGGCCACGGTGCTGAAACCGTCGATTGCATTGAGGGCCACCGCGGGATCACCGAAGTTGGCCGGATTGGCTGCCGGCGCGTTGACCGTGAGGTCGCGCGAGCCTTGCAGCAGAAGATTGTTCGGGAAGGGAATGACACCCGCGGTCGGATCGAAGCGGGCGGTGAAGATGCCCGAGACGAAGGTGCCGTTGGTGTTGGTGGCCGGAGGCGTAGGAGTGGCCCGCGGGCTGTTGCTGCTTGAGCTGCAAGCGCCCAGCAGGATGCCGGCTATTGCCAGTGGAACGAGCCGCTGGAGTTGCATGGGCGGATTCCTTTTGGTGACGGAAGTGTCGAGGGTGGGTCCGTCCCGATGATAAGTAGTGCCGTCAACCGAACGCAACACAAAACTAACTTTTCGATCAAGCACTTATGCTGCATTGCAGCAGAGCTTTTCAGGGCCGGAAAAGGCGTGGTGACGCACCGCGCCAGGACTCAAGAAATTCAGTCCTGACGCGGCGCACGAGGGTCGTTTGGGGCGTTAGGGAGCGCGCATCAGGGCGAGCGCAGTGTCCAGCATGCGGTTGGAAAAACCCCATTCGTTGTCATACCAGGCACACACTTTCACGAGTGTACCGCCCATGACCTTGGTCAGCGTCGCATCGTAGATCGAAGAACGCGGATCATGATTGAAGTCGACGGATACCAGCGGCGCCTGGTTGACGCCGAGGATTCCGTTCAATGCGCCCGCGGCGGCGGCCGCGATGGCCGCGTCGACTTCCTCCTTGGTGGTCGCCCGCGCGGCGACGAAGGTGAAGTCCACCACCGAGACATTGATGGTCGGCACGCGCATGGCGAAGCCGTCGAGCTTGCCGTTGAGCTCCGGCAGCACCAGGCCGACCGCGGCAGCGGCACCGGTCTTGGTCGGAATCTGCGACATGGTCGCCGAGCGCGCGCGGCGCAGGTCGCTGTGGAAGACGTCGGTCAGTACCTGGTCATTGGTATAGGCATGGATGGTGGTCATCAGTCCATGCACGATGCCGATCTTCTCGTGCAGCACCTTGGCCAACGGCGCCAGGCAATTGGTCGTGCACGAAGCATTCGACACGACGGTGTGCGCCGCCTTGAGGGTGTCGTGGTTGACGCCATAGACCACGGTCGCATCGACATCATTGCCGCCGGGCGCCGAGATCAGCACTTTCTTGGCGCCCCCGGCGAGGTGCTGCCCGGCTTTCGCCTTGGTGGTGAACAGGCCAGTGCATTCCATCACCAGGTCGACACCGTGCTCGCCCCACGGCAGCTTGGCCGGATCGCGCTCGGCAAAGGCACGAATGCGGTCGCCGCCGACGACGAACGAGTCCCCATCGACCGTCACCGGATGCGGGAAACGTCCGTGGGTGGTGTCGTACTGGGTCAGGTGCGCATTGGTCGCCGCATCGCCGAGATCATTGATCGCGACGATCTGGATTTCATTGGTGCGCCCTGACTCATAGAGTGCACGCAGGATGTTGCGGCCGATGCGGCCATAACCATTGATACCGACACGTAAAGCCATTGCGCGCTCCAGGATCTGCGGGGGAATGACGGGATACTAGCCAAGCGCTGTCGCCTGGGGACGCGTACCGATAGTCGGAGAGTCCTGTTTTTTGACGCAAAGGACGCTAAGTACGCAAAGGACGCTAAAAGAGCGTCAGATCCGGATCGGTAACAGCGCCCAATCCGCGCGGCCCTGGCGGCGCGACTGACCGGGACCAACCCCATACGCCCGGCTTTTTTAGCGTCGTTTGCGTCCTTAGCGTCCTTTGCGTCCCTTCTTGTAACCGGTGGGGTAAAACGCCGAATCGGTCTTGAGGCGCACCTTTCTCCATTCGCGGATGAAGAAACCAACCCAAACCACCGCCAGCGTCTTGCTATGCCCACCAGCCCCAGCTACTATGGTGAGCTTCCGGTGCGGGGTGGAGCAGTCAGGCAGCTCGTCGGGCTCATAACCCGAAGGTCGCAGGTTCAAATCCTGCCCCCGCTACCACTGGTTTTCGACACGAAAGCCTCTTCGGAGGCTTTTTTGTTGCCTGATCGTCGCCCAAGTCGGATCCTATGGCGTCACCGAAAAAGACCCAGCTCGAAGCTTTGCTGTCCCCCGCGGTGCGTGCACTCGGGCTGGAGTTGTGGGGCATCGAACTGGCATTGAGCAATTCGCGCGGCCTGCTGCGGGTCTACATCGACCACGCCGAACGGCCAGTCACCCTGACCGATTGCGAAGCGGTGAGCCGAGAGGCTTCGGCGCTGCTCGATGTGCATGATCCGATTGCCGGGAACTACACGCTGGAAGTCTCGTCGCCGGGTCTGGACCGACCGCTGTATGGGCCAGCGCATTACCAACGTTTCAGCGGCGAGGTCGCGCGTGTGCAGACACAGGCGCCGATCGATGGCAGACGCAGGTTTCAAGGACGAATCGTGGCCGTGGAAGGCAGCAGCCTGACCTTGGGCATCGACGCGGGCAAGACGGTGACGCTGAACATTGCCGACATCGACAAAGCCCGCCTGGTGCCGCAGTTCGAGCCGACCGCCCCAAGCGCGCGCAAAGCTCGCGGAGGAAAGAAAGATGAGTAAGGAAATGCTTCTGGTCGCGGATGCGGTCGCCAACGAAAAAGGCGTGCCGCGTGGTGTCATTTTCGACGCCCTCGAAGCCGCGCTCGCTTCGGCAGCCAAGCGCAAGCATGGCGGCGACATCCTCGCGCGCGTCAACATCAACCGGGTCACCGGCAGCTATGAAACTTTCCGTCGCTGGGAAGTGATTGCCGACGATGCCCAGCTCGAATTTCCGGAACGCCAGGTCGCCCAGACCGTGGCCATGGAGACCGATCCCAACGTCGAGATTGGCGGCCTCATCGAGGAGCCGATCGAGAACGCCGAATTCGGCCGCATCGCCGCGCAGGCCGCCAAGCAGGTGATCGTGCAGCGGGTTCGCGAAGCCGAGCGTGCGCAGGTGGTCGAGCAATACCAGGATCGCGTCGGCACGCTGGTCTCTGGCATCGTCAAGCGCGTCGAGCGTGGGCACATGTACCTGGATCTCGGCGCCAATGCCGAGGCGATCATCCTGCGCGAGCGGGTGGTGCCGCGCGAAAACTTCCGCACCGGCGATCGCGTTCGCGGATATCTCTATGAAGTGCGCGGCGAGGCGCGTGGGCCGCAGCTGTTCATCTCGCGCACCGCCCCCGAATTCATGATGGAGCTGTTCAAGCTCGAAGTGCCGGAAGTCGGCCAGGGCGTAGTCACCGTGATGGCCGCAGCACGCGATCCGGGCGATCGCGCCAAGATTGCCGTGCGCGCCAACGACAACCGCACCGATCCGGTCGGCGCGTGCATCGGCATGCAGGGCTCGCGCGTCAAGGCGGTTTCCAACGAGCTCAACGGCGAGCGGATCGACATCGTCCTCTGGAATGACAATCCGGCGCAGTTCGTGATCAACGCGATGGCACCGGCGGAAGTGCAGTCGATCGTGGTCGACGAAGAAAAACACTCGATGGACCTGGCCGTGGTCGAAGACAAGCTCAGCCAGGCAATCGGTCGCGGCGGCCAGAACGTGCGGCTTGCAAGCAAGCTCACCGGCTGGCAGCTCAACGTGATGACCCAGGCCCAGGCGCAGGCCAAGGGCGAGGCCGAATCGCAGCTCGCGGTGGCGATGTTCGTCGAGCGCCTGCAGGTCGATGAGGAGATCGCGGCGATCCTGGTGCGTGAAGGCTTCAGCACGGTCGAGGAAGTGGCCTATGTGCCGACCGGCGAGCTCATGAGCGTCGACGAATTTGACGAAGACCTGGTCGAGGAGCTGCGGGCGCGAGCGCGCGACGCGCTGCTCACCGAGATGATTGCCAAGGAAGAGGCGCTCGACGAGCACCGCCCAGACGAAACACTGCTCGCCGTGGAAGGCATGGATGACGCCACTGCCTACGCCCTGTCGGGTCGCGGCATCCGCACCCGGGAAGACCTTGCCGACCTCGCGGTCGACGAGATCATGGATGTCGAAGGCATGACCGAAGAACGCGCGGCGACAATCATCATGGCGGCCCGCGCGCCGATGTTCGAAGGTCAAGAACCAGCTTGAGGTTGGTCTGAACAAGTCCATCCCTGGACTTATTCAGACAGGCTCCACAAAAGTATCTTTTTTGTTTCGCTTCATTTTCAAGGACATACCGCTTGAAGATGTTGGCACATCCATGTGCCGCGCGAGTTGGCAGCACCGCATGAAGTACACCGCCGAGCCTCATGCAGAGGACAGCGGTTCGAGTCGAAATTGGAGAGGCGCATGGCAGGAGTGACCGTCGAGAAATTGGCGACTGTGTTGAATATGAGTCCGGAGCGTTTGCTCGAACAGTTGTTCGAGGCCGGCTTGCAATTCAGCAATACGAACCAGGAAATCAGCGCGACCGAAAAGGTTGCGTTGCTCGAACACCTGCGCGCGCAGCATGGCAAGACCAAGGCCGACGTGCAGGCGCCAACGCAGATCACGCTCAAGCGCAAGACCGTCACCGAACTGCACGTACCCACCGGCGGTCCCGGCCGCGGCGCCAAGACGGTCAATGTCGAAGTGCGCCAGAAGAAGGTCTACGTCAAGCGCAGCACGGTCGCCGAAGCCGCGGAGAATGATCCCGAACGGAACGCCGCCAAGTCCCTGCTCAACGAGTCGCACCTGCGTCGCGAGGCCGATGACATCGTCCGCCGTGATTCCGAGGCGCGCCGCCAGGCCGACGAGGACAAGCAGCGCGAGATCGAGGACCTGCGCCGCAAGGAACGCGAAGAAGTCGAGAAGCGCGCCACCGAGGAATCCGAGCGGCTCGCCGAAGAAGCCAAGCGCAAGGCCACGCCCGAAGATGAGCGCCCGAAGACCGAGGCACCCAAGCCGGTCAAGAAGGGTCGCGAAGAAGACGAGAAGCCGCGTGGCCACAATCCGGCCAAGCAGGCGCCGCGTCGCGCCGCACCGGCGCGCCTGGCCGAAGAAGGCGTAGTCGAGGGCGAGGCCGAGCCGGCCTTCGATCGTGGCCAGCTGCACCTGTCGGACAGCGCTCGACGCGCCAAGAAGAAGCCGCACCGTGGACGTCCGCAGGCGGCCGAACCGCAGCGTGGCGGGCGTGATCACGCCTTTTTCCGCCCGACCGCACCGCAGGTGCGCGAGGTGGAAGTCGGCGATTCAATCGTCGTCGCCGAGCTTGCGCAGCGGCTCGCCGTCAAGGCGCCGGAAGTGATCAAGGCGCTCATGAAGATGGGCGTCATGGCGACCATCAACCAGACGGTCGATCACGACACTGCGGTGCTGGTCGCCGAGGAGCTCGGTCACGCGGTCAAGAAGGCCGGCCAGCGCGATGTCGAAGCCGAGCTGGTCGCCAGCGATCCGCACGCCGGCGAGATGCTGCCGCGTCCGCCCGTGGTCACCATCATGGGCCACGTCGATCACGGCAAGACCTCCTTGCTCGACCATATCCGACGCACGCGCGTCGCCGCCGGTGAGGCGGGTGGCATCACCCAGCACATCGGCGCGTACCACGTGAATACCAAGAAGGGCGTCATCACCTTCCTCGATACCCCGGGCCATTCCGCATTCACGCAGATGCGTGCGCGCGGCGCCAAGGTCACCGATATCGTGGTGCTGGTGGTCGCGGCCGACGACGGCGTCATGCCGCAGACGATCGAAGCGATCAAGCATGCGCGCGCGGCGAAGGTGCCGATCATCGTCGCCGTCAACAAGATGGACAAGAACGACGCCAATCCAGAACGCGTCAAGCAAGGCCTGCTGCAGCACGAAGTGGTCACCGAGGAATACGGCGGCGACGTGCAGCTGGTACCGGTTTCGGCGAAGACCGGCATGGGTATCGACAGCCTGCTCGACGCCATCCTGGTGCAGTCCGAAGTGCTGGAATTGCGCGCCCCGGAAAAGGGTCGTGCGCGCGGCACCGTGGTCGAATCCACGCTCGACAAGGGCCGTGGTCCGGTCGCGACCATCCTGGTGCAGTCGGGTACGCTCAAGAAGGGCGACATCGTCCTTTCCGGCACCCAGTGGGGCCGCGTCCGCGCCATGTTCGACGAAGCCGGACGGCAGATTGCCGAAGCCGGTCCGTCGATCCCGGCCGTGGTCGTCGGCCTGCAGGGCACGCCGTTCGCCGGTGACGACTTCCTGGTCGTGGCCGACGAGCGCGCCGCCCGCGAAGCCTCCGCAGCGCGTGAGCTCAAGAGCCGCGATGTGCGTCTCTCGCGCCAGCAGGCCGCCAAGCTCGACGATATCTTCGCCGCCATGAACCAGGGCGACGTGCAGACCTTGAACCTGCTGGTGAAGGCCGACGTGCAGGGCAGTGCCGAAGCGCTGCGCGAGTCGCTGTCGGGCCTCGCCACGGACCAGATCAAGGTCAACATCATCGCCTCGGGCGTCGGTGGCATCACCGAATCCGACGCCACTCTCGCGGTCGCTGCCAAGGCGGTCGTGATCGGCTTCAACGTGCGTGCCGATGCGCAGGCGCGCAAGCTGTTCCAGGAAGCCGGCGTCGAGGTCAACTACTACAGCATCATCTACGAAGCCATTGATCACGTCCGCAAGGCGCTGACTGGCCTGCTCGGCACAGAGATCCGCGAACAGATCATCGGCCTCGCCGAAGTGCGCGACGTCTTCCGCTCGAGCAAGTTCGGCGCGGTTGCCGGCTGCATGGTCACCGAGGGCGTGGTTCGGCGCAACAAGCCGATCCGCGTGCTGCGCGACAACGTCGTGGTCTTCCAGGGCGAGCTCGAATCGCTGCGCCGCTTCAAGGAAATCGTCGACGACGTGCGCATGGGCATGGAGTGCGGCATCGCCGTGCGCGCCTACAACGACGTCAAGCCGGGCGACCAGATCGAGTGCTTCGATCGCATCGAAGTCCAGCGCACGCTCACGCAGGCTTCCTGATGGCGCGCGGTGGTTTCGATCGTACCGACCGCGTAGCGGCGCTCTTGCGCCGCGAAGTGGCGGTGCTCGTGCACGAGGACGTGCGCGCCCACGTGTTGCCCGAAGTGAGCGTCTCCGATGTCGAAGTCAGCCGTGATCTCGCCGTTGCCAAGGTCTTCGTCACTGCGCTTGATCCGGCGACCAGCAAAACGGCGCTGACCTTGCTCAAGGAAGAAGCCAAACGCTATCGACAGGTCCTGTCCAAGGCGCTGGCCATGCGCTCCGTCCCCGAACTGCGCTTCCACTACGACGATTCCGTCGACCGTGGCGGCCGCATCGACGAACTGCTCCGGCAGAACCCGACCGAGCCGCTGCCTGAGTAGGTCATGTTGCCCGCGCAGCGGGCTACTTGACTGCTCTCGCCGCGCACGCCGAAAAACCGTCAAGTAGCTCGCTTCGCGAGCAACATGACCTACGTTTCAATCGACCATGCGTGCACCACCCCATGATCGGCAAACGCAGAGCCAAGATCATCCAGAAGCGTGCCTTCAAGCGCGCGCTCGATGGCGTGCTGCTGTTCGACAAACCCTCCGGCCCCAGCTCGAACGACGCGCTGCAGAAGGTGCGTACCCTCTTTCGCGCTGAAAAGGCCGGGCACACCGGCAGCCTCGATCCGCTCGCGAGCGGCCTGCTGCCGATCTGTTTCGGCGAGGCGACCAAGCTTTCCACGCACCTGCTGGATGGCGACAAGGGCTATCGGGTGACCGCGCGCCTGGGGCAGCGTACCGACACGCTCGACGCCGACGGCAAACTCCTGCTCGAGCTGCCAGTGCCGGCGCTCGACACGGACGCAATCGAGCGCGCGCTGGTCCCTTTCCGCGACGAGATCACCCAGGTGCCGCCGATGTTCTCGGCACTCAAGAGTGGCGGCAAGGCGCTGTATGAACTCGCCCGCGAAGGTATCGAAATCGAGCGCGAACCGCGCACTGTCACCATCACGAAACTGAGCCTGGTGGCGTGGGAAACGCCCCGGCTCACCCTCGATGTCGATTGCTCCAGCGGCACCTACATCCGCACGCTGGTCGACGACCTCGGCCAAGCCCTCGGCTGCGGCGCCCATGTCCAGGCGTTGCGGCGCAGCTGGGCCGCACCGTTTCGTGACCCGCAAATGCTCACCCTGACCGAGCTCGAGTGCCTGGCCTGGGATACTGACCTGCTCGATCAACTGCTGCTCCCGGTCGAAGCCGCCACCACCGAGCTCCCACGCGCCGATCTCACGGACGAGGAAGTCGTGCGCTTTCGTGGCGGGCACCCGGTCCCGATTCCGCCGCGCGAGCCGACCGCGATCGTGGCTGCGTACGATGCGACGGGCACCCTGCTCGGCATCGCACGCTGCGAGGAAGGCGACCGGCTCAAGCCGTATCGGGTGTTGAATCGTTAGTCGTTGGGCATTGAGCGCCAGCAAGCAGCTCTCGTAGGCTGGGATCGACACGTCCGCCAATCCGATCTTCTGTCAGGCGTGTCGAACGTGCGACCCCGGCTCTCGCTACATAGCGAAACGCGGCGCTGGCGCGATCAACCCACCCGCAACGATCGAGACCTCGCGCGCTCAGTGCCACGCTACCTCAACCGGTGAGCGCGCTATCTTCGACTGTTCCCACTGCCGGCCTCCCCCATGAAAAAACGCATGCTCATCACCGGCGCCTCCGCCGGCATCGGCCAAGCCTGTGCGCACGAATGGGCGAAGCAGGGTTGGGACTTGGTGTTGACGGCGCGACGCAAGGATCGCCTGAAGAAAGTTGCGGGCGAGCTCGAAAAGGCACATGGCACCAAGGTCACGGTGCTGACCGCGGACCTCGCCGATCCAGCCGCGCCCGAGCAGATCGTCGCCGACCTCGCCAAGCGCAAGTTGAGTATCGACGGCCTGATCAACAACGCCGGTTACGGCGTACCCGGGACCTTCCTGTCGGAACCGTGGAAGACCCACGCCGAATTCCTGCAGGTCATGCTGGTGGCGCCGACCGAACTCAGCCACCGGCTGCTGCCGGGCATGGTCGAGCGCAAGTACGGGCGGATCGTCAACGTCGCCTCGCTCGCCGGATTGGTCCCGAGCACTGCCGGCCACACACTCTACGGCGGCACCAAGAGCTATCTCATCAAATTCAGTCAGTCACTCGGCCAGGAAGTGAGCCAGCACGGCATCCACGTGCTCGCACTCTGCCCCGGCTTCACCTATTCCGAATTCCACGACGTCAACGGCATGCGCGAAAGCGTCTCCAAGATGCCCTCGCTCCTGTGGATGGAGGCCGCCACCGTCGCCGCCGAAGCCTACGCCGCCAGCGAACGCGGTGAGCTCTGCCACGTCAACGGCCGCGTCAACCGCGCCGTCCACGCGGTTACCAAGGTCCTTCCCGAAAGCTGGGCCTTGAAGCTGATCGGCGGCCAATCGAAGAAATTCCGCCGGGCTTGAGGTTCCGTAGCAGGGCGAGCGCCATGCTCAAAAAGAGCGGGTAGGAAGGAAGCGAAGAAGAGCGAGCAAGGAATCGAAGAAAAGCAAAGACGTTCAAAGTTAAAGTAAACGCCGCTCAAGAACTTCTTTTCGCTTTCCTGCGTTCCTTTCTGCTTCTCCTTCGCTTCCTTCCCATCCCGCTCTTTTCTAACCGGCACCGCGGCCAATTTGCGATTGCGCGCCCCGCCTGCCGCTCGGGCAGAATACGACCCCTTCACTGTGCGGGGTCGGGACCTGATGACGGATACGGTGCGACAGCGGCTGGGGCGGGAGCTTGCTGAGATCGAGGCGCAGGGGTTGTACAAGCGCGAGCGGATCATTGCCTCGCCCCAGTCGGCGAAGATCACGCTGGCGGATGGGCGCGAGGTGCTGAACTTCTGCGCCAACAACTATCTCGGCCTGGCCGACCATCCGGCGGTGATCGCGGCGGCGAAGCAGGCGCTGGACACGCATGGCTATGGCCTGGCGTCGGTGCGCTTCATCTGCGGCACGCAGGATCTGCACAAGCAGCTCGAAGCGAAGATCTCGGAGTTTTTCGGCACCGAGGACACGATCCTCTATGCCGCCTGTTTCGATGCCAATGGCGGGCTCTTCGAGCCGCTGCTCGGCGCGGAAGATGCGGTCATTTCCGATGCGCTTAACCACGCTTCGATCATCGATGGCGTGCGCCTGTGCAAAGCGCAGCGCTACCGTTATGCCAACGGCGACATGGCCGACCTCGAAGCGCAGCTGCAGGCAGCGTCCGGGGCGCGCACGCGCATGATCACCACCGACGGCGTCTTCAGCATGGATGGCGCCATTGCGCCCTTGCGCGAGATCACCAGCCTGGCGGAGCAGTACGGCGCGCTCGTTCATATCGATGAATGCCACGCGACTGGCTTCCTGGGCAAGCGCGGACGTGGTTCCGCCGAGTTCCATGGGGTCATGGACAAGATCGATATCTACACGTCGACGCTCGGCAAGGCGCTCGGTGGCGGGCTGGGTGGCTTCACCACCGGGCGCCGCGAGGTCATCGAGATGTTGCGCCAGCGCTCGCGCCCCTATCTGTTCAGCAATTCCCTGCCGCCGGCGATCGTGGCCGCCAGTCTCAAGGTCTTCGAACTCATCGAAGCAGCCGACGACCTGCGCGAGCAACTGATCGAGAATACCCGGCATTTCCGCGCGCGCATGAGCGCGGCCGGGTTCGAGCTGAAGCCTGGCGTGCATCCAATCACGCCAGTCATGTTGCACGACGCCCGCGTCGCCCAGGAATTTGCGACGAAGCTGCTCGATCACGGTATTTATGTGATCGGCTTCTTCTTCCCGGTCGTTCCGAAGGGACAGGCGCGCATCCGAGTGCAGCTTTCCGCCGTACATACCAGGGAGCAACTGGATCAGGCGGTCGACGCGTTTGTCGCCGTTGGCAGGGAACTCGGTGTAGTTCCTGCAGCATCCTGATGCAAACGCGCGGATCAATTCGCGCGCAGATTGTCGGTACTGGCTGGCCCGACGCGATCAATCCGGTGACAGGGCGTTGTGACAGCCTCAAGTCCCGCTAGCCGAGCAGCGAAAGATGAACGAGTACATTGGGAGCAAGCCCGGGCTTGCCGCAGCCGAGATCGACGCGGCGGTCGCGGAAGGGTTCACCGAAGCCCGGCGCAAGGTCGAGAACGCGGCGCACCAGGTCGAGCGCGGTGTCGGCGAGGCGATGCACAGCGCACGCGAGTGCGTCAGCGACGCCGCCGAACGCGTCGAAGAAGCATTCGACCAGACGGTGACTCGCACGCGCGGCGTATGGAAGCGGAGCGCGCTCGCGGTCGTCCGCTGGTTCGATACCAGCAATGCCGACGCCATCGATCCGGCCACGGCCGATCGCGTCGATTGGCTGCGCGTCGTTCCCTTCATTGGCCTGCACGTCGCCGCGCTCGGCGTATTCATGGTCGGTTTCAGCTGGTTCGCACTCAGCGTGGCAGCGTTTCTGTATGCGCTGCGCATGTTCGCGATCACCGGGTTTTACCATCGCTTCTTCAGCCACCGCGCCTTCAAGACTTCGCGTCCCCTGCAGTTCGTGTTCGGGCTGATCGGCGCGAGCTCGGTGCAACGGGGCCCGCTCTGGTGGGCCGCGCACCATCGCCATCACCACCGTCATTCCGACCAGCCGGTCGACCTGCATTCGCCGAGCCAGCACGGCTTCATCAAAAGCCACATGGGCTGGTTCATGACCCCGCGCGCGTTTCCGATCGACTGGAAAGCCATCCCGGACCTTGAGCGCTTTCCCGAGCTCAAGTTTCTCGACCGCTTCGACATCCTGGTGCCAGTGGCGCTCGCAGCCTTCCTGTTCGGCTTGGGCATGCTGCTGGAAGCCAACGCGCCCGCCCTCGGGACGAACGGGCCACAACTGCTGATCTGGGGCTTCTTTGTGTCGACCGTGGTGCTCTTCCATGCCACCGTGACCATCAACTCGCTCGCCCACGTCTGGGGCAGCCGTCGCTACGAGACCCGTGATACCAGCCGCAACAATTTCTGGCTGGCGCTGCTGACCTTCGGGGAGGGCTGGCACAACAATCACCATCACTATCCGGCATCGGCACGGCAGGGTTTTTTCTGGTGGGAGATCGATCTCACCTGGTATGCGCTCCTGCTCATGCAGCGCTGCGGGCTGATCTGGGACCTGAAACCGGTGCCGCTCCGCATCCGCGATACCACCCAGCGCACGCGCGCCTGATATGCGCATCGCCGTCATCGGCGCAGGGATTGCCGGGCTCGGCGCCGCCTGGCTGCTCGGGCGTACGCACGAGGTCGTCGTGTTTGAAAAGGAAGTGCGCGTCGGCGGCCACACACACACGCACGCGGTCGAACAGGCGGGAAAGCAATACGCGATCGACACCGGCTTCATCGTCTTCAACCCGGCCAACTATCCACTGCTGACGCGCATGTTTGCCGAGCTCGGCGTGGCCACGCAGCCGACCACGATGAGCTTCTCGGTGAAGAACGAGCACACGGGGCTCGAGTACAACGCGACCAATCTCAATGCGATGTTCTGCCAGCGCCGCAACCTCGTGCGCCCGGCCTTCTTGCGCATGGTGCGTGAGATCCTGCGCTTCTACCGCGAGTCACCGGCCCTTCTCGGGGTCGCCGGGCCCGGGCCTACGATTGCTGAGTATCTCGCCGCGAATGGCTACGGACCGCTCTTCATCGCCGACCATCTGTTGCCGATGGCCTCGGCGCTGTGGTCCGCACCGCAATCGGAGGTGGGCCAGTTTCCGGCGAAATACTTGGTCCAGTTCATGGCCAACCATCGCATGCTGGATGCCAACAACCGGCCGGAATGGCGCGTGGTGACTGGCGGCTCGAGCCGCTATCTCGACAAGCTGGTTCCGGCGCTGCGCGCCGAGGTTCGCGTCGATGCAGGCGTCACCCGCGTCGAGCGTTCGGCTTCAGGCGTGCGCGTGTCGTCGGCAGCCGGCGATGAGCGTTTCGACCAGGTAGTGTTCGCTTGCCACAGCGACCAGGCGCTGGCATTGCTTGGCGATGCGACTCCGGTCGAACGTGATGTACTCGCCGCGATCGGCTTCCAGCGCAACGACACCGTGCTGCACACAGATGCAAGCCTGTTGCCGCGCAATCCCAAGGCGTGGGCCGCGTGGAACGTACTGCGTTTGCGCGGTTCTTTGGCTGATCAGGCAGAGAGCGTTCGGACAAGGTCCGAACCCACGCCGGCCTGCACGGTCAGTTACTGCATGAACCTGCTGCAAGGATTGCGCTCGCCGGAGCCGTTCGTGGTCACGCTGAATGCGACGGCCCGCATCGACCCTGAGAAGATCATCGCGCGCATGGATTACGCGCATCCGATCTACACCCACGCGGCGGTCGCCGCGCAGCAGCGCTGGGCGGACATCAACGGCGTCAACCGGAGCTGGTACTGCGGCGCCTGGTGGGGCTGGGGCTTTCACGAAGACGGTTTGCGCAGCGGCGTGCGCGTGGCCGAGGCGTTGGGGGTGTCATGGACCTGATGCGCGGCTTGATGGCTTCGGTAGGAAAAAGCCGTCAAGTAGCCCGCTGCGCGGGCAACATGACCTACGCCTTAAAAAGCCGTCAAGTAGCCCGCTGCGCGGGCAACATGACCTACGCCAGAAAAAGCAGTCACCTAGCGCGCAGCGCGGGCAACATGGCCTACGCCGGAAAAAGCAGTCACCTAGCGCGCAGCGCGGGCAACATGGCCGGCGAGAGCGCCGCATGAAAGCCAGCGGACTGTATGTCGGTCATGTACGCCACCGGCGTTCGCGTCCGCACCCACATGGCTTTCGCTATCGCATCGCCCAGTTCTATATCGATCTCGACGAGTTGCCGCAGCTGTTTGCGAAGCGCTGGCTCTGGTCTATCGACCGCCCCAACATCGCGCAGTTCCGCCGTGCGGATTTCCTCGGCGACAAGCTCACCGATCTCAAGACTGCCGTGCGCGATTGCGTCGAGGCGGCCACGGGGCAGCGCCCGGCAGGACCCATCCGCCTGCTCACGAACCTGCGTTACTTCGGTTACGCGATGAACCCGGTGAGCTTCTACTACTGCTTCGCCGCCGACGGCAAATCGCTCGAAGCCATCGTCGCCGAGATCACCAACACGCCATGGAACGAGCGCCACCGTTATGTGCTGCCCACCACGCGCGCCGAGCGGCGTGGTGGTTCGCAACGCGTGCTGGCATGGAGTTTCGACAAGGACTTCCATGTGTCGCCGTTCCTGCCGATGGAGCTGCGCTATGACTGGCGCTTCGAGGAACCCGGGCCAGGCTTGCGTGTGCACATGGACGTTGCCGACAGCGAGGGCGGGCTATTCGATGCCACGCTGACACTGGAGCGCCGCGAGATCACCGGTGGCGCGCTCGCGCGCTTCCTGGTCACGTATCCGGCGCAAACGCTCGCCATCGCCTTCCGCATCTACTGGAATGCGCTCGTGCTCGCGTGCAAGCGCACACGGTTCCATTCGCATCCGGCGCTCACTGCGCCTCCGACTCCCGTACAGGAGCAGCACCTTCCATGAGCCACGAGAGCCTGCAAGCCGCGCCCGCGTTGACCGCGGTCAGCGAGATTACCGGCGGCTTCTTCCGCCGGCAGATGCTGCGCCAGATGACCCGCCTTACGGTCGGCCGCCTGACCCTGATCCAGGGCAGCGAAAGTTTCGTTTTTGGATCGCCCGACCCGCACGCACCGCTGCGTGCGACCGTGCGCATCCTCAACGACGACGCCTACAGGCAAATGGTGCTCGGCGGCAGCGTGGGCACCGCCGAAGCGCACATGGACGGCGGCTGGGAGTGCGACGACCTGGTCTCGCTGGTGCGCATCTTCGTGCGCAACCGGGATGTCCTCGACGGCATGGAAGGCGGGCTCGCGCGCGTTGCGAAATCAGTGCTGCGCTTCTGGCACGAGCGCCAGCGCAATACCCGCGATGGCAGCCGCCGCAATATCGCCGCGCACTATGACCTCGGGAACGATTTCTTCCAGTTGTTCCTCGATGAGTCGCTGATGTACTCGAGCGCGATCTACGCGCACCCGGACGAGTCACTGGAGGTAGCGCAGACCCGCAAGCTCGAACGCATCTGCCAGAAGCTCGATCTGAAGGCTGGCGAGCGCGTCATCGAAATCGGCACGGGCTGGGGCAGCTTCGCGATCCACGCGGCGCGCCACTACGGCGTGCATGTCACCACGACCACGATCTCGCAGCGCCAGTACGATCTGGCCCGCGCACGCGTCGCCGAGGCGGGCCTTGAAGACCGCATCAGCGTGCTGCTCAAGGATTACCGCGATCTCGAGGGCCGCTACGACAAGTTGGTCTCGATCGAGATGGTGGAGGCCATCGGGCACCAGTATCTGGATGTGTATTTCAACAAGCTCTCAACCCTGCTGGAGCCGAATGGCGCGGCCCTGATCCAGGCGATCACCATCGAGGACAGCCGCTACTCGCGCGCGCTCACCGATATTGATTTCATCAAGCGCTACGTATTCCCGGGCAGCTTCATCCCCTCGGTCAGCGCCATGCTCGGAGCCGTCGCGCGTACCACCAACTTCCGCCTCACGCACCTGGAAGACATCGGTCCCAGCTACGCGCTGACCCTGCACGCCTGGCGCGAACGCTATCTCGCCGCCCTGCCCCAGGTCCGCAGCCTCGGCTACTCCGAAGCCTTCATCCGCATGTGGAATTTCTACCTGGCCTACTGCGAGGGCGGCTTCCGCGAACGCTCCATCGGCGACGTCCACATGCTCCTCTCCAAACCCGACAACCGCCGCACCCAGTACCTCCCGGATCTCGCACCGAGTATTTGAACTAGCGCAGAGCAAAGCTTTTTATCCACAGATTTCGCAGATTTACGCAGATTAGAAGCGATGAACGATTTGAGTAGACGACTAATCCCATCTTCCCAGCACCTTCGCGGTTCTTAATCTGCGGAAATCTGCGAAATCTGTGGATAAATGCTCCTGCTTCTTGCTGTTGAGCTTTCCAATTCCTGCCTGACGTTGCACCGGAGAAAGCACATGCCGTTTCTGCTCAACCTGATCCTGTTTCAGCTGTGCTGGATTGCCGCCGTGGGCGGAGCCGGCCTGGGCTACTGGTGGGCGGGGCCGGTGGCGGCGGTGGTGTTTGCTGCGGTCGTATTGAAGACCTCGCGCTGGCCGCGGGCGGACATG
Source organism: Rhodanobacteraceae bacterium (assembly GCA_031425695.1). Lineage (GTDB taxonomy): Bacteria > Pseudomonadota > Gammaproteobacteria > Xanthomonadales > SZUA-5 > JANPJV01. Next base: position 19,599 of record JANPJV010000220.1, on the reverse strand, counting down.
GAGCTGGCGGGGCTTGCGGCGGTGGTGGGATTCGTCGTTGATTCGGCGTACGTCAACTTTGGCCTCCTGCAATTCGCGGCGCCGGTGCCGACGCCGCATCTGGCGCCGATCTGGATCGTCGCGATGTGGGTGAGCTTCGCGCTCACGCTCAATCACTCCCTGAGCTTTCTTAAGGGCCGTCCGCTGATGGCGTTTGTCTTCGGGCTGATTGGCGGGCCGTTCGCCTACTACGTGGCCGCGCAGAAATTTGGTGCCGCGCAACTGACGGCCGCGCCGATGACGGTCTACCTCACGCTCGCCGTGGCCTGGGGATTGGTGACGCCGATCCTCATGGGGCTGGCGACGCGGCGCGTGCCCGTTACCGAAGTTGCGCTCGCGGGAGCGCGCTGATGTCGGTGCTGTGGTGGCCATTGCTGGTCGTCTGGCTGGCCTCCGCCGTTGCGATGACCGGCGTCTGGTGGTGGCAGCGACGCACCAGCAATGCCGGCTATGTCGACGTCGCCTGGGCCGCGCTGCTCGCACTGGCGGCCTTGTACTACGTAATCACCGCAGAGGGTGCGCTGCTGCCGCGCGTGCTGGTGGCAGTGCTGGGCACGAGCTGGGGCTTTCGGTTGTCGGTGCACTTGCTGCGACGCGTGCTGCATGAAAAGGAAGACGGCCGCTACGCTTACCTGCGGAGCCATTGGAACGGGCACCAAGGCAAGTTCTTCGGCTTCTTCCAGTTGCAGGCGCTCTCGGTCGCGCTGTTCTCCCTGCCCTTCCTGGTCGCCGCCGGAAATCCCAATTCGCAGCTCACCATTTGGAGCGTCCTCGGCGTGCTCGTGTGGGCCGGCAGCCTGACTGGCGAGGCCATCGCCGACCGCCAACTCGCGCGCTACCGCCGTGACCCGCGCAACCGCGGCATCACCTGCCGCCAGGGCCTCTGGCGCTACTCCCGCCACCCGAATTACTTCTTCGAATGGCTGCACTGGTTCTCCTACTGCCTGCTCGCCATCGGCGCCCCGTACGCCTGGCTCAGCTTGATCGGGCCGCTGCTCATGCTGCTCTCACTGGTCTACGTCTCCGGCATCCCCTTCGTCGAAGCCCAGGCCCTGCGCAGCCGCGGCGACGACTACCGCGCGTACCAACGCACCACCAGTGCGCTGATTCCGTGGTTTCCGCGGAAGTCATAGGCATCGTGCGAATGCCACCCATGATCGCGGCACAAACAAAGGGCGGACACAAAGGAAAGCGAAGGAAAAGCAGCAAGAAGATCTAAGGAAAGCTTTTTCGATCGAGTGACGAGTTGCCGCTGCCTACGCCTGCCGCTGAGAAACGGCGGTAGCCAGGTTCCTCCGCGCGATCGTTGGGCTGGCGCGCAGCTCTCATCTAGCAACAAGCATTCAATCTTTGTTTTTGCTTCCCTTCGATTTTCTTGCTGCTTTGCCTTCGCTGTTCTTCGTGTCCCGCCCTTTTTCAAAACTTGCGTTACAACGGAGTGTTTCTTGGAATGAGTCTGATCGAGTTGTGTGAGCGAGGCTGGGTGCCGGATGGTTTGACGCGCGTCGGGATTCGGCGTCTGTCGGCGCAGCGGCTCAAGGATGAGTACGCGGGAGATTGGTACGCGCGGTTTTCGGAGCGGATCGAAGGCCTGCGGACTGCGCCGATTGCGATCGAGACGAAGGCCGCAAATGAGCAGCATTACGAGCTGCCGCCGGCGTTCTTCCAGCGTTGTCTCGGCAAGCGACTGAAGTATTCGAGTTGCTTCTATGAGTCCGGCTCGGAGTCGCTCGACGTCGCCGAGGAGGCCATGCTCGCGCTCTACAACGAGCGCGCGGAGCTCGTCGACGGGCAGGAAGTGTTGGAGCTCGGGTGCGGCTGGGGCTCGCTGACGCTGTGGATGGCGGAGCACTTTCCCAACTCGCGCATCACCGCGGTGAGCAACTCGGCGCCGCAGCGCGAGTTCATCGAAGCGCGCTGTCGTGAGCGCGGCCTGGGCAATGTGCGGGTGATCACCTGCGACGTCAATGAGCTCAAGCTCGACCCGTCTACCTATGACCGCTGCGTGTCGATCGAGATGTTCGAGCACATGCGCAACTACGAGATCCTGCTCGGGCGGATTGCCTCGTGGCTGAAGCCCGGCGGCAAGCTGTTCGTGCACATCTTCGTCCACCGCGAGGTCATGTATCCGTTCGAGACCGCGGGAGACGACAACTGGATGGGCCGCTACTTCTTCACTGGTGGCTTGATGCCCGCCGCCGACACCCTGCTGTATTTCCAGCGCGACCTCCGCATCGAACAACAGTGGCGCGTCAACGGCCGCCACTACCAGCAGACCAGCGAACACTGGCTCGCCAACACCGACGCCCACAGCAATGAAATCCTCGCTGTCTTCAAGGCGACCTACGGCGCCGAGAACTCAGCAATCTGGCTGCAACGCTGGCGCATCTTCTATCTCGCCTGCGCCGAGCTGTTCGGATACGCCGGCGGCGAACAATGGCTGGTCGGGCACTATCGCTTCGTCAAGCGCTGAGTCGCTTGGCTTTTAGAAAAAGCGGGATGGGAAGGAGGCGAAGGAGAAGCAGAAAGGAAGCGAAGGGAAGCTCTCAGGGATGGGTTGTTTGCTTGGCGGGCCTGCACGACGAAATCGGCATGTGCTTCAAAAGGGAGGATCCTAGGCTGCGACCGTAGGGCGAGGTAAAAACCTGCTCTGCTGTCCTTCGCCACCTTTCTGCTTTCCCTTCGCTTCCTTCCCGTCCCGCTTTTTTAATTTCGAGCAGGGCACGAATTCGCACAGCAACTCACCGCTCGGTCCGCCAGCTCACCGATGCCTTCTGTTCGCGGCCGCTGATGAGCTCGAGGTCGATGTTTTCGGTGAACTGGTAGCGCAGGATGACGAGTTGGGTGGCGTCGAGAAGGGAGGTGCCGTAGCCGACGAAGAAGCGGGGCGAGAGGTACTTGCCGACGACCAGCGCGGAGCCGATGGCTGACCCCAAGCTTTCGACGCCCGCCGACAGGCCGAGGCGCTTGCCGATGCTTCCGGCGATGAGGTTGCCGCCGGCGGTTTCGAGGGCGTCGGCGTATTCGCCGAGGCGCTGGCCATCGGCGCCGCTGGCGGTCGAGAGCGAGCGGCCGAGCACGAGGTACGCGAGCGTTTCAGATTGGTCGAGGTTGGGATCGGAGTAGAGCGTGGCCAGGGGACGCCGGACGTTGCCGCGCACGCGCACGCCGACGCGCTGGCGGTTGACGCGCTTGACTGCGAGCAGGTCGAAGCGCGGATTGTCGGCGCGCCCGCCGCTGAAGATCATGCGGCCTTTCTCGAGGTTCAGCTTCTGCCCGTATGCGTTGTACACGCCACTGGCCGTGAGCTCGCCCTGCGCCAGCGTGCGCGAGCCCGGCCGCTGGGTAATGCGCAGCCCGCCGCCAAGCGTGCCTTCCAGGCCGTAGCCGCGCAGGTCGACCGCCTGAATGAAGGCGATGCTGATATCGGCGTGGATCGGCGGCCCGGCCTCGGTGGGCGGCGCGTCTTCGATGAACACGTCTTCGGACGGTGGCACGTCGGGCGCAAACCGATCGAGATCGATGCGGCCGTTTCGCAGCAGGATGCCGCCTTCGATCGCGAAGCCGCCATCGCGGCGGGTCACGACGAAGTTGGTGTCGCCAGCCAGGCGCACCGCCGGCAAGTCGACGAGCCCCGCGTTGTTGGCCTTGATGGTGAGCTCGGTCAACGCGCCGTCGCCGAGCCCGACCACGCCTTCGAGGATGAGCTCGCCGGGTGCGATCGCGAATTTGCCATCGAGCTTGAGCTGGCGATCGCCTGCGAGTGTCGCCACCACCTTGCCGGAAGTCGCGCGTAGCCCGAGCGCGGGCAGCTCGAATTGCAGGCCAGAGGACTCGAGCGAACCACGCACGGCGAGCGGGTCATTGAGCGGGCCGCTGAGCTCTCCTGTGAGGCTGCCGCGCACGCTCTGGATCTCGGCGGTGACGCCATCGACGAAACTGAGGTCGGTGATGTCGACGCGCGCACGCACCTGCGCCTGTGAGCCGCAGGCGGCAGCGAGCTCGGCTCCGCTGTCGCGCAAGGTCGGGTCCACATCGGCCTCCTGGCGCGCGGCGCGCACCCGCGCTGCAGCGTCTACGCAGGCGCTCGAACCCTCGCTGCCGAGCCCGGTAGCGTAGACCTCGACGCTGCCGTGTTCGGGCAGACGCAAGCTCGCGTCGAGCGCGCCCGCGGCGCTGTCGAAGCGCAGCGTGCCATCGAAAGGAATGGCCTGCTCGTAGGTGCCTTCACCGCGGACGCTGCCCTCGCGGATCGTAAAATCGAGCGCGCCACCCGTCTTGCCGTCGGCTTTGAATGCGATCCGACCGCCGCCCTCGAGCTTGCCGCCGAGCTCCACGCCGCTGTCCGGGAACCAGGCGTTGAGCTGCGCCAAAGGGAAGGCGCTACTGCGAAGATCGATCGTGGTGGCGACCTCGTCGCGATTGACCCCGGTGCAGATGCGCGCATCGCCCGAGCTCAGGCACACGGGCTGTAGCGCGAGCTGCGTTCCCTCGAAGCGTAACCCGGCCGGCTGGTCCAGTTTCCATTGACTGCCGCCTTTTTCGGCGAGCTCGGCACGCGTGATCGCACCGTCCCAGGCGGGTGCTGCCCAGGTGCCGCGCAGCGTGAGCTCGAGGCGCGCGCGCGATGATTGCGCGACTACGATGAGCTCGTGTGCGGCGGCCGTGCCAGTGCTGGTGAGCTTCAATTCATCGACGACGAGCTTGCCGACGCCAAGGCTGGACGCCACCAGTTCAAGCTGGAAATCCGCGCGCTTGGTGACGCGCGCACTGGCGCTGCGCACACCGGCGATCAGGATGTCCTTGACCTGCAGCGACGCCCGGCTGGAAGCCAGCAGATCCGCGCCCGGCCGCCAGGACAGTTGGCCACTGGCCAGCCCTTCATAGGGCCCGAGCTGGGATAAGTCGAAGTTGGTCAGGTCGACCGCGAGCTCGCCTTCCGTCGGCACGCTGAGGCGCGCGCCGGCACCGCCCCAGGCAAGCTCGAGATCACCGAGATCGATCGTCGTTCCAGCGCCGGCAATGCTGCCGCGCGCATCGATCGGCTGCTCGCGCAGCTGGCCGGTGAGCGTTTCCACATCGAGGCGCCAGCGCGGGATCTCGCCCAGGGCACCGCTCAAGCGGACTTTGCCGTCCAGGTGCCCAGGCCAGTCGGCAACGAACAGCGCCGGGTCGACTTCGTCGAGCGCCAGATCCAGGGCGAACTCGCGCGTTTCGCCGAGGGAAAGCTCGCCCGAAAGATCGATCGCGCTGGTCCCCATCTCGATGCGCGAGGGGGCGAACTCGAGGCGCTCGTCGTTGCCGTCCACGCTGAGCTTGAGCCTGCCGCTGCGCTCTCCGTACGTCCAGTCGCCAGCCAGCTGCGCCTGCCACCGTTCGAGGTTCCCGGTGAGATCGAGCTTGCTGGTGATGCGCGGGATTTCGCCCACCGGCGCGACGCGCCAATCGCCGAGCCAGAGCCCGGCCGCTTCCAGCGTGAGCTTGCCCGGCGGTGCGCTTGGCGAAAGTGGCCATTCGCCGCTGCCCGAAAGCCTGCCGATTTGCGGCGAGGCCAGCATGAACCCACCGATTTCGAGGGTCTCGCCGCGCAGTGCGAGCCCGTTGGCGAGCAGGTCCATGGGCTGTCCATCGACACTGATCGGCCCGCTTACATCGAGTCTGCTATCGCTCCAGAGAAACTCGAGGTTCAGGTCGAGCCGCTTGATCGGCAGCTCCAGTCCGAAGCTCGCCGGGTCGAAGCCTTCCACGCGCAACCGTCCATCAATACCAGCAGCGTCCATCGGTCGATCGAAGCGTGCCTCGAGATTGACCACTGCGCCGCTCTCGCCGAGCTGGAATCCGAGGTCGACCTTCTCGGTGTCGCCGGAGAGCTTGAGCCGTGCACGGTGCGCAACTTCCGGCAGGCTCCACTCGCCTTCGCTCTCGATCTCGCCGGCCCAGCCGGACAGCGTATCGACGGCGCCACTCGCGCTGACCGCAAACTCGCCGTGGCTGAAGGCCAGGCCTTTGACCCCGAGCTTGCCACTGATGATCGAAATCTCTTCGGCACCCGCGGAGAACTGGAACTGGCGCGGCGCTTCGCCCGCCGGGCCAGCCTCCGCCGATGCGAGCTCCACGGCGTTGTTGCGCAGCTCGAGCTGCCGCAACAACAGGTCGAATGGGAGATCGAGCTTGGGCAGCGGCTGGCGCTCGCCCGGATTGGCCGGCGCCGGCTTGATCGTGTACACCGCCTGGTCGAGCAGCAGCGAATCGACTTGCAATACACCGCGCAGCAGCCGGAATGGCTTGACCTCGGCGCGGATCTGCCTGGCCGAAATACGCACGGCGGGCAGCTCGATCACGGCGTCGTCGATCTCGTAACCCGAGGCCAGGTTGCCGCGCACGGCGCCGGCTTCGAAGCTGCCGCCACTGCCGCGCAGGCCGCTGGCCAGCAGCCAGGAGAGCCCGGCCTCGGTGTAGAGCACGAACAGGAAGAAGCCTAGCAGCGTCAGCAGCGCCGCCAGCGCACCGAAGCCGAGCCAGCGCCGCCAGCGCCTCATAGCTCCGGCCCGATCAGCAAGTGCAGGCGCAGGCCCTTGCCATCGCCCTTGAACGGATGCGCGAGGTCCAGGCGCACGAGACCCAGCGGTGAACGCCAGCGCAGGCCCAGGCCGGCGCCAACGGCGAGATTGAAGTCGCCGGCGTTGAAGGCGTTGCCGGCGTCGACGAAACCGGCGAGGCCGAAGGCGCCGGTGAGATGGCGCTCGTACTCGAACGTGCCGATGGCGAGATAGCGTCCGCCGGCCACGTTGCCGAGCTCATTTGGCGGTCCGAGCGTCTGGTAGCCGAAGCCGCGCAGGCTGCGGTCGCCGCCCGCGAAGTAGCGCAAGGTCGGCGGCATTGCCGCGAAATCATCGGTCCACAGCGCGCCGAGCTGCAGGCGCACGAACCAGCGATCCTGCTCGCCGACCGGGCGCAGCAGCCGCGCGTCAGCGCGCAGCTGGGCGAACGCGGCATCGCCGAAGCCGGAGGGCGCCGCACGCGCTTCGGCCGCGATCGCGAAGCCTTCGCGCGGGTTCAAGAAATCATCGACCAGCCGCCGCGTCCAGCGCACTTCCGGATAGATGAGCGTGCTCGAACCGGGCAGTTCGCCGATGATGAAATCGCCGCTCTGTACGCCAATCCCATAGATCAGCGAGCCTTCACGGTCTTCGCGCTGGCGGGCGAGCAAGCCGGTTGCAAGCTCTTGCGTCGACGTCTCCGTTTCCTCGTCGCGATAACCGAGCGACAGGCTCCAGGCGCGCCGGTCCTTGGCCGGGATCGGAATCAGGTACTGGGTGCCGAGCACCTTGAGGCGCTGGCTGATTTCCGCGCCAGCCGTGAATTTGTGGCCACGCTCGTTGACCCAGCGCCGGGTCAGTCCGCCCTGCACGCCGAGCCCGCTGTCGGTGCCGTAGGAGACGCCGCCGGAATAGACGTTGCGCTTCGCCGGCGTCGTGCGTACGACGATCGGTACAGTCGTCCCGACGGCGTTTTCGCGATCTGTCTCGATCTCCACTTCGCCAAAGTAGTCGCTGTCCAGCAGGCGCTGCTGCAACTCGAGCAGGCGGTCCTGGCGATAGGGCTGGCCAGCTTCGTAGGGTTGATAGCCAGCCAGCACGTCGACCGGCAGGTGTGCGCCTTCGAAACGAGTCGCGCCGAACCGGTAACGCTCCCCGGACAGGAACCCGACCTCGACGCGCGCGCTGTGGTCGGCCAGGCGAATCGCCACCGCGTGCTCGGTCGCCTCGGCGTCGAGATAGCCACGCTCGGCGAGTGCATCGGCAATGCGGTTCTTGCTCGCCTCGTAGACCCGATGGTCGATGATGCTGCCGACCTTGGGCACGAACTCGTCGACCGCGCGTTTCACCGTCGCATCGGTATCGGCCGCCGGGGTGACGCTCACATCGAGCTCGGCGACGGTCGTCGGCGGACCCGGGTCGATTACGAAACGCGCGAACCAGGTGCGCCCATTGAGCTCCAGCGTGCTGGTGACGTTCGCGTGGTAGTAGCCCAACGGCTGCAGCGCGGTCTTTATTTGCTGGTGCGCACGCCCGTGCACGCGACGGATCAGCGCGTCGCTGGCATCGGTGCGGCTCATCAATCCCTTGAGCTCGATCGCGCTCGACGCCGCGGTACGGCGCTCCCCCTGGATGCCGCGAATGAACACGCGGACACGTTGAGCGCTGCGGTCGCGTGAGCGCCGCTCGCTGCCTTCTTCTTCAGGGGCATCGCGCTCACCGGTGAAGAGTGCACACCCGCTGCTGGTTGCCAGCGCCAGGCACAGCAAGCCGAGGCGTGCGCGCCAAATGCCTTTCCGTATCCCCAGAGTCGAGCTTCCCATCCGTGGAACCATAGCCTTCCATGCGTTGCCTGCGCGAACCTCGTGCACGCGCGGCGTGATGATTCTGGCGGCATGCGCGACAAAGGCGCGCGAATGGCGCAACGCTTGAAAGCCACGCACGGCGCACCCAGATTCGGGAGTGTTGTCGAGTCGTTAAGCCGCGCTGATTGCCGACCGCCTGTTCGGAACCTGCGCCATCCGTGCGGTCTAAGACCTCGTCTTGCCTTTCCAAGAAACAGGGATCTACCCATGTCCAACCGAGTTGGTGTTTTCGTCAGCGTACTTGCGCTCAGCGTCGGGATCGGTCTCTATTTGAAGACTGGTCCCAGCGACGCGCAGACCAACACGCCGCCAGCCGAGCTGCCTCCGGTCGCGGTCTCCACCGGCGGCGTCGGCTTGCCCGATTTTCGCGAGATCGTGCGCCGCAACCGCGATGCGGTGGTGCAAATCGCCGTCCGCGGTTCCGATCGCCGCATGCAGCAGCAGTTCGGCGATGAGAACAACCCGATGGAAGAATTTTTCCGCCGCTTCGGCATTCCCGGCCAGCCCGGCCAACCGGGCAGTCCCGGTGGCCAGGCGCCCGAGCGCCGTGGTTCGGGTTCCGGTTTCATCATCGGCAGCGGCGGCCGCATTCTGACCAATGCGCATGTGGTCAAGGATGCAGACGAGGTGCAGGTACTGCTGTCCGACAACCGTGAGTTCAAGGCCAAGGTGCTCGGCATCGACGAGCGCACCGATGTCGCCGTCATCGAGATCGACGCCAAGAACCTGCCCATCGTCCGCCTGGGCAATTCGGACCAGATCGAGGTTGGTGAATGGGTGCTCGCGATCGGCGCGCCCTTCGGCATGAGCTACACCGCGACCCAGGGGATCGTCAGCGCCACGGCGCGGCAGTTGCGCGAGCAGTACGTCCCCTTCATCCAGACCGATGCTGCGGTCAACCCGGGCAATTCGGGCGGGCCACTGTTCAATATTCGCGGCGAGGTGATCGGCATCAACTCGCAGATCCTCTCCGGAAGCGGCGGCTACATCGGGCTCTCCTTTGCCGTGCCAATCAATACCGCAACCGCAATCGCCACGCAGCTGGCCGACAAGGGCTTCGTCGAACGCGGCTTCCTCGGGATTCAGTTCCAGGCGGTGGACCAGCGCCTGGCCCGCCAGTTCGGGCTCGATCGTCCGCGCGGTGCGCTCGTTGCGACGGTCGAAGAAAATGGGCCGGCGGCCAAGGCTGGCGTGCAGCGCGGCGACATCATCCTGAGCTTCAACGGGCGCCTTCTCGAGAGCTCCGGGGCGCTGCCGCCGCTGGTCGGCGCGATGGCGGTCGGCGCCAAGGCCGAGCTCGAGATCCTGCGCGAAGGCGAGAAACGCAACATTACGGTGACCCTGGGCAAGCTCGAGGAAGAGCGCACCGCGAGCGTCCCCGGCCCTGGCGCCGCGCCCATCGAATCACGCGAAACCCGCCTCGGCCTCGCGCTGTCGGAGCTGACTGCAGAACAACGCGAGCAGCTCGCTATCGATGGCGGCGTGCTGATCACTGACATTCAGCCCGGCGTCGCCGCCCGCGGCGGCCTGACCCGCGGCGACGTGATCGTCGAGGTCAACCGCAAGAAAGTCAATTCGATCAAAGACCTGCGCGCGGCCCTGGGCGCCCAGGAAGCCGGCGACCCCACGCTGATGCTCATCCGCCGGCGGGAAGGCTCGCTGTTCGTGGTCTTGGAGCCGGAGGAATAGTTTCGTGCGGAAGTCTGCGACTTCCGCCCGGATTGGGTGCTCGCCCGCTCTGCGCAGCACCGGCGCGCTGTTGTAGGTCATGTTGCTCGCGCAGCGAGCTACTTGACGATTTGGGCGACCGAATGCCGTCAAGTAGTCCGCTGCGCGGACAACATGACCTACTACTGCTGCCTGGCTTGCCACTCCAATGTAAACATCCTCACGCGGGGCTGGATAACTCTATTGTTGCGCTGCACCATATGGGTGCGGAGGTCCCGCAACGCGAAGGCCAGCCATGCTTTATCACTTTCATGAGTTTCAGCGCTCGCTGATGAGCCCGTTCGTGGCTTTCTCGGATGCCGCGGCGAAGATGTTTTCGCAGAATTCGAGTGTGCTGTCCAAGCTGCCGGGGGCGACGCGAATTGCGGCAACCTACGAGCTCATGTATCGCATCGGCAAGGACTACGAGAAACCCGAGTTCGGGATCCGCAGCATCGAGTCGCATGGCCATGAAGTGCCGGTGGTCGAATTCACCGCGTTGGCCAAGCCTTTCTGCAACCTGATCCGCTTCAAGCGTTTCACCGATGATCCGCAGACGGTCGCCGATCTCAAGGACGACCCGATTGTGCTGGTGGTGGCGCCGCTGTCGGGACACCACTCGACGTTGTTGCGCGATACCGTGCGCACCCTGCTGCGCGACCACAAGGTCTACATCACCGACTGGGTCGACGCGCGCATGGTGCCGGCCGACAAGGGTGCGTTCCACCTCGACGACTATGTCGACTACATCCGCGAGTTCATCGCGCACATCGGTGCCGAGCGGCTGCATGTGATCAGTGTCTGCCAGCCGACCGTCCCGGTGCTTGCTGCGGTTTCGCTGATGGCGAGCGCAGGCGAGGCATTGCCGCGCACGCTGACCCTGATGGGCGGACCGATCGATACCCGCAAGAGCCCGACGCAGGTCAACGACCTCGCCACTACCAAGCCGCTGTCGTGGTTCAAGAACAGCGTCATCCATGAAGTACCGCGCAACTATCCGGGCCACGGCCGCAAGGTCTATCCGGGCTTCCTGCAGCACGCCGGCTTCCTGGCGATGAACCCCAGCCGGCACGTGTCATCGCACTGGGATTTCTACGAAGACCTGCTGCGCGGCGATCTCGAGGATGCCGACTCACATCGGAAGTTCTACGACGAGTACAACGCCGTGCTCGACATGCCGGCCGAGTACTACCTCGACACCATCAAGGTCGTGTTCCAGGAACATCAGCTGCCCCGTGGTCAGTGGCTCGTCCACGGCGAGCGGGTCGCCCCGGAAGCCATCAAGAACACCGCGATCTTTACCATCGAGGGCGAACTCGACGACATCTCCGGCGTCGGCCAGACCCAGGCCGCCCACGACATCTGCACCGGCCTCAGCGAGGTCGACAAACGCCACCTGACTGTCAAGGGCGCCGGCCACTACGGCATCTTCAGCGGCCGCCGCTGGCGCGAAGTCGTCTACCCCGAAGTCCGCGACTTCATCCGCGCGCATGCGGTGCCGGCGGTGGTTGGCAAGCCCAAGGCGGAAGCTGCGTAGGCCGGATTGGCGACGATGTTTGCGTAGGTCATGTTGCTCGCGCAGCGAGCTACTTGACGGCGCCCTGCGACCCGTCAAGTAGTGCGCTTGCGCGCACAACATGACCTACCTAAAGGCACTCTTCAATCGGCAGCAAGCTTCGCGCGCACCGGCAGCGGCACGCTGCAGAGGTCGATGTGGCCGGCGGGGCGTTTGTACCATTCGTCGCGGCGGTTGCGACGGGCTTCGATGAGCTTTTGGAAGCTCGCGCTGTCGGTGCGCAGGAGCTCGAGGGGCTCGCGATCGTTCTCGGGGACGTCGGCAGCGAGCTTGATCGATTTGATTGTCGTGCGCTGTTCGGGCTTCTCGTAGAAGCCGAGCGCAGCCGTGCCGCGGGGGAGGCTCGCGAGCAGCTCCATGCCCTTGATCACGCGTCCGACGACGGTGATGTTGCGATCGAGCTGGCGCGGGGCGTGGCCGGTGACGACGTAGAGCTCGGTGCCGCCGCCAGAGTCGGCGGCATTGTCGCGTCCGACGCCGAGCATGCCGTAGCAGTGGGCGAGCCAGGCCTTGTCTTCGGCGGGATCGCGACCCGCGGGAAAACCGTGGGCGAAGCCGACTTCTCGCGCGTAGCCGTCGACCTCTTTCAGCTGGACGAAATCGAGCCCGGCGGCGGGCCGTTCGAACTCGGGCCCGAGGGTGCGCGCGGCAGCGCCCACCGAGCGTCGACTGGCTTCATCCTCGGCGTTCGGATCGCCCCACTGCACGACGAAATTGTCCTGGGCGCGCAGGATGGCCAGTCCGTCGAAATAATTCATGCGCACCAGCTGTTGGAGGTTGGCGACGTGGCGTGGCGCGAAGGCCTGGGCAAGCTCGATGATGACGCGCCCGCCCGGGATCTCGACATACAGCAGGCGCTCGGGATCGGGGCTGCGCCACTCTTCAGCTTTCGACGCTTCCAGCACCTGTGCCATGGTCAGCGTTGCCGTGCTGGTGGCTTTCGGCGCGGGTGGCTCGGCGCAGCGCCCGGCCGTGAATTCGAATGGGATTTTCAGCTCGCCCTCCTTCCCGGGACCGGAAATCTGCGCGTGCAGGCCGGCAGCGTCGCGCCAGTATTCGATACGCTGCGGGAAGTCGTTTGCGCTGTTGGCGAAGACGATGCGCTGATCACCGCGCTCGACCTCGGGAAAGCGCGTCGGTGGCTTGCCGTTCGGCTGCGCGACGAAGGCCCATTGGCCATCCTTGCGCTCGATTCGGAGGAACTCGAACATTGCCAGCTTGCTGTCTTCGAATGTCTGCGAAATTGCGAACATGTTGCCGTCGGTGGCGGGCGTCCAGCGTTCGTCGAGACGAGTCTTGCCGTCGATGCCGCACCAGTCACCAGCGAGCCAGTCGGGCGCTGGCAGCTCGGTCGGGCTGGTCGCGGCCAGCGGCATACTCACCAGTGACAGCAATGCAATGGACAGACAGGCTTTCATCGAAGTTCTCCACGGCTGGATGACCGAGTATCGGCCCGAAACTGCCGCTCGACTTCAAAGATGACAACGTCATGGAACTGTCGCAAATCTTCCATAGGCTGGTTGCAGACCCGAACGAGGAAGCCGCAATGACGGACACCGAGTCGAGTAGGTTCACCCCGGCGCTACTTGGACTGTGGCACCGGATTCAAGCTCACCCTTTCGAAGCCACTGCGCAAGGCACTGATTTCACTCGGCGTTTGGCGCACGAACAGGGCTGGTCGGTCGAGCATGCCCGCCGCGCGGTCGAAGAGTACCGACGCTATTGCTTCCTTTCCTGTGCGAGCGCGACGCCACTCACTCCCAGCGAGACGGTCGACCAGGTCTGGCACCTGCACCTCATCCACAGCCGCGACTACTGGGAACGCTTCTGCGGCGAGGTGCTCGCACGTCCGCTGCATCACGCACCGACGCGCGGCGGCGCCACTGAAGTGGCGCGGCACCGGGAGCAATATGCGCACACTTTGGCGCTCTACGAAGACTACTTCGGGCCAATCCCGCGGGATCTGTGGCCCACCGTGACGCAACTCTTTGCACCGCAACCCCGTGCCGAAAAGGTCGATCGCAAGCGCTATTGGGTGATCCGCAAGCCCTCGGCGCCGACCCGGCAACAACTGGCGGCCATGCTGGTGCTGCTGGCCGCGAGCCTCGGCGCCAGCCAGGCGTTTGCGCTCGATGCCAATCCCTTCAACTGGAACGGCGGCGACTTCCTGACCCTGTTCATGGCGCTGATCGTGGTCGCGGCGGTTGCGAGTAGCGTGCTGCGCAAGCGCGCGCGCGATCTCGGCGGCGGCGACCGCAGCCAGCTCAGCCCATACGAAATTGCCTATCTCGCCGACGGAACCGCGCGCTGCCTGGATGCTTCGGTGGCACAACTGCTCGCCACCGATGGCGCTGAATGGAACGCATCGATGAGTGCGCTCGCCATCAAGAAGCGCGGGCTGCATATGGATCCACCGCTGGATGCGGTCGCGCGCATGATCGAGGCCGACGGCAAACCAGAAACGCTGCTACGCCGGGCCAAAGTCGTGCTCGACCCGATCCGGCGCGATCTCACGCGCCGCCGGCTGTTGCTCGACGAGCCCGACACCTGGCGCGTGCGCTGGATCGGCGCCATGCCCTGGATCGTCCTGACGGCCATTGGCCTCAGCAAGATCGCGATTGGACTCGGCCGCGACCGCCCGGTGGCCTTTCTGGTGGTCTTGAGCGTCGGCGTCGGCATTGCCGCGCTGGTCCAGTTGCTGCGCACACCGACCCGCAGCACGGCTGGTGATGACGTGCTGCGGCTGATTCGCCATCGCCACGAACGTACTACCCGCGCACCGAAGAACAACGAGCTCGGCATCGCCGTCGCGCTGCTGGGGACCGCGGCATTGAGCGGGACCGCTTACGCGCAATACCACAATGTGCGCCAACCACCTTCCAGCAGCGACACCAGCTCATCGTCCAGCTCGAGCTCGGACAGCAGCAGCGGCGATTCGGGCGGGGGCGGCGGTGGTTGCGGTGGGTGTGGCGGCGGGGACTGACAGACAGCCAGTGGGCCCTGAACCAGCGGCCCACTGGTGTCACCCCAAGCTTCACGGCCAAACAAGCCGTCGTGGCATGTTCGGCCACGCTCACCCAAAAGCGTGGTTTTTGCTTCTCTTCATTTCATGACTTGCATCATTGAAAGGGCACACCCTTGTCCGCACCCGATATCACTGTCATTCGAATCGGGTCGCAAAAATGGTCGGCGTCACCGGTGCGCCGAGTGCCAGGCAGCTTGGGTTCTGTGAGGCCTTGGACGCCACATGCGCGGCCATGCGCGTAGGCACGCGACTTGGTTGCACGCCAAACGCATGACCGGCACCGAGCGTCAGGCTGATGTTCGACATGCCGCCACTCAGCAGGTGACAGTAGCTCATGATCGTGCCCGAGCCCGTACCCTGCGCGCCCGGCAGCGCTTGCGCTCCCGAGTAGCAGCTATTGCTGGCTTCGCCGTTGTAGCACTGGTCGACCGGGCTCGCGTTCCCGCCGACGTTGTTGTAGCAGTGCGTGTGCGGTGAATCAAAGTTGTGGCCAATCTCGTGCGAGGTGGCGACGATGTCCCACACCGGCGTCGGATTGGCGGCGTTGAAGCTACCGGTGATATTCCCGGTGAAGCCATAGCCACCGCCGAAGTTGCCATTGGCAGCCATCCCCGGGCAGTTCGAACTGCTGGTCGACGTGTTGAAACCGGTCGAGCACAGCACGCCAAGCCAGGCCACGCCGCCGCCGGTGCTCTTGCCGCTGAGCATGTGTGCAATCGTGCGGCTGGTGCCGCTCATGTTGTCATTCCAGTACTTGCCGAACTCGAACATGCCGCAGTTCGATGTCGTCTGTACCCACGGATCCGACGCGGTGGACCACAGGCGCAGATAGCTGACCTCGAGCTGCGTCTGGACCTGCGCGGTATAGATGGTCGACGCGAATCCGATCAGGTTGCCGACATAGGTCGTCGCGGTCGACGTGCTGTTGAAGCGCGAGTAGAACTCGAAATCCGTCTCGATCGCGATACGCGCACGATAGTTGGCGGACGCGGTGGACTTGTCCGCCGTATCGCCGGTCGGCGGCGGCGGGACAGGCAAGCTCTTGAGATCGCTGATCGGAAAGGCCGTGGCTGGCGGCGACGCCAACTTGTCGCTGCCGCAGGTGAAGCCCTCGCCATGCGCCTTGTGCGGCGAGTCGGGGATCACCTGCATGACCAGGCGTTCGGCGCCTGCGCCAAGGTCGACCAGCTGCAGCATCTTGCCGCCGCGCTCGATCAGTCCGCTGACATTGCCGGTTGTCTCGACCGAAACGAAGACGCGCGACCCTGCTTCACCGGCAATCTGTCCGCGAAAAAAAGCGGTTGCGGGTGCCGCCGCCTCTTCACGCTGGCCGTCGCCGCGCTCGACCACGATCCTGGCGTCGTGGGTGAAGACCTGGAAGCGCGTGAGCTCGAACTCGGCAGAGCCACCCTCGGCGGTCTTGATCCCGCGGAGGCGCAGCGTACCGTCGAGCTGCGCAGCACTGGAAATGAAAGTGGACGGGCTCAACGGCGCGTCCATGGCGGTTGCGAGCAGCGGTTGGGCATAAAGGCCACCCACGATTGCCATCGCGACGGACCAAGCACAAATCTTTCGCATCAGGTTCACACCCTCCTTTCGATGGGTGCGAATCTTATGTATACGCGCCACTCACATTGTGCACGCGCTCACAGGAAGACAGTTGGCATTAATTCAGGGCAGGTTGCGAAAACCCGCGCTCAGGCTTGCCTAACTATTTGGTTTGGAATAACAATTTTTGGCTTCCCTCTCCCGTGCTTTTGGGGGGACAGAGGTTGGGGAGAGGGTGCTCTGCATTGCAAGTAGCCGCCCTCTCCCCCGACCCATCTCCCCAGAAGCCCGGGAGAGGGGAGCACAGCCGCTCAGCGGATCGAGAACAGCGAGAAACCGCCGCGGCCGCCGTAGCCGGAGTCGCGCGAACGGCGAGTGCGCATGCGGTCGAGCAGCTCCTGCTGGCGTTGTTCGAGCCAGTCATTCCGCACCAGACCTTCAGCGTGCTCGCCGCCATGCTCCTCGCCCGCCTGCGTGCGGAAGGCGCAGAAATCTTCGTAGGCGTCGATCTCGTGCTTCAGTTCTTCGACGACCAGCTCGATCATGATTGCGTCATCGAGGAAGCCGAGCACCGGAATCGTGTCCGGGATCGCGTCCTGCGGGTCGGCAAAATAGGTGAGCGCCGAGAGGATCTCGTGCCGCTCGTGATCGGACAGGCCCCAGTTGGTGTCGTGGACCATGCCGATCAGCGTCGCCAGGCGCTTCATGCGCGAGCTCACGAATTCGGGAACCTGCGCGCCCTGCGTGTCCTCCAACAGCTTCTGCGCCGCGGCGGTCACCTCCTGCGGAGTGAGGTGGTGCGCAGCTTCCTTGGCGCGGCGCATCGCGGCACGGAAGTGCTCGAGATCGTCCTCGGTCAAATCGATCACTACGCGCATGAGCTCAATCCTTGCAGGGTGAAAGCGAAGTAGAACACGAAGACTATCGGGGCCGTGGATTGCGCGTCAATTTCTTAGGGTTTGATCATCCCTGTGCCACATGCGAGAGCTGGCTGTTGGGACGCTAGACTGCTTGGACCCATGATCAGTCGAGACAGCTCGGCTCCCAGAGGCACCGACACGGAGAGGCGCGCGCTTGCTGTTCAAGATAAAACGTGAGTTGCGCGATCTGGTTTCGCTCTGGCTGGTGCCTGGCATCGCTGCCGTTCTTCCCTGGAGCTGGTGCGTGCGCATCTTCGCGCGCCTGGCGCATTCGAAACTGCTGATGCGCGAGGAGGTGGGCGGCAGTCGCGGCGGGCGGGTGACGCTCGGCTTCGATCCCGACGATCCCGAATTCGACTGGCGTTTCCGTTTCGGCTTCCTGCTCGAGCACGCGGACGTCTTCCGCGCGCTCGGTCGCGGTTGGAAAGCCCTTGCGCGGACCATGCCCCTGGAGCGCAATGGCGAGACCGGCATGGAGCCGGGCCTGTGTTTCTTCTTCAATTTCAACCAGGGCCTGGCCGCATTGGCCTCGTTGCGCGCGGCTGGATTTCGCTCGGACATGGTCTATCGCGGGTTGCCTGCGCGGCCGCCCGGCTTTGGCTGGGTCCGCTACGCCTACATGCACTTCCGCATTCGCATGGTCACGGCCGTGTGCGGGAAGGACACCGGCATCGCTACCGGCGGGGCGCATGCGCGGATCATCCAGAGCGTTGCGGCTGGCCGGCTGGTGCTGGTCGCGGCCGACTCCCCGCCGCGCCCGGGCACGGGCGTCACGCCGGTGCGCTATCCGGGCGATCGTCAGGCCTATTGGCGTTCCGGGGTGCTGAAGCTGGCACTCGATCTGCCCGGACCCAAGCGCTGCATTGAGGTCAAAGTCGATTGGAAAACCGGTGAGCGCTGTGTCCAGCTTTACGAGATCAGATCCACGCAGACACTGGGCGGCCTGGTCGCCGAGGTCAACGGCCTCTTCCTCGACGCTTTCGCGCGCCAGCCCGAGCTCTGGTTCTATTGGCCGGCGCCACAAGGATTCCTGATCATTCCCCCGGGCGCCCGCGTGGATTCGGCCGACGCCCGCCTGGATGCCAACGACGCTACTGAATCAGATTCACTTGAGTAACGGCGGTGCCGGTCTGCAGCCCGAAATGGCCGAGCACGAAGGTCGAGCTACCGTTTTCGCCGGGAATGGTCGATGAGTGCACGCCACCAACGGTACATATCCCCGTCGAACAGACGATCTGGTCTGACCAGGATTTGATCGAGTACTTGCGTGTGCCCCACGCCTGGCTCTGCAGGCTGTTGACGAAGGGGTTGCCGACCGAGAGACCCCACGAACCGCAGGTACTGGTCGCCACGTTGAAGGGATAAGTGCCACAGCTCCAGAGCCCGCGCACGGCGCCGGCAATGCCGACGAAGGTGTGGACCGAGCCGGCGAGTCCGAGCTTGCTGATCTGGCGCGCCGCCAGCGTCACACCCATCGAATGCCCGATCACGTCGATCTTGCCGGTACATGACGCGGCTTTGGCCGATGTCAGCGCAGTCGCGACCGGCGTTTCCTCACTGCCGTAGTGATCGTTGCACGCCGGGCAAAGCTTGCTGCCCCAGTTCGGTCGATAGACCTGGGCGCTGGTGTAGCCACGCGCTAGAAGTTCGTTGTAGGTGTTGTTGAAATCAGCGGGAGCGCCGGCGTTGCCGTGCACCAGCACCACGTTATCGACACAGGCCGCCCCGGCAGCGCCGGCCAACCCCAGGCTGAAACCGACCGCGACCGCGGCCTTCATGCATGCGTTCATTCCCCCTCCCCGGGTGATGACGACTGGGCGGAGTGTATGCGCGCTGGCGGCGGCGCGCTCTCGTCCATTTGGACACGTCGGGAGCGTGTGCTTGCGATATCGCCACCCGCTGCCCACACTCCGCGGATGAGCCATCCCTGTCTTTCCTGCGGCGCCTGCTGCGTCAGTTACCGCGTGGCCTTCCACTGGCTGGAAACCAATGGGCCCGACGCGGTGCCGGTCGAGTTGGTGGGCACGCTCAACCCGCGTGAGGTGGCGATGCTCGGAACGGATCAACCGCAGCCGCGCTGCGTGGCATTGGCGGGAGCACCGGGCAGCGCCGTGAGCTGTTCGATTTATGCCCGCCGACCCAGTCCCTGCCGGGAGCTCGGCGCCTCATACGAGGACGGCACGCCAAGCGATCAATGTGACCGCGCGCGCATTCGACATGGAATGGTGGCGTTGACGCCTGCCGATTGGGCCGACTCGAAGGGCGGCGCTCCCGCGCCGCCACTCTCATCCAGGTAGAGCAAGAGCAGCGGCGCAGGAGCGCCGCCGTCCCGAAGCCTCAAACCCCACAATGAAAAATCCCGGCCGAGGCCGGGCTTTTT
>JANPJV010000219.1:0-35175 GCA_031425695.1 Rhodanobacteraceae bacterium | reverse complement strand
CTTTGCGCCTGTGGTGGGTCTGCGCTGTGCGCGGACGCTTTGCGCCTGTGGTGGGGGTGCGCTGTGGGCGGACGCGTTGCATTAATTTAGGGAAATGCGTATGCGCGCAGCGCAGACCCACCACAAGCGCGTTAGTCTTTTTCACTTCACTGACTAGGCCAACCCATGTTCGCAGACCGCTGGCGCCTTTCCGGACAAACTGCGCTGATCACCGGGGCGACGCGGGGGATCGGCCTTGCGTGTGCGCGCGAGTTGCTCGCGTTCGGCGCCGACCTGTTGCTGGTGGCGCGCGACGAGGGCCTGCTCGATCAGCGCTGCGTCGAGCTCGAGGAGGAATTCCCGCAACGCCAGGTGCGCGCCTTTGCCGCCGATGTCGGGAACAGTGAGCAACGCCTCGAGCTGATCGACTGGGTCCGCGACCTGTCGACGCCGGTGCATATCCTGGTCAACAACGCGGGTGGCAATGTGCGCAAGAGCGCGCTCGACTACTCCGACGCGGAGGTGCTCGCACTGTTCGCGACCAATGTGCACGCGGCATTTTCGCTGTCGCGGCTGTTGCATCCGTGGCTGGCCGTGCACGCGGCAAGCGCGATCGTGAACATCGCCTCGGTGTCCGGATTGACCCATGTGCGCACCGGCGCGCCGTACGGCATGAGCAAGGCGGCAATCGCGCAACTGACGCGCAACCTCGCCTGTGAGTGGGCGTGCGATGGCATCCGCGTGAATGCGGTAGCGCCCTGGTATATCCGCACCCAGCGCTCGGCGCTTGCACTGGCGGACACCGACTATCTCGACGAGGTGCTCGCACGCACGCCGATGGCGCGCATCGGCGAGCCTGAGGAAGTCGCCGCGGCGGTCGCCTTCCTGTGCCTGCCGGCGGCGAGCTACATCACTGGCGAGTGCATCGCGGTGGATGGGGGGTTTCTGCGTTACGGGTTTTGAGCGTGGCGCGCGGCTGGCACTTGGAGGTAGGCCGGGTCCTATGCGCCCGCCAGTCCCGTATTCGGAAAACTGCTGCGCGCGCAAGGCGCCCGGCTCTGGCTACGTAGGGAGACGCGGCCGCCGGCGCGAGCAGTCTTCCCGCTAAAATGGCTGTTGTCGCGCGCACGGAACCTCGCTACCCCAGGCGGCGGGTATGAACGCAATCCGCATCCCCTGTACCCCAAATGTAACCTGCGCTTAGCGAGGCTTTAACGGGCCGCGTGGTTGACTGTTAGCAACTGCAACGGAGGCGCCCATGAGCAAGCGGGCCTTTACCCCATTCAGTCGGACCAGCTACGCAGCGCCGGTGGACACGTTCGAGTCTTGGTACGGGCACGCGGGCGCCGAGGTGTATTCGGATACGACGCCCGGCGGCGACGGCAGCCCAGCCACGGCTGCGGCGGATGCAGGCGTCGCCATCGTCGGGGGTGGCGCGGCGGCGGTGGCGGCGATCGTCGCCTGGCAACAGCATCCGCGTGGACAGCGTCCGGCCCTGCTGTGGATTGCAGCACCCGAGGCCAACGGCAGTGGGGTCGCCTACCAGACCAGCGATCCGCAGCATCGGCTGAATGTGCGTGCGCGGCGGATGAGCGTACTCGAGTCCGAGCCCGACGACTTTGTCGAATACCTGGCTGTGCGCGATGGCAGCGCCGATACCGAAGCGTTCTATCCGCGTGCCGATTACGGCAGCTACTTGCACGCGCGGCTGCGCGCGGCGTTGGAAGAAGAGGATTGCGAGGCCTGGGGGACCGAAGTCATCGGCGCGCATGGGCATGCCGACGGAAGCTGGGAGCTACTGGGTGCCGATGGTCAGCGCCGGCGCGTGCACGCGCTGGTGCTCGCTCCTGGCGCAATGCCGCCGCGCTGCCTGCGTGGCATTGCGCCGGAGCTGGTCGATCGCGGCAGCTATCGCGTCGATCCCTGGCAATTCACGCGTGCGGCCGGGGATCTCCCGCGGCGGCCGGATGTGATCATCATCGGCAGCGGCTTGACCGCCGTCGACCTGGCCCTCACCGCCGCGCACCGTTATCCGGATGCACGCATCCACATGCTGTCGCGGCATGGATTGCTGCCTGCCACGCAGACGCGTGCGGGTCCGCTGCCGCCTGGCGAAACCGCGAGCCTGCTGGCGCGAATGGAAGCGCAGCCGCGCCTGTGCGCGTGGTTGCGTGAGATTCGCGCCGCGATGCTCGCGGCGCCCGACTGGCGCTCGGTCATGGAAAGCCTGCGCCACGAAACGACCCATCTGTGGCAAGCGCTCGCGGTTCCGGAGCGCGCACGCTTCCTGCGTCACCTGCGCACCTGGTGGGATTCCGCGCGCCATCGCATGGCGCCGGAAATCGACGCGCAATTGCGGCGGCTGATGGCAGAGGGCCGCTTGCAGATCTGCGCCGGGCGGTTACTGAGCGCGCGCGCCGCTGATGCCGGGGCGGTGGTGATCGCATGGCAACCGCGCGGTTCGGAGATCACGCGGCTGCAGCGGGCTGAGCTGGTGCTGCAGGCCTGTGGGCTGGAGACGCGCATCGGCGCCGCCGCGAGCCCGCTGATCGGCAGCCTCATCGAACACGGCCACGCCCGCGCGGATGCGCTGGGGCTTGGGCTCAGCGTCGATTCCGACAACGCGCTCGTCGATGCACGCGGCCACACGCATTCCGCCTGGCTGCTCGGCGCCCTCGCCCGCGGCAGCCTGTGGGAATGCACCGCCATCCCGGATATCCGCGAGCAGGCGGCCCGGGTGATCGACGCCGTATGTTCGCGGGCGGGACACGTAGGCCGCTGTGGCCGATCGGCCCACGGATCGGTTTTCGCCCGAAGCTGATTCCGATCGGGCTCAGCGGCGCTCTTCGCCAAGCGCCGGAGAGGCCCGAGCGGATTGATTGGCAACGATTGGTCGGGCGGAGCGGGCCACTCCGGCCTACGTCTCTGCGTTGAACCTTTGATCTTGATCTCGCCATCATCGCGACGCCTCACCCCAGCATCCGCGTCAACACCGATCTCAGCGCCAGCGGCTTGATCGGTTTGTGCAGGAGATGGACTTCGCGCTCGGCGGCCAGGGCGCGGAGCCCGGGGCCGTGGTCGGCGCTGATGAGGATGCTGGGGCGTGGGCCAAAGCGTTCGCTGAGACGCGCATGCAGCGCGAGGCCGGTGTCGCCATCGTCAAGGTGGTAGTCGAGGATCAACACCTCGGCTGAAGCTTCGGCGAGCAGCGCTTCCGCCGCAGCGCCGTTGCTGGCCGTGGCGACCTCGACGCCCCAGCCACGCAGGAGCGTGGCCAGTGCGCGCAAGCCGTCGCGGTCGTTGTCGACCAGCAGCACCCGGCGTCCGGCTGCGATCTTGCGCAGGACCGGCGGCGCCGCCACCATGGTGCGATCGCCGACCGGCGCGCGCGGGACGATCACGCCGATCAGCGTGCCACGCCCGGGAACGCTCGTCAGCGTGATGGTGTGGCCGAGCAGCGTGGTGATGCGCGAGGCGATCGCAAGGCCGAGGCCGAGGCCTTCGGGGGCGGCGGCACGGGCGGCGGGCAGGCGCTGGAACTCCTCGAAAATGCGCGTCCGATCTTCTTCCGCGATGCCCGGACCACTGTCTCCCACCTGGATCTCGACCGCGTCCGGGCGCCGACGGATGCCGATCAGTACGCTGCCGCTGCGGGTATAGCGCAGCGCATTGGCGACGAAATTCTGCAGCACCCGACGCAGCAGTTGCGGGTCGCTGGTCAGCCACAGGCTCGAGCGGACCGACGCCAGGACCAGGCCGCGCTCGCGTGCCATCACGCCGAATTCGGTGGTCAGCGTATCCATGAGCTCCGCCGCGGCGAAGCCGCGCACGCGCGGACTCAGGCCGCCGGCGTCCAGGCGTGACAGGTCCAGCAGGCCCGAGAGCAGCGCCTCGGTGGAGGTCAGCGCGCTGGAGATGTTCTGGACCGCCGCGCGGTGCTCGGGCTGCTGCAGTTGCTGGCCCAATGCGTGGGTGAACAGGTGCGCGGCATTCAGCGGCTGCAGCAGATCGTGGCTGATGGCTGCCAGGAAACGCGTCTTCGCCTCGTTGGCGCGCTCGGCTTCCTCGGTGGCGGCGCGCAGGGCGCGCGTGCGCGAGTCGACGCGCGCCTCGAGGGTCTCGTTGGCGGTGGTGAGGTCCGCCTCGACACGCCGAAAAGCGCTGATATCGGTGTAGGTGGTGACGAAGCCACCGCCCGCGATCGGATTCCCACGGATCTCGATCACGGTGCCGTTCGGCCAGTTGCGTTCGAACACATAGCGCGAGCCGGCACGCAGGTACGCGATCCGGCGTTCCACCAGCTCGTCGATGTTGCCCTGCCCGAGCAGGCCGCGCTCGGCGTTGTAGCGGAACAGGTCAGCGACCGGACGCCCGACTTCCAGGAACCCGGGCGGATAGCCCACCAGCGCGTCGTAGCCCAGGTTCCAGGCGACCAGGCGCAAGTTGCCATCGACGACGCTGATACCCTGGCTGAGATTGGCGAGCGCGGTGTCGAGCAGGGCATGGCTGAACGACACCGCCTCGCGCGCCTGGCCCACCACCTCGGTCATCGCCTGCAGCTCGCCACGTGCGCCGCGTCGCGCCGCATCCAGCAGCAGCCGCGTCGAGGCGGCACCGACGAGCGCCGAGAGCTCGTGCTCGACCGTGCGCAGCAGGCGCGCATCGGCCTTGTCGTCGCCATCGCCACTGGCACCGAGCAGGCTGGCCACGCGCTCCGGATCGAGCAGGCGCGCCGCCACATCCTTGAGCTCGTTGCGCGTGAGCACGCGTGCGAGATCGTCGATCGGTGCCTGCGCAGCCTCGCGCCGCGAGACCGTGATCAACACCAAGCTGTTGAGCGCGAGGCTCCAGAGCACGCCGTGGGTGAGCGCGTCGACGCCGCCGATGCCGAACAGCGCGTGCGGTGCGAGAAAGGCCAGGCCCCACGGCCCGGCGAGCGCCCAGCCATCATGTCCCAGCGCATGCGCCAGCACCGGCAGCAGCAGCGTATAGGCCCAGAGCAGCAAGCCGGCGCTCATGCCCGCGAGCACCCCGCGACGGCGCGCACGTGGCCAGTACAGCGCGGCGATCACCGCCGGCGCCAATTGGGCGAGCGCGGCAAAGGCAATCGAGCCGACGTCGGCGAGTGCGTCGCCGGCGACGATGAAACGGCTGTAGACATACGCCGCAGCGAGCACCAGCACGATCACGGCACGGCGCTGCCAGAGCACCTGCAACTTGAGGTTGCCACCTGCGCCCGGGAGCAGCAGGGGTGTGAGCCAGTGGTTCCCGACCATGATGCCGAGGGTGAGCGTCGCCACCACGACCATGCCGGTCGCGGCGCTCATGCCACCGAGAAAGGCGAGGATCGCCAGTGGCTGGGCACCGCTCTGCAGTGGCAGCCCGAGCACGACGAGATCGCTCGGGATCGCCGTGCCGGCGAGCAATAACTGGCCGGCCCAGGCGAGTGGCAGGATGAACAGGCTGATCAGCAGCAGATAGACGGGAAACAGCCAGCGTGCACTGCGCACCTGCCCCGGGCCGCGACACTCGACCACCGCCATGTGGAATTGATGTGGCAGCGAAAACATCGCCAGCGCGCCGAGCAGGACCAAGGTCAGGAAGGCGGTTCCAGGAGGTGCCGGCGATGGCAGGGCCTGTGCCGCCTGGCCCAGCGCGAACGGGCCGTCATACAGCACGAACACCACGTAGATCCCGACCGCGAGCAGCGCAAACAGTTTGAACAGCGATTCGAAAGCCATCGCCAGCACGATGCCGCAGGAAGTCACGCCCGCGCGGCGCGTGCCGAAGAGCATCGCGAACAGGGCCATCAACACCGCGGCTGGCGCGGCCGAATCCTGCCAGCCGGGCGGGGTGCCGCCGAACAGTCCATTGGCCAGCAGATCGAAACTCTGGGCGACCGCCTTCAGCTGCAACGCGATATAGGGCACCAGCCCGATCAGCGCGATGCCGGTTGCCAGCGCTGCGATCAGCGGGCTCTTGTCGAAGCGCGAAGCCAGCAGGTCGGCAATCGAGGTACTGTTGCGCGCACGCGCTTCCTCGACCAGCCGCACCATCAGCGGCCAGGCAAAGAGGTACAGCAGGATCGTGCCGACGAAGGTCGGCGGCACCCACCAGCCGTGGCGCATCGCCTGGGTAACCGTGCCGTAGAAGGTCCACGAGGTGCAATAGACCGCGAGCGACAGCGCATAGATCACGTTCGAACGCCGCTGCAGCCGCTCGTTGCGCTCGCCATAGATCGCTGCTGCAAACAGCATACCGACCCACAGCAGCGCACCAATGACCAGGAGCGCGCCGGGGGTCATGGGTGACCGATACAGGCCACGGGACGTGACTGCGCGTTGGGTTCGTGCACGCTCCGGATCACCCGTGATTTTTGACGCAAAGGGACGCAAAGGGTGCAAAAGGACGCAAAAAAGGCGGAGCAAGAGTTCGCATATAACCGGCTGAGACTAGCTCTGGCTTCTTTTGCGTCCTTTGCTCCCTTTGCGTCACTTTGCGTCAAAAAACTTCTCTTCCCAGCAGCGAGGAATCAGCAGTCGTGGGACACGGCGTCCAGCGTTCTTCACGCTACGCCGTCTCGACCTGGTGCGCCGGGTCGGTCAGCTCGAGCTGGCGCAGGATGACGCCGGCCTGGGTGCGGTTGCGCGCGCCGAGCTTTTCGAAGATCGCCTGCAGGTGCGCCTTGACCGTGCGCTCCTGGATGCCGAGCGCGTCGGCAATCTGCTTGTTGAGCTTGCCCAGGGCAACCAGCTCGAGCACCCGAAACTGTTGTGGCGTGAGCGAGCCTAGTCGGCGGCTGAGTTCGCGATCGACCTCCGCCACCGAGGGCGCGCGCATCTGCATCGAACGCGGCACCCAGACTTCGCACGCGAAGACCGCGCGCAGCGCCGCGGCCATTTCCGCAGGGGTGGCACTCTTGGGAATGAAGGCCTGCGCGCCGAACTCGATGGCGCGCGCGATCACTTCGGGATCGTCATTGGCCGAGATCATCGCCACCGCGACTGCCGGGTGCCGGCAACGCACGGACGCCAGTCCAGCCAAGCCGTGGCTGCCCGGCATATGCAGGTCGAGCAGCAACAGGTCCGTATCGGGGCTGGCTTCGAGCCAGCTGTGTACCGCTTCCAGCGAACCGGCTTCGACCAGGCTCGCGTCTGGCACCAGCTCGCGCAATGTGTGGATCAGCGCCGCCCGGAACATCGGGTGATCGTCGGCGATGAGGATTCGCGTCATGGGAGGGTTGGCGTCCACGCGAGTGAGGTTACACCAGCCGTGCCTGCACGACCGGCAAAGATCGGTAACCGTGAAAACGCCTTCCTGGTCATCGAAGCTTGTCGCTTTCGTAGGTCATGTTGCTCGCGCAGCGAGCTACTTGACGGCGGTTTGCGGGAACAGCCGTCAAGTAGTCCGCTGACGCGGCCAACATGACCTACTTCAAGGCGGCCGAGCAGCGCTCGGCCCGCCATCTCACCACTCGTAGCTCGCGGTCAGCGAGACCGTGCGCGGGTTGCCGTAGAAGCCGGTGACGATGCCGAAGGCAGCAGCGAAGTTGTACCCGGTCGTACGGTATTCCTCGTCGGCCAGGTTCTCGCCCTGCAGCGCGAGCTTCCATTGATCGTTGACCTGCCAGATCAGGCTCGCATTGACCAGGCCGTAGCCCTCCTGCTCGATCAGCGGCGACAGATCCGTGGTCGGGATCACCGAGCTCTGGTAGCTGTAACCCACGCGTCCGCGCAGTTCGCCGCCCGACTCCAGTTCCGTCACGTACTGCAGCGAGACTGCGCCCGAGAATTCCGGCGCATTGGTGAATTTCTGCGTGGATGAAATATCGACACCGCGACTGACGAAGGTGTCGTATTCGGCATCAAGCCAGCCAAGATTGCCCTGCACCAGCCAATGCTCGCTGAGCTGCCCGAATACTTCGATCTCGGCGCCCTGCGCGGTGCCGGAGCCCGCGTTGGTGAAATCGCCGAAGAACACGGGCGGGTTGCTGTTGGGAACCGTGGTGAAAATGGACAACTGGATGTCTTTGTAGTCGCTGTGGAACACCGCGGCGTTGACGAACCAGCTGTCGTCCAGGAAGGCCATTTTCGCGCCGAACTCGTAAGTGGTCACGGTCTCGTCGTCAAACGGCAAGCCTGACGCCGGCACCGCCGAGATGTTCGCGCGGATGTTGAAGCCACCGCTCTTGAAACCGCGCGAGGCCAGGCCGTACAGCAAGGTGTCTTCGGTCACCTGGTAGTCGAGCGAAACCTTCGGCGAGAAGTTGGTGAAGCTGACGCTGTCGTTTAGATCCGACACGGTCGAAACCGGGACGTTGAAGTTCGCGTTCGTGAAGGTCTGATTGAAGATGTCGACAGTCTTTTCTTCATCGGTCCAGCGGCCGCCGAAGGTCAGCGCCCATTGGTCGGTGAAACGCCACGTGCCCTCGCCATAGAAGGCGATCGAATCGGTATCGACGGTGCCGTTGGTATTGCCGAAAGCCAGGTTGAAGAAATTGTTGAGCACCTTGCCACCGGCTTCGCCCTTGAACCAATACAGGCCCATGACGCCGGTCAGCGCTCCGCCGCCATCGTAGTTGGCCTGGAATTCCTGGCTCAGCTGATCATCGTTGTAGAACGCCTTGACGTCGGCGACGACGTTCGGCAGCGTGTCGAAATCGATGTTGGTTTCCGTGTCCGACTCGCGGTGCGCGGTGATCGACTTCAAGCTCCAGTTGTCGCTCAGATTGAAGTCGAGCGTCATGGACTGGCCGTCCATCTGCGTGTCGTTGACGTTCGGCATGCCGTTGCGCACGTCATAGCGGCCCGGCAGCGGCAGCACGCCCGGCGCGAAGCGATTGGTGGTGAGCATCCGCGCTCCGCGGACCGCGGAAGCGTCATCGATCTGGTCGACACTCAGGCGGAAGGTAAAGGAATCGCTGCCGATGTAGCCCAGGGTAAAGCGCGAAGCGACGATTTCCTTGTCGCTGACGTCCTGCCCGGTGCGCACGTTTTCGCCAAAACCATCGCGACTGAGCGAAGCACCGGCGAAGCGCGCGACCCAGCCCGACTCCCCGAGCGGGACATTGACACTGATCTTGGCGTCGGCCTGGTTGTATTCGCCGGCGGTCAGGCTGACGCGACCGGAAAAATCCTGGTCGAGCGGGCGCGACACGTACTTGATGGCGCCGCCGATGGTGTTTTTGCCGTACAGCGAACCCTGCGGGCCACGCAGAACTTCGATCCGCTCGACGTCGAACACATCCAGCAGCGCACCTTGCGGTCGCGCGATGTAGACATCGTCGAGATAGATACCGACACCCGGATCGACGCCCCAGAGTGGATCGGACTGGCCGACACCGCGGATATAGGCGGTGACCGTGCTCGACGAGCCGCGTGCGGCGTAGATGGTCAGGTTCGGGACCTGCGCGTCGAGATCGGAAATGTCTTCGACGTTGAAGTCTTCCAGTTTCTGCTCGGAGAAGGCGGTGACGGCGATCGGCACGTCCTGCAGGCTTTCCTCGCGCTTGCGCGCAGTGACCGTGATGGTGCCGAGCTGCGCCGCTTCTGACTTGTCGGCTTCATCCTCCGCGTCTGGCCCGGTCTGGGCGAAAAGCTGGTTGGCTGGCAGGGCGGCCAGCGCCGCGGTCAGTGCGAACGCCAGTTGAGTGCGCTTGAGTTTCATGATGAGGACCTCCCTTGAGCCAAGATGCAATGGCTGCAGGCTAGGGAGTCCACACAAACTTAACACTTGTCCATTCGTACACGTGGGGAGTTGGCGCTTCCGAGTCGGCACAAGCGCAAAAAAGCGGGGTGGAAAGGAAGCGAAGGAAAAGCTGAAAGGAAGCGAAGGAAGGCGAATACCCAGAATCAAGTCCGGATAAGGCTCCCCTTCGCGTCCGTGCTCGCTCTTCTTCGCTTCCTTCCTTTCCCGCCTTTATGCAGGCCCGGCGCGCAGCTACAGCCAAGCCTTGATCTGCGCCAGCGCACGCGGATCGTTCAGCAGGCCGAGATGGCCGACGCCGCCCAGCACGAGGTGCGTGGTCGGGGTGTACCCGTCCAGCGTGGTAGCGCTGGCGACGGGCACCAGGCCATCGCCGAAAAGACTCGCGAGTGCACCATCAGCGGCAGCACCAAGATGCGCGCCGATGAAGCGCAGCTCGATCTGCGGATGACCGGAAATCGCGCCAGCCGGCAGGCCGTCGTGCAGATCCTTGACCCCGCGACTGCGCGCGGCACCGAGGCGGCCCAGTGGCGCGGTCACCGCAAAGGTATCGAGTGCACGCTGCAGCAGCTCACCGTGCCGTGCCAGCGGCGCGCCGGTGTTGGGCGACCCCAGACTGATCAGCATCCGCGTGCGCCGCGCCCAGGCGGCGCTCTTTGGAGCCTGCTCGCAGGCACTCCGGGCGACCAGGCCGCCCATGCTGTGGCCGATCAGCACCAGCTCCGTTTTTCTGGTGGGCCAGGCCCGAATAAGCGATTCCAGCAGGGCCGCGAGCGCCGCCCCGTTTTCGGCGATTGGCAGGCCGCTGTTGTAGCGCAGGTAGAGCGGCGTATGCCCGTGCGTTGCGAGCGCTTCGCCGAGATGGACCTGCCCCGCACCAGTTGCCGCCCACGAGCGATCGCTGCAGCCGAGCCCATGCACGAACACCGCGAGGCGCCGACCGGCAGCCGGGTACGCCGCCCTTAGCGCGGCCCGCTCGAGCGCGAGTGGCTGGCTTGCGCCGACCAATTGCATGGGAATGGCAAACGCACTCTCACTGGCGTCGAGGTGATCCCCAAAAGCTCCATTCAAGGCGCTCTTGATACCGATGGGCAGCAAGGCGTGGGAATTGCCGGCAAGCCTCTGCTCCACCGCGTCGGCCGCCTCGAGCAGGGTCTCCCCGACACCATCAATGGCCGTATAGACACCACCGGCTATGGCGTCATGCGCACCGGCGACCCACCGCGCCGGTGTCCCCACCAGCGGCAGCTGCGCAAGCACGCCGAAGGTCTGCCCGGCAATCGCCGAGTGCATCTCCCGCACGATGCGCGTGGTCCCGGTGAACGCGGACTTTATTAGCCCGGAGTAACCAGGACGGCGCGGCGGCGGGTCGGCAGTGTTCGACATGGCGGCACTCGAAGCGAATGCGCGCAGCTTTGGGGAACTGGGATGAGTGCATGCTCTAAAGGCGGGTTTCGGTGTCGGTTGTGGGTTTCGGACGATCACCAACGAAAAAGGCGCGAGCCGAAGCCCGCGCCTTTTTGCTCTTCCGAAACCGAAACCGCAAACCAACAACCCAGAAGCTTTACCAGCCGTAGCCGAAGCCAATACCCGCCGAGCTCTCGTCGTCGCTGAAGGCGCCGCCGATCGTCAGCGTCATGTTGTCGTTGAACGCGCGCTGGTAGCCGAGGGCGAGTGCGGACTCGCTTTCGGAGTAGCCGGCGCCGACGGCGATGCGGTTGTCTTCATCGTTGCCGGCAGCACTGCCGATCATCATCGTCATCGCCGCGCCCATTGCGCCCTGCTTGTCGATGCGCTCATTGGAGAAGTTGATACGGCCATCGAAGTACTGGCGCTGTTCGAACAGGCCGGTCGACAGCTGGTGCACGTTCACGGCGTCGCCGCTCAACACGCCATTGGCGACGTTGCTGACGATGCGCTCCGAACCGAGCGAACCGACCGATACGGTGTTTGCGCGGGTCGCGGTGGAGCCATTGCCGATGGCGACGCTGTTGGCGCCACTGGCGCTCGAGTTGGCGCCGAGGGCGACACTGTTGGCACCGCTGGACACGGCCGCGCGGCCGACGGCCGTGCTGTTGTCGCCACTGGCGTTGGCCGAGTTACCCATCGAGGTGGACAGCGCGCCGGTGGCGCGAGCCTGCCAGCCGTTGGCGGTGGCGCCACGGCCGGAAGCGACTGACTGCGTGCCGACGGCGGTCGAATGGAAGCCGGAGGCCAGCGCACCCTGGCCGCTGGCCAGTGCGTCTTCGTCAGACGCAATCGCGCCCTGGCCGGTTGCGGTGGTGTTGATCGAGGACGCGGTGGCAGCGCGGCCGGTGGCCGTGCTGTTGGCGCCACTGGCGACGGCGCTGTTGCCGGTCGCGGTGGACAGGTCGCCAGTCGCCTGGGCCTGCCAGCCGCTGGCGCTCGCGCCGCGGCCGGATGCCACCGAAAGCGCACCGTTAGCGGTCGAGTGGAAGCCACTGGACAGCGCACCCTGGCCGGTGGCGGTGCCGTCATCGCCCGACGCTACGGCGCCCTGGCCGGTCGCGGTCGAGTTGATCGCGGTCGCCTGCGCCGCGCGGCCGGTCGCCGTGCTGTTGGCGCCACTGGCCAGTGCCGTATTGCCGGTCGCGGTGGAGAGATCGCCGGTGGCGCGTGCCTGCCAGCCGGTTGCGGTGGCGCCGCGGCCGGAGGCGGTCGCCTGCGCGCCGAGCGCGGTCGAATGGAAGCCGCTCGCGGAGGACAACTGGCCCACTGCCGTGCCGTCTTCGCCGGCAGCGGCGGAACCCTGGCCGAGCGCGGTCGAGTTCAGGCCCGAAGCCGTTGCACCCTGGCCGAGCGCGGTGCTGTTGGCGCCGCTCGCGGTCGCAGCGCGGCCGTTGGCCGTGCTGTTGGCGCCGCTGGCGACGGCGTTGTTACCGGTAGCCGTGGACAGGTCGCCGGTGGCGCGCGACTGCCAGCCAAAAGCAGAGGCACCGCGCCCGGACGCGATCGCGAGCCCGCCGATGGCGGTCGAATGGAAGCCGGAAGATTCGGCATTGAACCCGACCGCGACGGCTTCCTCGTCGGTGGCGCGCGCGCGGTTGCCAAATGCCGTGGCACGCAGGCCCGAAGCATTTGCCTGGGTTCCACACGCGAAGGCGTCGGCGCCGGTCGCGGTCGCACCCGGGATGCCGGTCGGACCGTCACAATCGTCTCCCGCGTGCGCGGCGGACATTCCCAGACCGAGGAGCAAAGCGGCCACCAGCGGCGCGCGACGACCCATCATTCGACTATTCATTCCAAAGCTCCTATCAGGATTCAGGTTTTCCAACGGCGCGGCGTGTGATCTCTCGACACCTTGCCGTGGGGATTACGCGCTGCAGGCGCGCACGATTACGCAGGTGAACAGCAGATCAGATGCAACCAAACGAGACGCGTAGACATCGGTGAAGGCAGAGCGTCGTTCACCAATTCCAAGATCGCGCCCTATTAAACGCAAAAACGACAGAGTCAGGGCCGTTTCATGTCGCGATTTTTTGCATTCTTCTTGTGAAGACGGACCACGCAGCCTGCGGGTACCTGCTGAGAACGTTCGCTGACGCGAAAAGCGAACCGGTTCGCCGGGATGAGCTCGACATTCGAGGGGCGGCCACGGCTCTGGAGCGCAGGACTTCGGGGCACGCGCCACAGCCGCTACAATCGGACTCGCGCTTCCTGCCCTTGCCCTGCTTTCGTGACCGCCCGTTTCATCCACCTGCGCCTGCACAGCGAATACTCGCTGAGCGACTCGACGGTTCGCATCGACGAGCTCGCCGCCGCGTGCGCGGAGCGCGGCATGCCGGCCCTGGCGCTGACCGACGACAGCAACCTGTTTGCGCTGCTGAAGTTCTTCAACGCCGCCGAAAAGGCGGGGTTGAAGCCGATCGCCGGCGCGGATGTGTGGGTGCAGGAGGGCGACGAGCCGCACCGCCTGACCCTGCTGTGTGCCGACCGAGTGGGCTATCGCAACCTGTGTCAATTGATCAGCCGCGCTTACGCGCAAGGGCGCCAGCTCGACCGCCCGGTGCTGCAGCGCGACTGGCTCGAGGCCCACACCGCAGGGCTGGTGGCGCTTTCGGGCGGGCTCGAGGGCGAGCTCGGGACGTTGTTGCTGGCCGGGCGCCGAGAGACCGCAGCACTGCAACTGCGCCGCTGGATGCGCCTGTTCCCTGACGCTTTCTATGTCGAACTCTCGCGCTGCGGGCGTGCGCAGGAAGAACTGTTGTGCAATGCCGCGGCCGCGCTCGCGGCAGATGCCGGCTGTCCCGCCATCGCCACCAATGACGTGCGCTTCATCGATCGCGAAGACTTCGAGGCGCACGAGGCGCGGGTCGCGATCGCCCAGGGCTACACCCTCGACGACGCGCGCCGACCGCGCCGCTACAGCCCCGAGCAGTACCTGAAGACGCCCGAGGAGATGGAGGATCTCTTCGCCGATCTCCCAGAGGCGCTCGACAACACCGTCGACCTGGCCATGCGGCTCTCCTTGAGCCTGCAGACCGGCACTTATTTTCTCCCCGAAGTGCCGACCCGCGCAGGCGAGAACGCCGGCGAGCGGCTCGCTCGAGAGGCGCGCGAAGGCCTCGAGCTGCGCCTCGCGCGGCTCACGGCGGCGAACGCGCTGGCGACCACGCGCGAGCTGTATGTCGAGCGCCTCGAGCTCGAAGCCCGCGTGATCGCGCAGATGGGCTTTCCGAGCTACTTCCTGATCGTGGCCGACTTCATCGGCTGGGCCAAGCGCCACGGGATTCCGGTGGGCCCCGGCCGCGGCTCCGGCGCCGGCTCGCTGGTCGCCTATGCGCTCGGCATCACCGATCTTGATCCGCTCCGCTATGGCCTGCTGTTCGAGCGCTTCCTGAATCCCGAACGCGTTTCCATGCCCGACTTCGACGTCGACTTCTGCATGGAGCGGCGCGACGAGGTGATCCGCTACGTGCGCGAGGCCTACGGTGCCGACAAGGTCGCGCAGATCATCACCTACGGCACCATGGCGGCCAAAGCCTGCGTGCGTGACTGCGGGCGCGTGCTCGGACTGCCCTTCATGGCGGTCGATTCGATCGCCAAGCTGATCCCGATGCGGCCGCTCGACGTGACCCTGGACGACGCCCTGGGATTGTCGACGCGCTCGGGGAAGGAGCCCGAACGCGTCAGCAACGAGCTGCGTGCGCGCTACCTCAACGAGGACGATGAAGCGCGCCCGGTGCTGGAGCTGGCGCTCAAGCTGGAAGGCCTCGCACGCAATGCCGGCAAGCACGCGGGTGGCGTCGTCATCGCGCCCACGGCGCTCACGGATTTCACCGCGCTCTATGTCGAATCCAAGGCCAACTCGGCGGTCGACCTGCCAGTGACGCAGTTCGACAAGGACGACGTCGAGGCCATCGGCCTGGTCAAGTTCGACTTCCTTGGCCTGCGCACGCTGACCATCCTGCAATGGGCGCTGGAAGCGATCAACGCGCGCCGCGCGGCGGCCAACGTGCCGGCGATCGACATCGAGCTGCTGCCGCTCGACGACACCCCGAGCTACCAGCTGTTCGCGCGTGGCGACACGGTCGCGGTGTTCCAGTTCGAATCGGCCGGCATGCAGCGCCTGCTCAAGGACGCGCGGCCCGATCGCTTCGAAGACCTGATCGCGTTGGTCTCGCTGTACCGCCCGGGCCCGATGGAGCTGATCCCGAGCTTCTGCGCGCGCAAGCACGGCCGCGAGAACATCGCCTACCCCGATCCGCGCGTGGAACCGATCCTGAAAGAGACCTACGGGATCATGGTCTACCAGGAACAGGTCATGCAGATGGCGCAGATCGTCGGGCGCTATTCGCTCGGTGGCGCCGACCTCCTGCGGCGCGCGATGGGCAAGAAGAAGCCCGAGGAGATGGTCAAGCACCGCGCCATCTTCCGCGCCGGCGCCGCCCACGATGGCATCGAGGAGCACAAGGCCGACGCCATCTTCGACCTGATGGAGAAGTTTGCCGGCTACGGCTTCAACAAGTCGCACGCGGCGGCGTATGCGCTGGTCGCCTACCAGACCGCATTTCTCAAGGCGCATTACCCGGCCGAGTTCATGGCTGCGACCCTGTCGGCAGACATGGACAAGACCGAGGCGGTGGTCGAGTTCCTGTCCGATGCCCGCTCGCGCAAGCTGACCATCCTGTCGCCGTGCGTGAACCATTCGATCCACCGCTTCCGCGCGGTTGATCCGGCCACGATCCGTTACGGGCTCGGCGCGATCAAGGGTGTCGGTGGACCCGCCAACGAGGCGATCGTGGGTGAGCGCACCCGCGGCGGTCCATATCGCGATCTGTACGACTTCTGCCAGCGCGTCGACCTGGCGCGCATGAATAAACGCGTGCTCGAGGCGCTGATCCATGCCGGCGCGATGGATGCGCTCGGCCACAACCGTGCGAGCCTGCTGGCCGCGCTGCCCGAGTGCCTGAAAGCCGCGGAACAACGAACGCGCGATGGTGCCGCCGGCCAGGTCGACCTGTTCGGCGCGGGCAGCTTGAGCGCGGCGCCGCCACCGGTCATGCAGCGCCTGCCGGAGTTCGCGCTGATCGACAAGCTCAAGGGCGAAAAGGACACGCTCGGCTGGTACGTCTGCGGCCACCCGGTCGACGCGCTGGCGCCCTGGCTTTCGGAGATCGTCAGCTGCCGCCTGGGCGAGGTCGCTGCGCGCATCCCCAAAGAGCGCAAGGGCCGGGGCGCGGAACAGACGCTGACCCTGGCTGGCCTGGTCGGCCCGATGCGCAAGCGCGGTGACAACATCGCGTTCGTGCAACTGCAGGATGCCAGCGGCCGGCTCGAATCGGCGTTCTTCACCGAAGCCTATGCCGAATTCGGCGGCCTGCTGCAGGCCGGCGAGATCATCGTCGTCGAAGGCGTGGCCGCCTGGGACGAGTTTTCCGGCGGCGTGCAGCTGCGCGTGCGCCGCGCCTGGCCGCTTGCCAACGCGTGCGCGCACCACGTGCGGTCGGTCAGCGTGCGCGTGCGCAATCCCGCCGCTGACTTCACCGCTGAGCTCAAGCACGTCCTCAGCGCCTACCGCGGCGGCGATGCCAGCGTGCGCCTGCGCTACATCCGCGACGGCGCCAGTGTCGAGCTTGCCCTTGCCGAAGCCTGGCGCCTGCGCGCCGACCCCACCCTGGTCGACCTGCTGCTGCGCATTCCGGGTGTCGAGGCCTGTGAGCTGGTGTTTCCCAGGAGCGTGCAGAGCGCGGCGGCGTAGCGGTGTCGGTTTCGGTTGTCGGTGTCGGAGGAGAAGCGAATCCCGCTCGTCCGAAACTGAAAACCGACACCGACACCCGCTCCTCGCTTCGCTCGTGCAAAATCACTCAACCGACCCCTTGGATCCGCTCCAACGTGAAGGCTGTTCCCACCCCGCTCGCGGACGCGCCCCTGCTGCTGCTGACACGGCCGCCGCGCGAGGCGCGGGTGAGTGCGCGGGTGTTGGCCGGGCGTGGGCTGGCGAGTCTTTCCATGCCGCTGCAGTACACGCGCACGGCGCGGCTGACACCGGCACTGCAGGATGCCCTGCGCTGGGCCGAGGGCGCGGAGATCCAGATCTTCGTGAGCCGCGCATCGGTCGCGTCGGCATGTGCGCTGGGTCCGCAGGCAGTCGCAGCGGCGGTGTTGCGCTTCGCCGTCGGCGCCGCGACCGCGGATGCGCTCGAACGCCAGGGTCATGCCTGCATTGCGGCGCCGGCCGACGCGGAGGACAGCGAGGGCCTGCTCGGGCTGCCCGCGCTCGGGGCGGTCGCGGGACGCCATGTCGCGCTTTGGGTCGCGCCCGGAGGCCGGCAGCACATCAGCGAGGTCCTGTGCGCGCGTGGGGCGGAGGTACGCGCGATTGCCGCCTATCAACGCGTCAACTTGCACCCGGGCGCGCGCCTGCTGCAAACCATCCGGGCGGAGGCCAGCCGGCTGGTGTTGACGGCGACCAGCAGCGCGCTGGCAACGCGACTTGCACACACATTGCGTACGCACGGCCTGGGGGATCTTATGCAGCGGCCGCTGATCGTCGCCAGCGGGCGCATTGCGCTGGCTGCGGAAGCGCTCGGATTCGAACACGTCTACGTCGCGCGCGGCGCCAGTCCGCAGGCGCTGGTCGGTGCGATCGAGCGCCTGCAGTCGGTCGCTCGCTGAGGCACTTGCTCTAGCGGGAGCGGCCATGGCCTTTCTCGCCTTGCGGTGGACTCGAGTGCGACGCCGGTAACAATCCGCTACCATCCTGAAAAAACGATTTCTTAACTCCGATGCCAGACGACCTGAAGCCAGACGAGCCGAAATCGGACCCACCGATGTCCGACGACGTCCTGCTCGCACCCGCGCCCGAGCGCCCTGTCCGCCGGCGATCGCTGCTGCTCCCGGGTATTGCCGTGTTGGCGCTGCTGGCGGCCGTCGCCTGGTATCGCTGGGGCCCGTCTCCGGCGGTCGAACCGATCAATTCCTCAGCCCCCGTGATCACCGCCGAGAGCGCCGAGCTCACGCGCGTGCGCGCCGAGCTCGCGGCCCTGCACAGCCGCCTCGAAGATTCGGCCAAGGTCAACCGCTCGCTGCGTGAACAGGTGCTAGGGCTCACCCAGCGCGTCGGTCTCGTCGAAGACGGGCTTTCCGGGCTCGAACGCGGCGCCGCGCCGGGCCTCGATGCCTTGCGCCTGGTCGAAGCCGATTACTTGTTGCGTCTCGGCGAGCAGCGATTGGCCTTGTTCGGCGATGTGGCCGCGACGCGCAGCGCGTTCGAGCTGGCGGACGCGCAGCTTGCGCAGGCCTCCGATCCGGGCGCGACTGCGGTCCGCCAGACCCTGGCGCTGGAACGCGACGCGCTGGCAGCGATCGCCGTGGCGGACTTGCCGGTGATCCTTGCCCGTCTCGGCGCGCTGGCCGATGGCGTCGCCCATTGGAGCCTGAAGTCCTCGGAAGGCACGGAACCGGCACCTGGCAGTGAACCGCCGGGCTGGTGGACACGCCTGCGCGCCAGCCTCGACGGCTATTTCCGTGTGCGCCGGCTCGATCCCGGTGAGGCGCTGCGCGGCGGCCCGCTGCTGCGCGAGCGTATCGCGCTCGACCTTGCGCGCGCACGCATGCTGCTGCTGCGCGGCGAAGCGCCGGCTGCATTACCGCTGCTGGACTCGCTGCGCCGTGACATTGCCGCCAATTTCGCCGTCAGCGACGCCCGCGTCGCGCGCGCGCTGGCAACCTTGGATGAGGTGCGCGTCGCGCCGCTCGTACCCAATCTTCCCGCGCTGGGCGAGAGCCGTCGCGAGCTCACGCGCCTGCGTGACCAGGTGGCCGGACGCGTCAGCAGCGCGCCGAGCGAGCCTGCGACTAGTCCGCCGGTGAGCACGGAAATCCCCGCCGTGGAACCGCCGCCAGCGGAAGCGCCGCCGGCCGAGGCGCCGCCACCGGAAACCGAGCCTTCTTCTGAGACGCCGTCGGATACCGGCGTCGGGCCCGGCCTGACACCCGCGCCCACGGCCATGCCGACGGGGACGTCGGCGCTCCCAGGTCTCTGACGATGCGCTGGATCCTGCGATTCGGGCTGTTCCTGCTGCTTGCGGTGCTCGCCGCGGTCATCGGCTTCTGGCTGCGGCGCGACCCGGGCATGGTCCACGTGCGCTTCCAGGGTTGGGAGCTCGAGTCCTCGGTGGTCTTCCTCGGCATCGTCGCCGCAGTGCTGGCGCTGCTGGGGTGGGCGATCTACACGCTGATCGTGCGCTGGCCACGGCGTTTCGGACAGCATCGCCGGCGCCAGGCCACCGCGCGCCTGGATGCCGGGCTGGTGCAGGCGTTCGAAGGCAACCTGCACAATGCCCAGCGCGCGCTGCTGGATGCGAGCCCCGAACCCCTGCAGCGGCTGAGCGCGCTGTTGTGTGCGGCCGAGGTCGCCCACCGGCGCGGCGAGATCGGCCTCGCCGACGAGATCCTGAGCAATGCCGCCGAACTCGATCGCGGGCAGCGCGTCGCGCCGATGCTCGCCGATGCGTGGCGCGCCGAGCGCGGCGACGAAGCGGCCTTCAACGCCATTGCGCGTCGAGCGGAAGCGGCCGATGCGCCACCTGCGGTCTTGCGTGCGCTGATCGAAGGCCTGCTCGCGCGTCGCCAGGCGAACGCGGCATTGGCGCCGCTGGAGCGCCTCACCCAGCTGCGGCAGATTGGCGACCGCGAGCTCGCCGCACTGGAGCTGCGGACGCTCGCGCAGGCGCTCGAGCAAGCTGAAGACCGCGACGTCCTCGATCGTTTGTGGAAGCGCTTCGGCAAGCAGGAGCGTCGTGATGTCGCGGTGCTGACCGCGCTGGTGCACGCGGAGATGCGCCTGGGCAGTCGTGGTCTCGCGGCGGAGGCGCTGGAAGCCGCGCTCACGCGTGAATGGTCCGAAGCGCTCGCGCGACTGTATGCGAGCGCGCCGGTTGAAACTGCTTCGATGCGCATCAAGCGCGCCGAAGCCTTCCTGCAGCGCCATCCGCAGAGCCCCGGCCTCTTGCTCGCGCTTTCGCGCTGGTGCCGCATTGAACAGATCTTCGGCAAGGCGCAGGAATACCTGCGGCTTTCGATCAGCATCGACCCGGCAGCCGAATCGCTGGTCGAAGCCGCGCACCTGTTCGAGGCGCGCGGCGAGCCGCAGCGCGCCACCCTGGCCTGGCGCCTCGCCGCCAATGCCGCGCTCGGCCGCGCGCCCGCGGCGGACGAGCTGCAGGCAGTGTTGCGCTGATAGGCACGGAAAGTCTTACAAGATGAGAGCGAGAGCATCTTATCCACAGATTTCGCAGATTAACGCAGATTGAGCAGGAGACAAGGGCGGTACGCTGTCTCGCCCCTGAAGCCTGTCGCCTTTTAATCTGCGTAAATCTGCGCAATCTGTGGATAAAAATGCTTTGCTGTTCTTGTGCTCTTAACCGTGTGACTACCTACGACCTTGATGCATACGCTCCACCTTCCTGAGCCCGACGCCGACGCCCACGCGATTTCCGATGCGCTGCGCGCACTCATCGTCGCCGAGATCGAGCGCGCCGGGCCGCTGACTTTCCAGCGCTACATGGAGCTCGCGCT
Source organism: Rhodanobacteraceae bacterium (assembly GCA_031425695.1). Classification (GTDB taxonomy): domain Bacteria; phylum Pseudomonadota; class Gammaproteobacteria; order Xanthomonadales; family SZUA-5; genus JANPJV01. The sequence continues at coordinate 14,448 of JANPJV010000219.1, read as the reverse complement.
GTATGCGCCCGGCCTCGGCTATTACTCGGCCGGGGCGCGCAAATTCGGGGTCGATGGCGATTTCGTCACGGCACCGGAGCTCGGCCACGTGTTCGCGCAGGTGCTCGCGGCGACCTTGGCGCCGCTCCTGCCCGAGCTTGAGACCCCGCAGATCCTCGAGCTCGGCGCCGGCAGCGGCGCGCTCGCCGCGGACCTGCTGAGCGCGCTGCGGACCCGCAACGCGCTGCCCGCCCGCTACGCCATCCTCGAGCGCAGTGCCGACCTCATCGAGCGCCAGCGCGAGACACTCGACCATCGCGTGCCCGATCTCCTGCATCTGGTCGATTGGCTGGAGCAACCGCCGACGAATGACTTCGAAGGCGTGCTGCTCGCCAATGAGGTCGTCGATGCGCTCGCCTGCGTGCGCTTTCGGCTGGCACCACGCGGGGTCAGCGAGATTGGCGTCGACCACATCGCCGGCCGTCTCATCGAGACCGAGCTTGCGCCGCGCCGGGAGGTGATCGAGGCGCTGGCCCGCCTCTTCGTCCAACTGCCGGAGCCGCTGCCAACTGGCTATACGAGCGAGCTCATTCCAGAGCTCGAGGCCTGGTTCGCCGCAGTCACCGGTCGGCTACGCCGCGGGCTCGTCCTGATTGCCGATTACGGCTATGGCCTGGCCGAGTTCTACGCGCCCGAGCGTCGCGCGGGCACCTTGCAATGCCACTACCGGCATCGCACGCACGCCGATCCCTTCTGGTATCCGGGCCTCAACGACATCACTGCCTCGGTCAACTTTACGGCGCTGGCCGAAGCGGCGCAGACGGCGGGCTTCGAGCTCGCCGGCTACGACAGCCAGGCCGGTTTCCTGCGCGCGGCGGGCATCGAGGAGGTGTTCGCCAACCAGCCCGACCAGTCCGAGCTCAGCCGCCTGCGCACGGCCAACGAAATCCGCAAACTGATGCTGCCGGGCGAGATGGGCGAACGCTTCAAGGTGTTTGCCGCAAGCCGCGGGCTCGACGAAGCGCAGATTCCGGCGGCGTTTGCGGGAAATGGGCAGCGGCATTTGCTGTGAGAGGGCGACGAACCAATTTGGAGTGCGGCGCTCGGCGCCGCTTTGGATGCCTTTTCCAACTGTCGGAGCGAACGCATCCAGGGCGGCCCGGAGCGCCGCACTCCAAATGACGAGCGCCCCGCCGCACCTTCGCCGCCTCTGGTGGTCCCTGGGCATCGCCTTGCTGCTGGTGATTACGGCCTTGTCGCTGATGCCGCTGGGCGGCCCGGTGATCGACTTGCCCAGCAGCGACAAATTGCTGCATGCATTCGCCTACGTCGTGCTGACGCTGTATTTCGGGGAGCTGATCGGTGGCGGCATGCGCGGGCTTGGGCGTGTGGTCGTTGGGCTGCTGGCGTACGGGGTTGCCATCGAGCTGTTGCAGATGCTGTCGCCGCCGCGCAGCGCCGAACTTGCCGATCTCGTCGCCAACCTAGCCGGCATGCTGATCGGTGCTCTGCTGCTGGGAACGCCGCTCGGGCGTGGGCTGCGCATGTTCGAGCGGCTGCTCGGGCGCTGAGCTTCGCAGTGCGAAGCGGAAAAGCGTCCGGACAAGGTCCGGACCCACGTAGTGCGATGCTGAAAGGCGTCCGGACAAGGTCCGGACCGTCGCAGTGCGAGGCTGAAAAGCGTCCGGACAAGTCCGGCCCAACAACAGCTAGGCAGTGACGACTGTCACCCACCAGGCATGTTCTGTGTGCCTGTGCAGCGGTGGTGGCGACGCAGATCCTGGAGCCTCCTCTACGCTCCATTGGAATCGCCATGTCCCTCCCCGCATCACCGCCACGCGCTGGCGCGGAGCTGCTCAGCCTGAGCGGTGTCCGCAAGCGCTTTGCGCAGACCGAGGCCTTGCGTGGACTAGATCTCACGCTGCACACCGGCGAAGTGCTGGCGCTGCTCGGGCCCAATGGTGCCGGCAAGACCACTGCAGTGCGTGCGTTGCTCGGGTTGACGCGCGTCGATGCCGGACAGATCCGCGTGCTCGGCTCGGCACCCGGATCTTTCGCCGCGCGCCTGGGCCAGGGCGTGATGCTGCAGGTTGGCGCGTTGCCGGATCAGCTCACCGTCCGTGATCAATTGCGGCTGGCCTCGAGCTACTACGCAGAGCCGGCCAGCATCGACAGCCTGGCCCGCGATTGCGAGCTCGACGGCCAGCTCGATCGCCGCTACGAAGCCCTTTCCGGCGGACAGAAACGGCGCGCGCAGTTCGCCCTCGCGCTGGTCGGCAATCCGCGGCTGCTGATCCTCGACGAGCCGACCTCCGCGCTCGACGTCGGCGCACGATCAAGCTTCTGGGCGGCGATTCGACGCCGCGTCGCCGCCGGCATGGGCGTGCTGCTGACCACTCACGATCTCGCCGAAGCCGAAGCCGTCGCCCATCGCGTCCTGGTGATGGCCCAGGGCCGGGCGCTCGGCAGCGGCACGCCGGCCGAAGTGCGGGCGCGCATCGACGGCAGCGTCGTGCATTTCCGCACCAGCCTCGACGCTACCGCGCTGGCGGCGCTGCCCGGCGCAGACCAGGTGCTGCTCGACCAGGGTCGCGCCAGCGTGCACACCCGCGCTCCCGAACAACTGCTGCGCGCGGCGCTCGCCGCCGACGCGACGCTCAACGATCTCGAAGTGATCCGTCCGCGTCTCGAAGACGCCGTCGAACGCTGGCTCAAGGAAGCTGCATGAATACGCTGACTGCGATACCCACAGCGGCGCCCGAAGCGCAGATCGGCGTACGCGCCGGCCCACCGCTCCGCGCCTATCTCCAGGAGGCTCGCGCCGAGGTCCTCAAGGTCTGGCGCCAGCCGGCCTTCCTGTATCCGACGCTGGCGTTTCCGTCCCTGTTCTACCTGCTCTTCGGCGTGCTCATGGCGCGCGGCGCGAGCAGTGGCGAAACCGCCCGCTACATGCTCGCCACCTACGCCGTGTTCGGCGCGATGGGGCCGGCCCTGTTCGGATTCGGGGTCGGCATTGCCGAGGAACGCAGCAACGGCCTGCTCGACTTGAAGCGCGTCCTGCCCTTGCCCCCACTGAGCTACCTCTTCGCCAAGGCGGCGATGGCAATGGTATTCGCGGTCATGGTCGGCCTGCTGTTGCTGACCCTCGCGACCACGGTCGGCGGCGTTCGTCTCTCGGCTTTATCCATCGCCGCGTACTTCCTGGTACTCGGCCTCGGGGCCCTGCCCTTCGCCGCGCTCGGGCTGATGATCGGCTGCCTGTTACGGGCCCAGGCCGCAGTCGCGGTCGTGCAACTGGTCTACCTGCCGCTGGCCTTCCTCGGCGGACTGGTATTCCCGATCTTCCTGATGCCGAAGCTGATGCAGACGATCGCCGCGTTCCTGCCTTCCTTCCACTTCGGCCAGCTCAACCTGTGGGCAGTCGGCAGCATCAGTGGATTCCCGCTGCGCTCGTTCCTCGCGCTGAGCGCATTTGCGCTGCTGTTCCTGTTCCTGGCCGCCCGCGCCTACAAACGTACGGAGAATTGAGGACCTGTAGAGCAAGATCAGACGCGAAGCATCCACAGATTACACAGATGAAAAGCGGATCAGAGCTGATTAAAGACCGAGCTCAGGTGGCAGCGCGCGAGTCTCGGCTGATGCGCAGGGCATGATCCGATGAGGCACGAGACCCAGCGTCAGCAGTCGCTCTTAATCTGCGTCATCCGCTTTTCATCCATGTAATCTGTGGATGCTTTGAGGTTGATCTGGCTCTCAGGAGAGTCCTCGCGCGATGCACATTCGGCGCACGGCATCGAGGCCGGCTCGCGCAAAAGCCGTCAAGTAGCTCGCTTGCGCGAGCAACATGACCTACAAATTCACAACCCGCGTGCGGCACACACCCTGCGCACGGCATCGAGGCCGGCGCGCAGGGCGCTGGCTTCGAGCGCGAAGATGCCCATCTGGCCGACGCTGAATTCGATCCAGGCGAAGGGCAGTTCCGGCAGCAGCCGGCTCAATGCGCGCTCGGCTTCACCGACTTCGATGATGAGCAGCGCATCCTCGGACAGGTGCGCGGGAGCGTCGCGCAGGATGCGCAGGGTGGCGTCGAGGCCGTCGTCGCCGGACTCCAGGCCCATGCGCGGCTCGTGTGCGTACTCGCGCGGCATCGCCGCGTATTTGGCGCTTGTGATGTATGGCGGATTGGAGACCATGAGGTCGTAGACCTCGCCGTCGAGCGCCGTGAACAGGTCCGATTCGACCAGGCAGACGCGCTCGGCGACGCCATGGAGCGCCACATTCTCGGCGGCGAGACTGAGCGCTGCCGGCGACAGGTCGACTGCATCGACCTGCCACTGCGGCTGGTGCACCGCCATCGCGACCGCAATCGAGCCACCGCCGGTGCACAGGTCCAGCACTCGCTGCACGCTGCGGCCGCGCAACCAGGGCTCGAAGCCATTCTCGATCAGCTCGGCAATCGGCGAGCGCGGCACCAGTGCGCGCGCATCGCTGCGCAATCTCAAGCCGGCAAAACTCGCACTGCCGATCAGGTAGGCCGCGGGAATGCGCTCGGCCACGCGGCGTTCGAACAGCGCCAGCACGACCTCGACCTCGCTGTCGACGAGATGCGCCTGGCCGAAAAAGGCGGGCAGCTCAGCGGGAAGATGCAGCGCATGCAACACCAGCGCCCGCGCCTCGTCGAGCGCGTTGTCCTCACTGTGCCCGACACAGATCCGCGCCGCCCGAAAGCGCTTCGCGCCGTGAACGACGAGGTCGGAAAGCGTGCGGGCGGGGGTGGGCATGCGGGGAGTCTGGCGTAGGGGCGCAAGCGTGAAAAGCGGTTTCGGTTTCGGTTGTCGGTTTCGGACAGAGCAACTTGCGAGACCCTCCACTCCGAAACCCACAACCGAAACCCAAAACCAGCACCGCCCCCACCCTCGACACATTGTTCACATTTGGCGCTGAGACAAGTGGTGCTCGCGGCTCTCCTCTGCTTCGACATCAGGAGCAAGCAAGGCGCAGAGATGGCATCCCGATCGATCAGGCGCGTGGCCGGCGGCATCGACGAAAGTCGCTGGTTTCAGCGTTATCTGGAGGGTGCGCTCGGGGTAGGCGAATGCGCGTGGTTCGAGGCGTACCTGCTCACCCGCGAGCCACTGGTCGCGGCGCTGGAGTGTGCCAATGCGGCGCGGGACCGGCAGGCGCGGATGCAATCAGACGCGCCGGGAGCCGACGCCCAGCGCGCACAAGTGCACGGCGCCGACGCCCAGCGCTCACAAGTGCACGGCGCCAGCGCCCAGCGCCTACATGTGCACGGCGCCAGCGCCGTATCCACGCGGATCACCCTCGTCGAGCGGCAGGCAGCGACGCGCCAGCTCGGCGCGCAGCAGGTCTTCGCAGCATCCGGGGAAACGCTGGAGCAGCACGGCAGCGACACCGGCGACCACCGGAGCGGCTGCGGAAGTGCCATTGAAGAAGCCGCGACGCCCCACTGGCTGGCTGGGGTCGGCTTCCACCGCGGCACTGACCACATTACCGCCCGGGGCCACGCAGAACAGCTGCGCACGGCCGTCGCCCCGCAAGGAATCGGGGCGCAAGCGACCGGCCAGGTCCGTGGCGCCAATCGCCAGCACCCCGCGTCCGGCCGCTGGCTGCTTGATCCCGTCGACGCGGGGATCGCCGTTACCCGCAGCGGCCACGACCAGCACCCGACGCCGGCGCGAGAGCCGGCCGAGCGAGCGGCTGAGCACACTCGGCGCAGCATCCCGCGCCCGCGCAAAGCCGACGCTGATCGACAGGATGCGCGCGCCCGCGGCAATCGCCCAGGCCGCCGCGATCTCAACCGCGAAGCTGTCGCTGCGGCCACTGTCGGCCATGACTTTGGCGATCACCAGGCGCGCGTCGCTGGCAATGCCGTAGCGACAGCCGCCATCGCGCGGCTGGCGCGGGCCAGCAATGATCCCGGCGGCGGCCGTGCCGTGACTGTTACGGGTGCCGTCGTGGGTCGTGCCATCGCCGATGAAGGCCGCACGCGCAGCGATCCGTCCGCCAGCAAAATCGGGATGGTTGAGATCAAGGCCGCTGTCGAGCACGCCGACGATCACGTCAGCACCGGCGGCGGCCGCGAGATCGAGCCCGATCGCCGCTGGCGCCAGCGTGCGCGGACCGTGGCTGACGACCGGGCAGTCGTCCTGCTGTGCGGCGCGCGCAGCACCCTCGGGCGTGTCGCTGCGCAGGCTCAGTGCGCGCCAGCGGCGGAGCTCGCGGCTGCGCTCGCCGGCGCGCACAAACAATGCCGCGAGTTCGGGCACGAACAGCGGATCGGTCGCATCGGGGCCGAGCCGGTGGCCGACCAGGTCTTCCCGGAACTGCGCTCGCTGCGCCTGCAACTGCGCCACCGCGCGCGCCGGCATTGCCAGGCGTTCGGCGAATTGCCAGCGCTCTGCGTACGCGCTCAAACCCGCCATTCCCTGCTGATTCTGGTTGCTGGCCGCGTACCTGCGCGCGTGCCCGCAGCCATCTCACTGAACGCGCTTCCCTGGATGAAGTGCACAGACCCCCGCACGGGCGCCGCTCGCGCCCATTTTGACCTCGAGGAAGTTTTCATCATGACCATGCTCAGCTCCCGCCGTCCGCTCCGCTCCACGCTGATCGCCGCACTCGCCTTGGGTTTTGGCGGCAGCGCACTTGCCGGTCAATCGTCCTGTCTGACCCGCGGCAGCGGTGCGGACGAGCACTTCCTCGCCACCGAAAGCATCAGCAACGTCACCGACTGGCTCAGCCAAGGCGCGCTGCTGGTACATTCGACCAATAATATGACGATGTGCAGCATGCTCGGGGCTTCGTGCAATGTGGCCAATGGCGATGTCATCACCGTCAGTGCGACCGATAGCGGTAAGCTGGTGCTGCACCGCACTCGTCCGACCGGCTCCCCGCTCGTACGCGATATCGCGACGATGATCCCGAGCGCCGATGGGCGCTATCTTTCCGGGTTCTCGCGCGGCAGCGACGGCCGGGGCCAGCAGGTATTCCTGTATTACACCGGCACGGTGCTGTGCACTGATTTCGGCTTGGATTATCCGTCCGACGCGCAATGCCGTTCTTTCGAGTTCGAGGTGTTTCCGGTGAATGTCCTGCAGGAAGACCGCCCGGATGCATCTGGCGCGAAGTGGGCGAGCACGCAGTGCCCGACCGCCGGCCAGCAGCCCGGCAGCGGTGGCACCGGTGAGCCGCCCAAGCCCTGAGCGATTGCTGCGCGGCGGCGGGCACCTGCTCGCCGCGGGAATCTGTGCCTTGTGGTGCGCCTCGCTGAGCGCCTCCGTCGATCTTGGCTGCGCGCAGGAACTGCGCGTTGAGCTGCGCGGCAGCGAAGTGGTCGAACTCGCCTTGCGCGCGCTTCCAACTGGTTCACGCTTGCAGGTGGAAGAAGCCGGCGCCGATCTGGTCGTAGAGCACCCGCCTGGCGCCGATCCGCTGCAGATCACTTATCCCATGACGCGCTATGGCTGGCGCGAACTCCCGGCCGACCAGGGCGGCGCATTGGCTGTGCGCGTCCGACTCTGGCGCGCCACTCACGGCAGCGCGCGCCTGCGTCTGCTCTGCGAACCCGTGGAAGCCGAGCTCGCCGCATGGCTGGCGCGTGCACAGCTGCTGGCCGACAGCATTGATCGCTCGGTGCAATCGCGTCCGGACATCGACGCGTTCACCGCGCTGCTGGAATCGGCGCCGGACGAGCGCACCCGCGCCAGCGCCCGCCACATGTTCGCGGGTGCGCTGTTTCTGCAGGATCGCTATGCCGAGTCAGCTGGTGCATTCGAGGAGGCGCATCGCGCCTGGGCCGCGCTTGGCGAACGCGCGCGCGCGGGTGCCGCGTTGCTCGGTGTGGCTGACCTCGAAATGCGCCTGGAGCGCCATGCCCAGGGCGCAGCCACCGCTGCACGGTTGCTCGAGTGGCTGGAGGGCCCGGACGACGCGTACCTGAAGGCCCGTGCGCGCCAGGTGCGCTGCTTGCAACTGGACAAGCAGGGAGAGGCACAGCGCGCAGCGGACTGTGGCGAAGCGCTGATCGCAGACTACCGGCAAGCTGGCGATGCCGAAGACGCGCTGAGGAGCGCGGTGTCAATGTTGAACAGCCTGAGAAACACCCCCGACCGGCAGCGGCTCGAGCGCCTGGTCACACTGGTGGAGGCGGATCCCGGCTTCGCGACCGCGGGGCCGATGCTGCGTGGATCCTTTTTCTTCTACCGCGCTTATCTCTCGCGCGATCGCGGCAACCTCCCCGAGGCCTTGTCTGACTTCGAGCGCGCCATGGACAGTTTCGAGGCCGGCACCGAAGAGCGTGTGCGCTGGCAGGCGAACGTATTGGTGCAGGTTGCGCGCATTTACGGCCAATTCGGAATGAGCGACCAGGCCTACCGGCTGCTGGAGCGTGCCCTCCTGCTCTACCAGCCGGCGTCATCCCCTGCCCGGGTCGCCTCGGCGCTGATGGCGCTCGCCAACATCGAGCGCACCAACGCACGGGAGGCGCCAGCGGCCATCTGGTTCGAGCGCGCCCACGAGATCTATCGTCTGCTTGCAATGCCCACCGAGCGTGCCGAGGCAGAGCTCGGCATGCTCGAATTGCGGCTTCCTCGGACGGCGCTGGCAGCGCGCGCCGAACTGGATCGAAAGCGCGACTGGAGCGCGTTGTCGGCTGCTCATCGGGGCCGCCTGGAACTGCTGGAAGTGCGCTGGCTGGTAGCGGCCGAGCGCCTGCCGGAAGCGCAGCGGCGCCTGACAGCGCTCAAACCGGAAACCTTGGACCTGCAACAGTCGCTGCTGGCGACGCGTCTGCGCGCGCAATTGCTGCTGGCCCAGGGCAAGCCCGAGGCCGCCATGAAAGGGCTCGCCGAAGGGCTCGCACGGCTCGATGGCATTGCCCGGCAGACCGGCAATGGCGGGCTCGGCTACCTGGTGATGCGCTTCGGTCGCGAGTTGCGCGAGGACTGGGTGCGCATCGCACTGAACACCCAGACGCGCCCGCAGAGTGGCCAATGGTGGCTGACGCTGGGCGCCAGCTCGCCGTTGCAGGCAGTCACGCCATCGCGCAGCACCGGCGCGGCCGCGGCGGATTTCAGTGCAGCGGTGTCGCGCGAGCTGCTCGGCGACAATCGCAATCCCGGCGCCAGCGAACGCGCCCTGCTGTCCGCGCTGGCGCACACGCGCGCCGGTGCCAGCCCGCAGGCATTGCTGCCGACACTGGCCGCCCTGCAGGCCGAGCTCGACCAGCGCTGGCTGCTGATCGTGGTGCCGGCCGAGCCGAGCAGCGCCGCGCTATGGGTCTCCAAGGAGCACGCCAGCATCGTCGAGCTGCCCGGCCGCGCGGCACTGCGCGATTCCATCCAGGCGCTGCTGCTGGCGCTGAACTCCGCCGCGAGCGCGACTGCCGACATCCAACGCGCCGCGCTCACCCTGTCCGGGCAGTTGCTGCACGCGGCCCCGATCGCCTCAGCGCCGCCGCGCTTGCTGGTCCTGAGCGACGATCTCATCGGTACCATTCCGCTCGGCCTGCTGTCCTGGCCGGGCAGCGCGACGCCGCTGATCGACACCACGACCTTGAGCTGGGTCACCCGCTTCGAGAGCGCGGTTGGCAGCGCGTCGACGCCGGCCTCCCGCCTGCATGCAGTGATTGCACCGGGCAATGCGACCACCGCGCGCGTCGGCCTCGCGCGTCTGCGCTACGCGGAACAGGAAGCGGACCTGATCGCGGGTGCCGATCCCGCGCTCCAGCTGGTGCGCCATACCGGTGCCGCCGCTTCACCCGAAGCCCTGCTCGCGGCGCTGCGGGATCCGGTTGCGTGGGTGCACCTGGCAGCACATGGCTACGCACGCCCGCAGATGCTCGGGTACGCCGGCACCTGGCTGGCGAGCCCGGCCGATCCCACGCGCAGCGAGTTCTTGAGTTGGCTGGACGTCGCCAATACTGCGCTGGCAGCGCCGCTCGCCGTGCTCAACGCCTGCCAGCTCGCCGCCGGCCCGAGCGCCACCAGCCAAAGCAGCCTGAGCTTCGCGGTTGCGGTCTCGGCGGCCGGCATCGATCACGTGGTCGCCGCTTTCTGGCCCATCAGTGACAGCGCCAGCGCGCTCTGGATCCCCGCCTTCTACAGCGCCATGCGCGGCCAGGACGCCAATCACAGCGCCGAGGCGCTGCGCGCCGCTCAACTCGCCCTCAAGAACTCGCGCGCCTATCGACACCCGTATTACTGGGCGTCATTGGCGCATTTCCAGAGGCTGCGGGTGGCGCGAAAATAACCTGGGTCCGGACCTTGTCCGGATGCTCCTGGTCCTGGGGGTAAAGCGGCCGTGGAAAGCCTTTGACGCAAAGGAACGCAAAAGGGGCAAAGGGACGCAAAAAACAGGTCGGGAAGCATTTTTGCGTCCTTTTCTTTGCCCCTTTGCGTTCATTTGCGTCTAGAAATCAGACTCCATCCTTGCGATGCAGCCACGGATGCACGAACACCGCCGCGAGCACGATGGCGACGCCAAGGTAGAACATGGGTTCGAGCTCACGCTGTTCGCCGAGGAGCGGGATGGCGAGCAGGATCGCGTAGACGGGTTCGAGGTTGATCGCGAGCTGGGCGCTGTAGGCGCTCAGCTGCCGCAGCGCGATGAGCGATAGGGCAAATGGCAGCAGCGTGCAGAAGAGGCTCAAGACCAGCAGCAGCCCCGCGTCGTGCATGCTTGGGCGGGGCAGCGGATCGCCGAAGACCGGGAACGCGAGCGCGACGAGAACCAGGAATGCGGCTCCAGCCCCGAGCTCGATGGCGGTCACCGTCAACGGATCGGCGCGCTCGACGAAGCGCTTGTTCAGGGCACCGAAGATCGCTACCAGGAAGGCCGAAACCACGCCCACGGCAATCCCGAGCCGCATTGACGGCGCCACGCCACCGACCACCAGCGCGACCCCGGGTACCACCGCAATCCCGAGCAGCAGCTCGCGCAGATCGAAGCGCTTGTGCGCCAGCAAGGGCTCGACGACCGCGAGGAACACCGGTGCCAGCGCAATGCAGGTCGCCGCGACCGAGGCATTCGCCAGCTTGATTGATGCGTAGAACGTCAGCCAGTGCAGGCCGACGACGGCGCCAATCACTGCGTAGATGCCGATCTGCCGCCACGGCAAGGCCCGCAACCCGCGCCAGACCCGCGGCACCAGCGCCAGCGCCGCCACTACGAGCAACATGCGCCAGACCACCAGCGCCATTGCCGGGAGCGAGATCAGCTTGCCAAGAATGGCCGTGAAGCCCCACAGCAGCACGCACGCGTGTATCTGCAATTGGGCCTTGCGTTCGGGGGTCAGCGGCATCGGCGTCTTCGGTTTTCGGTTTTGAGTCTTCGGTTCCGGGCGTACGTAGGTCGCGTTGCGCCCGCGCACATTGAGCTCCCGCCGCGCCGCGTTTCGGGCGCTACGTGACAATGGCAGCGATCACGTGGAGTCACGTAGCGACCGATCGATGGTATTGCCATGATCGAACATTCGCGGTCGCAACGTGACCTACGTCCAGCGCCCACCGGAGAACCCGCGTGCTCACTGCCCTCGCCGTCGCCAACTACCGATCCCTGCGCGAACTCACCGTGCCGTTGGCGCCGCTGACGCTGATCGCCGGGCCGAACGGCAGCGGCAAGTCCAATCTCTATCGCGCGTTGCGGCTGCTCGCGGAGACGGCACAAGGCGGCGTGGTAGGTGCCATTGCGCGCGAAGGCGGGCTGGCGTCGAGTTTCTGGGCTGGACCGGAGCGCTTCAGCTTGGGGATGCGCGCGGGCCGCGAGGCTATCCAGGGCGGGCCGCGCCAGCAGCCACAGCGATTGCGGCTCGGCTTTGCCGACGAAGACTTTGGCTACCTGATCGAGCTGGGCCTGCCGACGCCGGCGGGAGGCTACGGACGCATGCCCTCGGCCTTCATGCACGATCCCGAGATCAAGCACGAATGCATCTTCGCCGGCGCGGTGCTGCGGCCCGCATCGGTGCTGGTCGAGCGCACCGCGAACGTGCTCAAGTCACGCGAGGGGCGCAGCTGGGAGGTGCTCGACAGCCACGTACCGAGCCACGAGAGCATGCTCGCGCGTGCGGTCGATCCGAACGGCGTGCCGGAGCTGGTCCGTCTCCGCGAGCGCGTGCGCGGCTGGCGCTTCTACGACCATTTCCGCACCGACCAGGATGCCCCGGCGCGCCAGGCACTGATAGGTACGCGCACCAATGCGCTCGCGCACGATGGTCGCGATCTCGCTGCCGCGCTGCAGACCATCCGTGAGATTGGGGATGCAGCTGGGCTGGCGTCGGCGCTCGACGACGCCTTCCCCGGCGCCGAGCTCGGCATCGATAGCCACGACGGGCGCTTTTCGCTCAGCCTCACCCAACCCGGCCTGCTGCGATCCTTGAGCGCCGCTGAGCTCTCGGATGGCACCTTGCGCTACCTGCTCTGGATCGCGGCCCTGCTGACGCCTCGCCCGCCTCCGCTGATGGTACTGAACGAGCCCGAGACCAGCCTGCATCCCGATCTCCTACCCGCCCTCGGCCGCCTCATCATCCAGGCCGCGCGCACCACCCAGGTCTGGGTCGTCGCCCACAGCACCCGCCTCATCGCGGCGCTCGAACAGGATGAAGGCTGCAACTCACTGACGCTGGAGAAGGAGCTGGGCGAAACCAGGATTGCCGGACAGGGCGTGCTGGAGGGGCCGGGCTGGCGCTGGCCGTAGGGTGTCGCACCCTGGATGGACGCAGACAACAGCAAAGAGCGAAGAGCGTTATCCACAGATTACACAGATAAAAGCGGATTAAAGCCTTTAATGAATGGAGACAATGCGCGTGCCAAGAATAGGCCGCGTGCGTCTGACCTACGAAAATACGCTCTTAATCCGCTTTTATCTGTGTAATCTGTGGATAAAAGCTCTTAGCTTCTCGCCTCGATCTGCGTCCATCCAGGTTGCGTTTGTCCTAAGTTCTACGCGGCTGCACCAGCATGATCCCCGCTCGCCAGAGGCCCCATAGCAAGGCGGTGGGGACGATCAGGGTCTGTAGCAGGAAGATCACGATCAGCTCGACGATGTGCTCGGTCGCGCGGGCGGCGGCTTCTTTCAGCGCTTCGAGTCGCTCGCTGACGTCGAAATTCTCGGTGGTCTCGTTCCACCAGCGGTTCATGCGCTGCCCGACCGTTTCCTCTGCGGGCGCCGGCGGCTGGGTGCGGCCGAGCGCGCCGACTTCCGTCGTGCTCAAGGTCAACGCAGCCTGGCTGGCCTCGTAGCGATCGGCCAGGAACAGGCGATACGCCGCATCGCTCCCGAGCGCGACCATCGGCACCGCGAAACGCACCAGGATCAGCAGCAGCACCATGCGGCCCAGCATCGGCGACGGCGGCGTCGAACCAAACTGACGCCAGGCGAGCCAGCCGAGCACCAGTACCGTCAGCAGGCCCGAGACCGCATGGTGACCGCCAATGAACACCAGTGCCTTCTGCACACCGAAGGAAACACTCGCGGTCAGCATGAGCGTCGAAAACTGCTCGACCAGGTCGTTGACCGGATCCAGCACCTGCCCCGGTGCGAAGGTGACACCGACACCGGCCGGCTCGACTGCGATCTCGGTGCCCTGCGCAACCGAGATCACGCCATTGAGCACGCGCGCCGCAGCAAAGGTCGCCAACGCGCGCTTGAGGCCGGCCTCGGATTGCTCATCGGCAAGACGGTCGACGGGACCCGCCCAGGCAAGGGCCAGGACGAGCAGCGCGCCCAGCGGCAGCAACCAGCGCAGGTGACGATTCATCCCGCCATCGTGCCTGAGTTTGCCAATCGGTCCAAGGCAGCGCCCGAGACACGCTGGACCGTCCATTCAGACATGGGCTCGGCGCCGAGCCGGCGGTAGAAGTCGATGGCCGGCTGGTTCCAGTCAAGCACCCACCACTCGAAGCGCCCACACCCGCGCGCCACCGCCAGTTGGGCGAGATGCACCATCAGCGCCTTGCCGATGCCATGCCCGCGAAACGCCGGGCGCACGAACAGGTCTTCGAGGTAGAGGCCCGGCTTGCCGACGAATGTCGAGAAGTTATGAAAGAACAGCGCAAAGCCGGCAGTCTCTCCGTCGACTTCGGCAATCACCACTTCTGCGCGCGGCTGCGAGCCGAAGAGATGCTCCCGCAGGCTCCCCGCCTCCGCCTTGCACTCGTGCGCCAGCTGCTCGAATGTGGCCAGTTCGTGGATCAACTGGACGATCAGGTCGGTGTCTTCCGATGTCGCCGGGCGCAACTGCATGGCCGCTCCTTTGGTGGTCTTTGGATCGGTGGGTCGGCGCTACGCGTGGACGCCCTTGCTTGCTTGTGGTGGGTCTGCGCTGCGCGCGGACGCTTTTGCTCGTGGTGGGTCTGCGCTGCGCGCGAACGCTTTTGCTCGTGGTGGGTCTGCGCTGCGCGCGGACGCTTTTGATTCTGAAGGAAAGCGTCCGCGCATAGCGCAGACTCACCA
>JANPJV010000218.1:0-17716 GCA_031425695.1 Rhodanobacteraceae bacterium | reverse complement strand
GCCGACCCTGCCATGAGCCGGCCGTATCCCCTGCAGGATTTGCTCGCCAGCGTCGGCATCGACGCGCCGGGTGCGCTGATGCTCACCGGCGTGGCGCTCGACACGCGCGCGCTGCAACCAGGCAACCTCTTCCTGGCGCTGCGCGGCCAGCGCGAGCACGGCCTGCGCCACCTGGCGCCGGCACTCGCTCGTGGCGCGGCGGCGGTGCTCGCCGAGCTGCCGCTGCCGGCGGACGTCGGCCTGCCGACCAGCCTGCCGGCGTACGCCATTGCCGATCTGCGCGCGCGTGCAGGCGAGATCGCCGATCGTGTCTACGGCAGCCCGAGCCTGGGGCTCGATGTGATCGGAGTCACCGGCACCAATGGCAAGACCTCGACGGTGCAGTTCATCGCCCAGATCGCCGCGCGCTGCGGGCGGCGGCCGGCCACCCAGGGCACCCTCGGTGCCGGTCCGCTCGGTGCGCTCGAGCCGCAGGACCGAACCACCCCGGATGTGTGCAGCAGTCACCGTTTCCTAGGCGAAATGCGTGCGCTGAAGGTCGATCTCTGTGCCATGGAAGTGTCCTCGCACGCGCTCGACCAGGGGCGTGTCGACGGCGTGCGCTTCGACGTCGCGGTATTCACTCAGCTGACCCGCGACCATCTCGATTACCACGGCAGCATGGACGCCTATTTCGAGGCCAAGTCGCGGCTGTTCGCGTGGCCCGCGCTGCGCGCGGCCGTGATCAACCTCGATGATTCCTTCGGCCGAAGACTGGCGGGCAGCCTGCCGACGCGGGTCGAGGCCTTTGGCTACAGTGCGCTGGGCGACCCGGCGGCACGGCTCGCGGCTCATGACATTGCGCTGGGGAGCGGCGGGCTCCAATTCACGCTGCAGATCGACGGGATCAGCCATCCGGTCCGTACGGGCCTGATCGGCCGCTTCAATGTCGACAACCTGCTGGCCGCGAGCGCCGCCCTGCTCGCACTCGGGATTCCAGCGGCGAGCATCGTCGCCGCATTGCCCTGGCTGCGTCCGGTGCCGGGTCGCATGAATTGCATCGGTGGCGGCCAGGCGCCACTGGTGGTGATCGACTACGCGCACACGCCCGACGCCATCGCCAAGGCATTGAGCACGCTCGGCGAGCATGCGCCGCGCTCGCTGGCGATCGTGTTCGGCTGTGGCGGCGAGCGCGACCGCGGCAAGCGCGCACAGATGGCGGCCGCGGCCGAAGCCGTTGCCGACCGCGTCTATGTGACCGACGATAATCCGCGCGGCGAGAATGGCGACGCCATCGTTGCCGACATCCGTGCCGGTTTCGTGCGCCCACAGGACGTGGTGTTCGAACGTGACCGCCGCGCCGCGATCGCGCGCGCCGTGGCCGAGGCGGGCGCGGGCGACATCGTGCTGATTGCCGGCAAGGGCCACGAGGCGACCCAGGAAATCGCAGGCCGCCAGTGGCCCTTCGATGATTGCGCGATCGCGGACGAGATCCTCGCCGCACGTGCCCCGCGCGTGAGCGCAGAGGCGACCCGATGAAGGCGACCAGCGCTGAGATCGCGCGCTGGACCGGCGGCCGCCTGGTCGGTGGCGACGTGCGTGTGGCCGGCGTCAGCCACGATTCGCGCATGCTCAACCCGGGTGCGCTGTTCGTCGCACTGCCGGGAGAGCAGCGCGACGGGCACGAGTTCGTGCCGTCCCTGGCCAGTCGCGCCGGTGCCGTGCTGGTGTCGCGCGAGCTTAGCGTCGACGTGCCGCAGATCGTCGTCGGCGACACCTTGCGTGCGCTGCAGGAGCTCGCCCGCCACTGGCTGCAGACACTGGACCTGCACGTGGTCGCGCTGACTGGCAGCAATGGCAAGACCACTACCAAGTCGTTGATCGCGGCGATCCTGCGCCGGGTGGCACGGGTGCATGCCACCCCGGGCAACTACAACAACGAGATCGGTGTGCCGCTGACCGTGCTCGGATTCAGCCGCGAGCACCAGTACGGCGTGGTCGAGATGGGTTGCGGCAAGCCGGGGGATATCGACGAGCTGGCTCGCATCGCGCCGCCGGATGCAGCGCTGGTGACCAATATCGCCGAAGCGCACCTGGCCCGCCTGGGTACGCTCGAGGGTGTGGCGCAGGCGAAGGCCGGTATCTACCGCGGCCTGCGCGACCAGGGCGTGGCGGTGATCAACGCCGATGATGCGTTTGCGGCCTATTTTCGCGAGCAGGCCGGGCGCCTGCCGGTAATCGACTACGCGATCGATGCCCCCGCGGCCGTGCGTGCCGAGGGCCTGCAGCTCGGCTTGCGTTCGCGCTTCCGCCTGGTCACTCCCGCCGGCAGCGAACTCATCGACCTGCCGCTGCCGGGTCGCCACAACGTCATGAATGCGCTGGCTGCCGCGAGCCTCGCGCTCGCCGTCGACGTGCCCCTCGCCGCGATTGCGGGCGCGCTCGCGCAGGTCGAAGCCGTGGCCGGCCGCCAGCGCCGCATGCAGGTACGCGGCGGCGTGCTCTATGACGACAGCTACAACGCCAATCCCGGGTCGCTTCGCGCCGCCATCGAGACGCTGGCGCTGGAAGCGATGCCGCGTTGGCTGATCCTCGGCGACATGGCCGAGCTCGGCCCGGAAGGGCTCGAGTTGCACGCGGGCTGCGGGGCGCTGGCACGGGCGCGCGGCATCGAGCGCCTGTACGCCATCGGCCCGCTTTCGGCGGCCACGGTCGAGGCTTTCGGCAGCAACGGACGCCACTTCACGCACATCGACGAGCTTATCGGCGCGGTGGTGCACGACTGGGAGCCCCGCGTCACCGCCCTGGTCAAGGGCTCGCGCTCGGCCGGCATGGAACGGGTGGTGTCGGCGCTGGCCGGCGCCGCGGTGGAGACGCACTGATGCTGTACTGGCTCGCCGATTGGCTCGACAACTATGCCCGGGCATTCAATGTCTTCGACTACATCACGCTGCGCGCGATCCTGTCGACGCTGACCGCGCTGGCGCTCTCGATGTGGCTTGGCCCGCACCTGATCCGTTCGCTGACCGCCAAGCAGATCGGCCAGAACATCCGCAACGACGGGCCGCAATCGCACCTGTCGAAGGCAGGCACGCCGACCATGGGTGGCTTGCTCATCCTCATGGCGGTGACGGTGGCGACATTGCTCTGGGCGGACTTGCGCAATCGCTACATCTGGATCGTGCTGGGCGTCTTCGTCGCCTTCGGCGTCATCGGCTGGATCGATGACTATCGCAAGCTGGTGCTGAAGGACAGCAAGGGCCTCGCCGCGCGCTGGAAATACCTGCTGCAGTCGATCTTCGGGCTGGCCGCCGCGCTGATCCTGTACTTCACCGCCGACGCCCCGGCAGCGACCGCGCTCTACGTGCCGTTCTTCAAGACCGTGGCGCTGCCGCTCGGCGCCTTCTTCGTGGTGATCGCCTATTTCTGGATCGTGGGCTTCTCCAACGCGGTCAACCTGACCGACGGGCTCGACGGCCTGGCGATCATGCCGACCGTGCTGGTCGCCGCCGCGCTCGGCATCTTCGCCTATGCGTCCGGCCACGCCGAGTTCGCGCGCTACCTCGGCATGCCACGCATCCCGGGCGCCGGCGAGCTCACCATCATCTGCGGCGCGCTGGCCGGTGCGGGATTGGGCTTCCTCTGGTTCAACACCTACCCGGCACAGGTCTTCATGGGCGATATCGGCGCGCTCAGCGTCGGCGCCGTGCTCGGTGCAATCGCGGTCATCGTGCGCCAGGAGCTGGTGCTGGTGATCATGGGTGGCATCTTCGTGCTGGAAACGCTCTCGGTGATGTTGCAGGTGGCGTCCTTCAAGCTCACCGGCAAGCGCATCTTCCGAATGGCGCCGCTGCATCACCATTTCGAGCTCAAGGGTTGGCCGGAACCACGCGTGATCGTGCGCTTCTGGATCATCAGCGTGGTGCTGGTGCTGCTCGGTCTCGCGACCTTGAAGGTGCGCTGATGTCCGCACAAGCCCGCAAGCTGCCCGCCGTCACCAAGGTCGCGCTGGATTCCTGGTTGCTGCTGAGCGCCATTGCACTGGCGTCGATCGGCGTGGTCATGGTCGCCTCGAGCTCGATCGCGGTCGCGGAGGAAATGGACGTCGGTCCGTTCTACTTCCTCACCCGGCATGCGCTGTTCCTGACGCTCGGCAGCATGCTCGCCGCCGTGGTCTATCGGGTCAATCTCGATTTCCTGAAGCAGTACTCGCAGGTGCTGATCCTCGCCGCGTTCGCGCTGCTGCTGCTGGTGTTCGTGCCTGGAATCGGGGTCACGGTCAAGGGTGCGCGGCGCTGGATCTGGATGGGCATCTCCAACTTCCAGGCCGTCGAGGCAGTCAAGCTGCTGCTGATCGTCTACCTCGCCGGCTACTTCGTGCGCCACCAGGAAGCGCTGCAACAAAGCCTGCTCGGCGTCATCAAGCCATTGGTGGTCACCGGTGCGCTGCTCGGCCTGCTGCTCGCGCAACCTGACTTCGGCGGCGCGCTGCTGCTGATGGCGATCAGCGGCGGCATGGTCTGGCTGGCTGGCGGCTCTGCGCGCCACCTGCTCGGCATGGGGCTGGCCGCGATGCCGGTGGTGGCCATTGCCGCGATGTCCGAGCAATACCGCGTCAATCGCCTGATGGCCTTCCTCGACCCCTGGGCCAAGCCCTTCGACGAGGGCTTCCAGTTGACGCAGGCCTTGATTGCCGTTGGCCGCGGCGAGTGGTTCGGCGTTGGCCTGGGGGAGAGCGTGCAGAAGCTCTTCTACCTGCCCGAGGCCCATACAGATTTCATTCTCGCGGTGATCGCCGAAGAGCTTGGCTTTGCCGGCATTCTGGCGATCATCGCGCTGTTCGCAGTGTTCACCGGGCGCGCCTTCGCGCTCGGCATCGATGGCCTGCGCCAGGGCCGCGCTTTCGAAGCGTATATCGCCTATGGCATCGCCCTGTGGTTCTCGCTGCAGGCGGCGATCAGCATCGGCGTCAACATCGGCGCGCTCCCAACCAAGGGCCTGACACTGCCGCTGATCAGCTCCGGCGGATCGAGCGTGATCGTCAGCCTGATGGCCGTCGGCCTGCTGCTGCGGGTGAGCGCGTCGCTCCGGGAACCACGCAGTGTCGGCGCCTTCGAAGGCGTTGCCGGCGGAGGCATGCGATGAGCGCGCCGGTGCTGGTGATGGCGGGCGGAACCGGTGGCCACGTGTTCCCGGGCCTGGCGGTGGCCGACGCGTTGCGCCTGCGCGACGTGCCGGTGGTATGGCTCGGCGCCGAGGGCGGCATGGAACAGCGCCTGGTTCCCAGGCGCGGCATCGCGTTCGAATCGATTCGCATTGGCGGCATCCGCGGCAAGGGCTGGAAGCGCGCATTGCGCGCCCCATTCGAACTGCTGGGCGCCGTGCTGCAGGCACGCCGCATCCTGCGCCGGCTCCAGCCACGCAGCGTGCTGAGCCTGGGTGGCTACGCCGCCGGTCCGGGTGGGCTGGCCGCGTGGTGGCTCGGCCGACCACTGCTGGTGCACGAACAGAACTCCATTCCAGGGCTCACCAATCGCGTCCTCGCCCGATTGGCCCACGAAGTGCTCACGGGATTTCCGGACGCCTTTCGCCGTCGCGGGCGCTGGGTGGGGAATCCGGTCCGCCGGCAGATCGTCGATTTGCCGGCGCCATCAACCCGCTTCGCCGGACGCAGCGGACGCGCGCGGCTATTGGTGATGGGCGGCAGCCTGGGCGCCCGCGCGCTCAACCGCGCGCTGCCGGCCGCGCTCGCGCTGTTGCCTGAAAACGAGCGTCCAGAAGTGATCCACCAATGCGGCGAGAAGCTGCTTGCCGAGGCCCAGGCCTCCTATGCCGAACACGCCGTGCACGCCAAGGTCGTCGCCTTCATCGATGAAATGGGCGAGGCCTACGGCTGGGCCGATCTCGCCGTCTGCCGCGCCGGCGCCTTGACCTTGGCCGAGCTCACTGCGGCCGGTCTCGGCGCGCTGCTGGTGCCGTATCCCAGCGCCGTCGACGACCACCAGACCGCCAATGCAAGCTGGCTGTGCAAAGCCGGCGGTGCCGAACTGCTGCCCGAGAGCGAGCTCACCCCCGAGCGGTTGAGCGCGCGCCTGGTCGCGCTGCTCGGCGACCGCAGCAGGCTGCTGTCGATGGCCGAGCAGGCACGCGCGCAGGCCCAGGTAAATGCCGCGGACGCGGTCGCGCAGGCCTGCATGGAGGTGGTCGCATGAGCATTGCCGCGCGTTTTCGACCCGGACAAGACCTGATGCGCGCGTTCAAGCGCGTGCATTTCGTCGGCATCGGCGGCGCCGGCATGAGCGGCATCGCCGAAGTCATGCACAACCTGGGTTACCAGATCAGTGGCTCGGACCTGGCCTCGACCGAGGTCACCCGGCGCCTCGCCGGGCTCGGCGTGCGCATCGACCAGGGCCACCACGCCGAGCATGTCGCCCACGTCGATGTGGTGGTCGTCAGCAGCGCGATCAAGGCCGACAACGCCGAGCTCGTGGCCGCCCGCGCACGCCGCTTGCCGGTGGTGCCGCGGGCAGAAATGCTGGGCGAGCTGATGCGCTTCCGCCGCGGCATCGCAGTCGCCGGAACCCACGGCAAGACCACCACGACCAGCCTGATCGCCAGTGTGCTGGCTGAAGCCGGGCTCGACCCGACCTTCGTCATCGGCGGGCTGCTGACCCAGGCTGGTACGCATGCACGGCTCGGCAGTGGCGAATACCTCGTCGCCGAAGCGGATGAGAGCGATGGCTCCTTCCTGCTGCTCCACCCGGTCATGGCGGTGGTCACCAATATCGACGCCGATCATCTGGAAAATTTCGGTGGCAGCTTCGAGCGCCTGAAGCGCGCCTTCGACGACTTCATCCACCGCATGCCCTTCTACGGACTGGCGGTGCTGTGCGCCGACGACGCCGAAGTTCGCGCGCTCGCTGCACGCAGCCCGCGCGCCGTACGCACCTATGGCTTTGCCGACGACGCCGATGTGCGTGCATCCGACTTGTCACAGGATGGCGCCCTGATGCATTTCATGCTGCACCTGCCCGACGAGTCGCCGTTGCCGGTGCGCTTGGCGCTGCCGGGCCGCCACAACGTGCAGAACGCCTGCGCCGCGGCCGCGATCGCGCTGGAGATCGGTATCGAGCCGGAAGTGATCGTCAGCGGGCTCGCCAATTTCGGCGGCGTGGGCCGCCGCTTCACCATGCATCCGGACCTGCCGCTGTCGCAGGGCAGCGTGATGTTCGTCGACGATTACGGGCATCACCCGCGCGAGCTGCGCGCGGTGATCGAGGCAGCGCGCGGCGGCTGGCCGGACCGGCGCCTGGTGCTGGCCTTCCAGCCGCATCGCTACACCCGCACCCGCGACCTCTTCGACGACTTTGCCGAAGTGCTGAGCCTGGTCGATGCGCTGGTCCTTAGCGAGGTCTACGCCGCCGGCGAGGCGCCGATCGCCGGTGCCGACGGCCGTGCGCTGGCGCGCGCGGTGCGCTCGCGCGGCCGCATCGATCCGGTGTTTGTCTCCCATCCACGTGAACTGGTCAACGTGCTCCCCGACCTTCTGCGCGACGGCGACCTGCTGCTGCTGCAGGGCGCCGGCGACATCGGCGCGGTTGCCCAGGAAATCGAGAAGCGGGCGCATCTGCGCACCGGAGCAAGCGCATGAAGCAAGTCCAGGATCCGGCTGAGTTCGGCGAAGTCGCCCTGGTCATGGGCGGCACCAGCTCGGAGCGCTCGGTCTCGCTCGACAGCGGCGCCAACGTGCTGGCCGCGCTGCGCGAGCGTGGCGTCGCGGTGACCCCCGTCGACGGCATCGCCGCGTTGATCGAGCACATCCGCACGCGGCGCTGCGACCGCGTGTTCAACATCCTGCACGGGCGCGGCGGCGAAGACGGGGTGCTGCAAGGCGCGCTCGAAGCCCTGCGCGTGCCCTACACCGGCTCGGGCGTGCTGGGCTCGGCGCTGACCATGGACAAGGTGCGCACCAAGCGTGTCTGGCAGGCGCTCGATATTCCGACGCCGCGCTTCGCCGTTCTGCATCCAGGCGAAGATGTCGCCGCGGCCATTGCCATGGTCGGCTTCCCCGCAATCGTCAAGCCGTCGCACGAAGGCTCCAGCGTCGGCGTCACCCGTGTGCGCGCGCGTGCCGATCTCGCCGCTGCAATCGAGCTGGCGGCCCGCTACGACGGCGAGCTGCTGGTCGAACAATTGATCGAGGGCCCGGAGCTCACCGTCGGCGTACTCGGCGACCGTGCCCTGCCGAGCATCCGCATCGTCCCGGCCGGCGAGTTCTACGACTTCCACGCCAAGTACGTCGCCGAGGACACGCAATACGTCTGTCCGGGGCTGGAAGAGCCGCGCGAGAGCGCGCTGCTGCGCTTGTGCGAGCAGGCTTTCCGCGCCGTCGGCGCGTACGGCTGGGGCCGCATCGACGTGATGCAGGACCAAGCCGGCAACTTCCAGCTGCTCGAAGTAAATACCACCCCGGGCATGACCAGCCACAGCTTGGTACCGAAGGCGGCCGCGCGCGCCGGCATGGATTTCGCCAGCCTGGTCTGGCGCATCCTCGAAACGAGTTTGGACCGCGCATGAGCGACGGCCGCCGCCAGTGGTTGCTCAGCGTCTCTGCCGCGCTCGCCGTGCTGGCCTTGATCGTGCTCGGCAGCGGCGTGGTCCTGGCGCGCAATGGCGGTGCGCTGCTGCCCTTCCAGTGGATCGACGTGAGCGGTCCCTTTGCGCGCGTCAGCGCCGAGCAGATCCGCGCTGCGGTCGCGCCGGAAGTTGCGAGCGGCTTTTTCTTCACAAATCTTGCCCAGGTGCGCGCGCGGGTGCTCGAGCTGCCCTGGGTGGCCAAGGCCGAGGTGCGCAAGCACTGGCCCGACGCGATCGAAGTCAGCGTCACCGAACGCATGGTCCTCGGCCATGTCGGCGACGACCGCCTGGTCGACGTGACTGGCGCGATCTTCCTCGCGCGTGGTGCCGGCGAAACCCGCGGGCTGCCGTTGCTCGATGCCGACGAAGAACGCATGCCGACGCTGGCCGCGCAATTCATCGGGGCGCAGCGCGATCTCGAGGGCCTCGGCCGGCAGATCGTCGGCGCCTCGCTGAGCCCGCGCGGCGCGTTGCAGTTTCGGCTCAACGACGGCCTCACCGTGCAGGTCGGCAGTGTCGACCGCGATTCACGCTGGCGCCGATTCATCGCCGGCCTGCCGCGGCTGGCCCAGCTCGATCCGCGTCCGATCGAGCTCGCGGATCTGCGCTACACCCACGGATTTGCCGTGCGCTATGCCGAGCCAGTGCTGCCGGATGCGCCGCCGGCCCCTGAATTGAGTGTCCTGGAACCATGAGCCGAAAATCTGACAAGACCCTGATCGTCGGCCTCGATATCGGCACCTCTAAGGTGGTGGCGATGGTCGGCGAATATGCACCTGGGCAGCCGGTCGAGATCATCGGCCTCGGCACCCATCCGTCGCGTGGCATCAAGCGCGGCGTGGTGGTCGATATCGAGTCGACCGTGCAGTCGATCCAGCGTGCGGTCGAAGAAGCCGAAAAAATGAGCGACTGCGAGATCCGCTCGGTCTATGCGGGCATCAGTGGCAGCCACGTCAAGAGCCTGAACTCGCACGGCATCGTTGCCATCCGCGACAAGGAAGTGACCGATTTCGACGTCGACCGCGTGCTCGACGCCGCCCGCGCGATGCCGATCCCGGCCGACCAGCGCATCCTGCATGTGCTGCCGCAGGAATACGTGATCGACGAGCAGGAAGGCATCCGCTATCCGATCGGCATGAGTGGCGTGCGCCTGGAAGCGCGCGCGCACCTGGTGACTGCGGCCGCCAGCGCGGCACAGAACATCACCAAGTGCATTGCCCGCTGCGGCCTCGCGGTCGACGACCTGATCCTGGCGCCGCTGGCAGCCAGCCACGCAGTGCTCACCGACGACGAGCGCGAGCTTGGCGCCGCGCTGATCGACATCGGTGCCGGCACCACGGACATCGTCGTGTTCGCGCAGGGTGCGATCCGCCACACCTCGGTACTGCCGATCGCCGGTGACCAGGTGACCAACGACATCGCCGTGGCGCTGCGTACGCCGACCCAGTACGCCGAAGAGATCAAGCTCAAGTACGCCTGCGCGCTCGCACACCTGGCAACCGCCGAGGAGAGCATCCAGGTGCCGAGCGTCGGCGATCGCGCGCCGCGCCGGCTGGCGCGGCAGACGCTCGCCGAAGTGGTGCAGCCGCGCTACGAAGAGCTGTTCACACTGGCGCAGGCGGAGATCCGCCGCAGTGGCTACGAGGACCTGATCGCGGCCGGCATCGTGTTGACCGGCGGCGCCTCGCGCATGGAAGGTGCGGTCGAGCTCGCCGAGGAAATCTTCCACATGCCGGTGCGCCTGGGGCTGCCACAACACGTGGGCGGCCTGACCGATGTGATCGGCAATCCAATTCATGCCGCAGGCGTGGGCCTGCTGATCTACGGCGCCCAGGTCGACCGCCCGCGCGTCGCGAGCCGGCAGAACCCCGGCGCGCGCAGCTTGTGGGAACGCGTGCGCCACTGGGTGCGTGGCGAGTTTTAGTTTGGTCGGAAAAGCCCATCCGTGGGCTTTCCCGAGACGCTCAACAAAAACGTGGTTTTGTTTCGCTTCATTTTCAATGGCTTGCGCCAATGAAAATGCCGACACATCCATGTGTCGGGATTTCGATACACGAAAGCAACAACGCGTGGGCTTTATCCCGCGCGGGAACGAAAACTGGGGACGGGAGCTGCGGGAGCGTAACGCTCGTCCTTGAGAACACACGACGGAGGGGATCCGTCGGGGAGTCCGGAACGCGCAAGGATTGCGCTGCCCGGCAAAGACGACAACTGGCTGGCTTTTTGCGAGGGTCCAAATCATGTTTCAGCTGATGGAAAGTGCAACACCCAACGCGGTCATCAAGGTGATCGGTGTTGGCGGCGGCGGCGGCAACGCCATCAACCACATGCTCGGCGGCAGCATCGAAGGCGTCGAGTTCATCTGTGCAAATACCGACGCCCAGGCGCTCAAGCGCGCCGATGGCGTCACCCTGCTGCAGCTCGGCACCAATGTCACCAAGGGCCTCGGCGCCGGTGCCAATCCCGAGATTGGTCGCCAGGCCGCGATCGAAGACCGCGAGCGCATCAGCGAAGCGCTCAAGGGCGCCGACATGGTGTTCATCACCGCCGGCATGGGCGGCGGTACCGGCACCGGCGCGGCGCCGGTCATCGCGCAGATCGCCAAGGATCTCGACATCCTGACGGTCGCTGTCGTGACCCGTCCGTTCCCGTTCGAAGGCCGTCGGCGCATGCAGGTCGCGCAGAAGGGCATCGAGGAACTGGCGCAGCACGTCGACTCGCTGATCACCATCCCGAACGAGAAACTGCTGACCGTTCTCGGCCGCGAGGTCTCCTTGCTGAATGCGTTTCGCGAAGCCAACGACGTCCTGCTCGGCGCCGTGCAGGGCATCGCCGACCTGATCACGCGCCCCGGCCTCATCAATGTCGACTTTGCCGACGTGCGCACGGTCATGAGCGAGATGGGCCTGGCGATGATGGGCACCGGCCGCGCCCGCGGCGATGACCGCGCCGTGGCTGCGACCGAAGCGGCGATCGGCAACCCGCTGCTGGAAGACATCAACCTCAAGGGTGCTTGCGGCATCCTGGTCAACATCACTGCCGGCCCCAACCTGACCATGCGCGAGTACAACGAGGTCGGCCAGACCGTCTCCGAGTTCGCCGCAGAAGATGCCAACATCAAGATCGGTACCGTGCTCGACATGGACCTCGAAGACGAAATCCGCGTCACCGTGGTCGCCACCGGCCTCAATCGCGGCGCCCAGCGCCAGCCGATCGAGACCTTCGCGCCGGTCAACCGCAACAACTTCCGCGTCGTCCGCACGGGTCTCGAAGAGCCGACGCCCGCGCCGGCGATGACCAATCGCCCGGCCCAGCGCCGCTTCGGCGCTGCCGCCGCGGTTCCTGCCGCGGGCGCTGCGGTGGCGACCGAGTCGGAGTACGACTACCTGGACATCCCGGCGTTCCTGCGCCGGCAGGCGGATTGAGAAAAGACGGTTGTTAGTTGTTGGTTGCTGGTTTTTGGCAGGAGCGAAGCGCAGAGACTGCGGCACTGCTTTTGACCAGGAACCAGGAGCCAGGAACCAACTACCAAGAAAGGGCTGCGCGCGTCTGTCCCCCTTCCGGGGAGCGCAGGACAGACGCGCGCAGGGCCTTGATAAGTCAGCCAGTGCCGTCGGGTGCCAGGGATGGCCCCCGGCGGCAGCATTTGGCGTTATGTGGGTTACAGCACTGGCGGCAGCCCGCACCGAAGTAGCAAACACGTTCATCTGTGGTGACCACGCAACAAAGTGTTGCGTGAAGGCCAGCGTCTATCTTTGCTCCGTCAAGGTGGTGTGATACTCTGCGCAGACCTTTTGACCAAAGAGCAGAGAACTCACACGATGATTCGTCAGCGCACGTTGAAGAACGTCATCCGCGCAACGGGCGTCGGCATTCATTCCGGTCAGAAGGTGTACATGACGTTGCGGCCCGCGGCCGTCAACACCGGTGTCGTGTTTCGCCGCACCGATCTTGCCGAGCCGATCTGCCTGCACGCACGTGCCGAGAACGTTGGCGACACCAGCCTGTCGACCACGTTGCAGAACGGCGATGTCCGCGTCGCCACTGTCGAGCATCTGCTTTCCGCCTTTGCCGGCCTCGGTATCGACAATGCCTATGTCGACCTGTCGGCTTCCGAAGTGCCGATCATGGACGGCAGCGCCGGCCCATTCGTCTTCCTGCTGCAATCGGCCGGGATCGAAGAGCAGAACGCGCACAAGAAATTCATTCGAATCAAGAAGCCGATCGTCGTCAAGGACGGTGACAAGTGGGCGCGTTTCGAGCCTTTCGAGGGCTTCAAGGTCGGCTTCTCGATCGAGTTCGACCACCCGGCCTTCAGCCAGAAGAGCTGCAAGGCGGAAATCGATTTCTCGACCACGTCCTTCGTCAAGGAAGTCAGCCGCGCGCGCACCTTCGGGTTCATGCGCGACATCGAAATGCTGCGTGAGCGCAACCTGGTGCTCGGCGGTTCGATGGACAACGCGATCGTCCTCGACGATTACCGCGTACTCAACGAAGACGGCCTGCGTTACGAAGACGAATTCGTCAAGCACAAGATCCTGGACGCGATCGGCGATCTATATCTGCTGGGTCACAGCCTGATCGGTGCGTTCTACGGGCACAAGTCCGGCCACAGCCTCAACAATAAGCTCTTGCGTGCCCTGGTGGCCGAGGAGAGCACCTGGGAGGAAGTCGTTTTCGACGCTCCCGCAGAATCACCGATTTCGTACGCACACCCCGCGCAAGCGGTTTAAAAAAATAAGCGGTACCGAGTCGGCCCGATCGACTCGAAATAAGAATAAATAGGACATACCAGGAAATATCGGCAGGACGCCGAAGGCCATGAGGCCAGTCGAGAAAACACTACAGACGGCCGATTGATTTCGGCAAGCTCGTCACAGGCGGCCAGTCCGGCGCCGGTGCGGAGCGGGGTCGAGCGAACTTACGCAAACGGGGAATTTGCGTCGGCGCGTGCGACCTTCACGGTGAGTCGCAATGAATCTGATCCGAGTGCCCTTTCGGCCTCGGCGAGGAGTTGTCGGCTCGAAAGGCGCAGCTTGGACGCCCAGATGGGCGTACGCGCCAGGAACACGAGGTGCTGGTCGCGCACATTCGCGAGGCGGCATTCAGCGGCAAGTTGGGGCGGAAGCAGTGCGCGCAGGCGCCTGTCCAATGCTTCGATCTGGCGCGCTTGATTTACGAGCGCAGCCAATGCCGGTAGTTCCTGAAGCGTTTCACCAAGCGCGGGATAAAGCGTCATTCGCTTTTCCCGAAAAAGCGCACCGGCGAAGGCGAACAGGTGGCATTACCGATGAATATCATTTTGTTAGGCGGCCCGCTCTCCGGTTCAAGAGCAATCAATCTCGCATGCCGTCGCATGCGCTGGCTAGCGGCCAGTGCGACTGCCCTGGTTTTGTCAGCGGTGGTGGGCACCGGATACATTGCCGGGCGCAGCACTTCTGTCCCGGAAACATTATCCGGCATTGAACTCACAAAGCTGCGTGAAAATTTGCTGGCCCAGCAAGCGCAACTGGACGCCACGGAAGCCAAATCCCGGCGCGACCTCGATGCGCTGGCGATCCAGCTCGGCGACCTGCAAGCACAGGCCGCCCGCATCAATGCCCTGGGACAGCGCCTGACGCGCATGGGCAAGCTCGACGACGGCGAATTCAACTTCAACGCCGTACCCAGTGTCGGTGGCCCGGCCCCGGACGTCGCCGTCGAGAATGATTTTCTCGCACCCGAATTTTCGCAGACGCTGAACACGCTGCGCGGCCAGTTCGTGACCCAGGCCGAACAGCTTGGGGTGCTGGAAACGCTGCTGCAGGATCGTGACCTCGATGCCGCCTTCATGCCGTCGGGTACGCCGGTTCGCTCGGGGTTCATTTCATCGTCTTACGGCTACCGCATCGATCCCTTCACTGGCCGCAGCACGCTGCATGCCGGTGTCGACTTCGATGGCGCGCGCGGCGCCGATGTGCTCGCGGTCGCGAATGGCGTCGTCGTCTGGGCCGGCCGCCACGCCGACTTTGGCAACATGGTCGATATCGATCATGGCAACGGCTACGTGACCCGCTACGCGCACAACGACAAGAACCTGGTCAAGGTGGGTGACGTGGTGCAGGGCGGCCATGTGATCGGCAAGATGGGCGCCACCGGCCGCGCCACCGGCTCCCATGTGCATTTCGAAGTCTCCTACCAGGGCAAGACCGTCAACCCGAAGAAGTTCGTCAGCGCCATCCGCTAACGGATTTCTTTCCGGGTAACGAAGGGCGCATTTGGTGGGTCTGCGCTGTGCGCGGACTCTTTTCGGGTGGTTGGGAAAAGCGTCCGCGCGCAGCGCGGACCCACTACCCGCAGAAGCGCTCCGCTCGCGCAGAGAGCTGCACCAAGTTCTCCAACCCGCACGCCCATGTAGCGCGCGATCACCAGGTGCCGCAATCCCGCGTCCACGCGGCGCAACGCGACCTACGTTTACCCTCGCGTCCCCGCGCCACTCCTGGAATTGCCTCGCCCACTGGGCGATAGTCGTGCCATCGTGTTGGGTGGCGACCCAAATGCTTCAAAGCTTGCTATTCGTTGCGCTGCTCAGCCCGCCGCTCACGGCCGCGGAGCCGCCGGCCGACCCCGCCGCGGCATCGACTCTTGCCGAAGTCGTGGTCACCGCACGCAAGAAATCGGAAGCCTTGCAGGACGTGCCGATGAGCGTGAGCGCGCTCGGCGAAGCGCGCTTGCGCGAGCTCGATGTGCGCAACCTGCGCGACCTGGCGACGGTGGTGCCGGGGCTGCAGCAGCAGGAAGTCGCGATCACCAGCCGATTGACGCTGCGCGGGGTGAACTCCGGCGATAACAATGCTTTCGAGCAGGCGGTCGGCACCTATGTCGACGGCATCTATCGCGGCCGCATGAACCAGCAGCACCTGACCCTGTTCGACCTCGAACGCATCGAGGTCCTGAAAGGCCCGCAGGTCACCCTGTACGGCAACAGCTCGATCGGCGGCGCGATCAGCGCGATCACGCGCAAGCCCGCTTTCGAGGCGGGCGGCGAACTGCGTCTGTCCTATGAAGCCGAGCATCAGGAGCCCCGCGCTGAGGGCGCGTTCGATCTGCCGCTTGGCGAGCAACTGGCGCTGCGCTTTGCCGGGAGTTGGCGTGACCAGGGCAAAGGCCTGGCGCCGAACGACGCCACTGGCCGCAGCGAGCCCAGGTCTGGTGACGAAGCGTTCCGCTTGAGTGCTCGCTGGCTGCCCAGCGACCGCCTGAGCGTCGCGTTCCGCCACGAACAGAATCGCTACGATCGCGAGGGCCAGGTGTTCGACCCATACAAGCACGTCGATGGACAGGGGAATCCATGGCTCAACTCGATCTTTACCGGGCTCGACGACGGTCGTCTGAATATCGCCAATGGCCCCCCTTTCAAGTACCCAGACGCCTTCCTGACCACGGACCTCACCGAATCCCAGGTGGAGGTCGCGTATGAGTTCGACCGCTTCACGCTGACGTCCATCAGCGCACACAGTCGCTACGATTTCGCCCAATCGGTCGATGTCGACATCACCCCCGTGACCTTGATCAATGTCTTCCAGGACGAGCAGTACGACCAGGTCTCGCAGGAGCTGCGCATTGCCGGGGAGGCGGGGGAGCGCGCCGAGTTTCTCGCGGGCCTTTATTACCAGCGCGATGATCTTCGCAACGACTACCTGTCGGACTTCAATCTGCCGGCCCTGCTCGCACCGGCCTTCGGTATTCCGGTCGAGCTCGCCGGCAGCCTGATCTCGCCGTTCGCGCGCCACATCCTCATCGACCAGGAGACCGAACAGGCGGCGCTGTTCGGCAACCTCGAATTTCAGTTCACCGACACCGTGAGCGGCGCCATCGGCTATCGCTATCTCGCGATCGACAAGCAGGCGCGCCAGGCGGTCACCACCGCTTCGATCAATCACGTCGACGGCCTCGGCCGCCTCGTCGATGTGCGCTGGCTCAACCCGCAGCTGGCACCGCTGTTGCTCGGCAATGCCGCCTATCTTGCGAA
This sequence comes from Rhodanobacteraceae bacterium, assembly GCA_031425695.1. GTDB lineage: Bacteria > Pseudomonadota > Gammaproteobacteria > Xanthomonadales > SZUA-5 > JANPJV01. The sequence goes on along the minus strand of JANPJV010000218.1, from coordinate 1,089 downwards.
CCCGACCGGCCACGTGCTCGTGCTGCCCGTCGGCACCCGCATCGATCCCGTGCTGGCGCCCGAGCACGCGCTCGGCTACTCCATCGTGTCCAATGGCACCGGGGACCTGCACGACTTCCACGATCTCGAGCGCAGTGAGCGCCACCCGATGTTTCATGCCAGCCTGGCTTGGCAGCCTCATCCTGACCTCATGTGGTATGCCAGCTGGGCGAATGGCGCCAAGCCCGGCGGCTTCGATTTCCTGTACGAAGGCGCGAGCCGCTCGGAGGTCGAGTACGCGGATGAGAGCGCCGACGTTTTCGAGCTCGGCTTCAAGCGCGAGTGGCGCGATCTACGCCTGAACCTCGCCCTCTTCTACGGGCGCTATGACGACCTGCAAGTCTCGGTTTTCGACGGCGGCATCGGCTTCCTGGTCGGCAACGCGGCCAGCTCGATCTCCAAGGGCATCGATGGCGAGCTCGCCTGGCAGATCAACGAGCGCGTGCGCCTGCTGGGGGCATTCCAGTACCTTGATTTTCGCTACGACGACTTCGTCGATGCCAACTGCAGCACCACCGAGCGCCTCAACACCGGGGCCGTCCTGTGCGACTGGTCGGGTGACCGTGCGCCGTTCGTGCCAGCCTTCGAAGGCATCCTTGCGCTCGAGCATCGCGCCCCGGTGTTTGGCGACTGGTCGCTGCGCCAGCATCTCGGCTGGCAGCACAAGAGCAGCCACACGACCGCCTCGGACAATGAGATCCAGACGCGCCAGGAAGGCTATGGGCTGCTCGGCTACCGCGCCGAGCTGAGTTCGCCCAGCCACGCCTGGAGCGTCGCCCTCACCGGAAAGAACCTCACCGACCGCGAGTACAACATCTTCACCTCGGTCATTCCGCTGGCGCCCGGCGGCGCATTTGCGAGCGTGCGCCCGCGGGGGAGGGAGCTGATCATGGAGTTTGCAGCGAGGTTCTAGTGTGGTGTGTCAGAAATAAGCATAATTAAGTCAGACAAGCTTTCCGGCCGCTCGGCCGACGCTTTCTATGATCTGGTCAGCGCTCTTTCGCCAGACAAATGGCTTGGGGTCCGCGTTGTATCGCTTCAGGTATTCCT
>JANPJV010000217.1:0-39938 GCA_031425695.1 Rhodanobacteraceae bacterium | reverse complement strand
CCCCGTTCCCTTGTCAAGTAGTCCCGCTTCCGCGGGACAACATGACCTACGTGAAGTTTTGACCCGATCCCTTGTCAAGTAGTCCCGCTTCCGCGGGACAACATGACCTACGTGAAGTTTTGACCCGATCCCTTGTCAAGTAGTCCCGCTTCCGCGGGACAACATGACCTGCGTGAAGTGTTTACCCGTTCCCTTGTCAAGTAGTCCCGCTTCCGCGGGACAATGACCTACGTGAAGTTTTGACCCGATCCCACGTCAGGTGTCCCGCTTCCGCGGGCAACATCACCTACGACAGCCATACCATGCGTCCATGCATTCGTTTGCACAGCCGAATGGGCGTCATGCTCTACGAAACTCCTTGACAGCCCCCGACCCTCGTCGCATACCTTTGTTGCTATGCACAAAACCGCGCCAAGCGCCGCCTGTTGGCTCGATCACAGACCGAGGGCGGTGGCGCGCGAGGTCGTCGTAGTACCTAGTTGCCAGGTGCAGCCAGCCTAGATTCTCAAGTTTCTGGCCCTGCACTCTCACGAGCAACCGGGGCTTCGCTGCCCCGAGTAAGCAGGGCCTCCACTCGGAGGTTTCATGCAGAGCGATCAAGTCAAGGCGGCGGTTCCGGAACGCGCACCGGCGCGGGCGATGTTGCGGGCGACCGGCCTCAGCGCCAGCGACCTCGAGAAGCCGCTGATTGCGGTGGTCAGCACCTACAGCGACGTCACTCCCTGCAACATGCATCTGCGTGAGCTGGCCGAAGCGGTCAAGCAGGGCGTGCGCGAGGCCGGTGGCACGCCAATCGAAGGCAACACCATCGTGGTTTCCGACGGCATCAGCATGGGCACCGCCGGCATGCGCGCGTCGCTGGTGTCGCGCGACTGGATTGCCGACACGATTGAGTTGTTCGTGCGCGGCCATTCCTTCGACGGCGTGGTCGTACTGACCGGTTGCGACAAGACCATTCCCGCCGCGGCCATGGCGCTCGCCCGCATGAACCTGCCGGGCCTGGCGCTGTATGGCGGTTCGATCATGCCGGGGCGCTTCCAGTCGCGCGACGTGACCATCCAGGATGTGTTCGAGGCGGTTGGCCGCTGCGCGGCTGGGACCATGAGCCATGCGGAGCTGCGTGAGCTCGAAGAGCGCGCGTGTCCCGGTGCGGGTGCCTGTGGCGGCCAGTTCACCGCGAACACGATGGCGACCGCACTGGCTTTCCTCGGCATCGCGAGCATGGATGGCACGGATCTGCCGGCGCTGCACCCGGACAAGCCCGCGGCCGCGCGCGAAACCGGCAGGGCGGCGATGGAGCTGTGGCGCAAGCAGGTGCTGCCGCGTCAGATCCTTACCCGCAGCGCCTTCGAGAACGCGATTGCCGCGGTGATGGTCACCGGCGGCTCGACCAATGCGGTGCTGCACCTTCTGGCGATCGCGCGCGAATGCGGCGTGGCGCTCAATCTTGCAGATTTCGACAAGATCAGTCGTGCGACGCCCGTGCTGGCCGACCTCAAGCCTGGCGGCAAATACGCAGCGCCCGATATGACACTCGCCGGTGGGTTGCGGCTGGTCGCCAAGCGCCTGGCGGACATTGGTCGGTTGAACGATGGCGAGACCGTCAGCGGACAGCGCATGCATGCGGAGGCAGCCGCAGCCGTGGAACGCGAAGGCCAGCAGGTGCTGCGCAACTGGGATCAGCCGATCAAGGCCGAAGGCGGCATCGCCATCCTCTATGGCACGCTTGCGCCAGATGGCGCGGTTGCGAAATTGGTTGGACACGATCGTCGCCAGCACACGGGCCCGGCGCGTGTCTTCGACAGCGAGCCGGAAGCCTTCGAGGCCGTGCGCGGCGGGCAGATCCAGCCTGGCGATGTGATTGTCATCCGCCATCTCGGCCCGGCCGGCGCGCCTGGCATGCCCGAGATGCTGAGCGTCACCGCGGCGCTGATGGGCGTCGGCCTGGGCGATTCGGTCGCACTCATCACTGACGGCCGTTTCAGCGGCGCCACCCACGGTTTCATGGTCGGCCACGTCGCACCCGAAGCCGCGCGCGGGGGCCCGATCGGCCTCATCGAAGATGGCGACCGCATCACGCTGGATGCCGATACGCGGCGCCTCGACGTAGACGCGCCACTGGCCGAACGTGCCGCCCGCTACGTTCCGAAGGCCCCACGCGAGACCTACGGCGTGTTCGCGAAGTACGCGCAGCTGGTTGGATCCGCCTCGGATGGCGCGCCCACCCACGCCGGCGTGCCGGTCGTTGCCTGATTCTAAAGTCAACCGTCAATACAGATTGCTGTTCACTACTCTCCTCGACCCGAAGGCCCCGCCATGACCAAGCTCTACTCCGATCAAGATGTCCAACCCGAAGCCCTGAAAGGTCAGCGCATCGCGATCCTGGGTTACGGCAGCCAGGGCCGTGCGCAGGCGCTGAATCTGCGCGATTCCGGTTTTGAAGTGATCATCGCCGTACGGCCGGGCGGCAAGACCTGGGCGCAGGCAGAGGCCGACGGCTTCAAGCCGAAAGATCCGAAGGTCGCGTGCAAGGACGCCAACGTCATCTCCTTCCTGCTGCCGGATACCGCGCAGCCGAAGTCGTACCAGGATTGGGTGCTGCCGAATCTGAAAGCCGGCACGCTGCTGATGTTCGCGCATGGGTTCAACATCCACTACGGCACCATCGTGCCGCCCAAGGATGTCGACGTCGCGCTGGTCGCGCCGAAGGCACCGGGCAAGCTGGTGCGCCGCCAGTATGAAGAAGGGCGCGGCGTGCCGAGCCTGATCGCCGTCCACCAGGATGCCACCGGCACCGCCAAGGCGCGTGCGCTGGCGTGGGCCTGGGGCGTGGGTTCCGCGCATGCGGGCGTGCTCGAGACCACCTTCGCGGAAGAGACCGAGACCGATCTCTTCGGCGAACAGGCGGTGCTCTGCGGTGGCGCCACCGAGCTCGTCCAGGCCGGTTTCGAGACGCTGGTGCAGGCCGGCTACCAGCCGGAAGTTGCCTACTTCGAAGTACTGCACGAGCTCAAGCTGATCGTCGACCTGCTGTACGAAGGCGGCATGGCGCGCATGCACCAGTTCATCTCCGACACCGCCAAGTACGGTGACCTGACCCGCGGTCCGCGCGTGATCAACGGCGCCTCGCGCAAGGCCATGCGCGAGATCCTCGAAGAAATCCGCAATGGCACCTTCGCCAAGGAATGGATCGCCGAGAACGCCAACGGTTGCCCCAACTACAAGGCCCTGCTCGAGCGCGATCTCGCCCACCCGATCGAATCCGTCGGCAAGCGCCTGCGCGCGCGCATGAGCTGGCTGCAGTCGGGCGTGCAGGAAAAGGCCGCGTAAGGGTTTCGGGCGAAAGTCTGCGACTTTCGCACGGTTTTGAAGTGGGCGGTCGGCGGGGCGAAGATGTGATCTTCGCCGCGCCATCACCAGTTCGCCTCGCCAGACGTTCGGAGCGTAAATTCGCGGATCCAAACTGGGTCCGTCGACATCGATCAGGCTTCCGTATTACGATGTGCCTATCGATCGAGTGGAGCGACCATGGACGCCGTGACCGTATCGCCCAAATTTCAAGTGGTCATTCCCCAGCGCATTCGTGAGGCGCTGGGCTTGGTTCCCGGCGTCAAGATGCAGGTGTTGCAGTACGGCGACCGGATCGAGTTCATACCGATTCGTACCGCCAGATCCATGCGCGGCACGCTCGCGGGAATCGATACAGACGTTCCGCGCGACGACGACCGCGCATGAATGTTGTCGACTCCTCCGCTTGGCTGGAGTATTTCGCCGACGGCCCGAATGCGCAGCATTTTGCGATGGCAATTGAAAACACCGAGGAACTTCTGGTCCCGTCGATCACCCTGCTCGAAGTCTTCAAACGCATATCTCAACAACGTGGCGAAGGCGTGGCACTTCAATACGCAGCCTTGATGCAGCAGGGGAGGGTGGTCGTCCTGACAGCGGCGTTGGCGACCCAAGCGGCGCACCTTGGAATTCGGCATAAATTGCCCCTGGCCGACAGCATCATATATGCGACAGCACAGGAAGCCGGCGCACTTGTTTGGACCCAAGATGCAGATTTCGACGGGCTCGTCGGCGTCCGCTACTGGCCTAGACTAGCTCGCTGAACAAATGTCGTATTTCGTTCATTTTCACGCACTTAGCCGTTCGCTTTCCCCGGATTGATCGGTTATCTTGCGCTCCAGTTTGTTGCGCCACCACCGTGCTTCCCTGACGGGCCGACGCCGCGCCAGTACCCGACAGCAACTGTCGCGGTAACAGGCGCCAAAAGCCCGCATCCCCGTTCGGTTTCAATGCCAAACCTCAGCCTTGCCTCACGGCCGGCTGCGAAGTTACAACCCTGCAGCGCGGTTTTTCGAGGGAACGCTCCGGGACACCCACTCTGGGAATGTGCGCTTTGGCTGCTGCCGACGCACCTCCTGGAATCGCTTATCTCAGGAGTTTATTCCATGTCTTTTGAAAACCTTGGGCTGCTGCCCAGCTTGTGCCGCGCGATCGTCGATTGCGGCTACACCGAGCCCACGCCGATCCAGGTCGCGGCAATCCCGCAGGCGCTGGCTGGCAAGGACCTGCTCGCCGGCGCGCAGACCGGCACCGGCAAGACGGCCGCGTTCGTGCTGCCGCTGCTGCAGCGCCTCTATCCCACCGGTGAGCGCGTCGGTGGCCCGAGCCGCAAGCCGCGTGCACTGATCCTGACCCCAACCCGCGAGCTCGCGGCGCAGGTCAATGAAAGCCTGCGCGGCTACGGCAAGCGCGCACGCATCAACACCGCGACCATCTTCGGCGGCGTCGGCATGCAGGGCCAGTTGGACATCCTGCGCCGTGGCGTCGATGTGCTGGTCGCCACTCCGGGCCGTCTGATCGACCACATGACGCGCCGCACGGTGGACCTGTCCGGCATCGAGATCCTGGTGCTCGACGAGGCCGACCGCATGCTCGACATGGGCTTCCTGCCGGCGATCAAGCGCATCCTCGCTGCGCTTCCGCGCGATCGCCAGACCCTGTTGTTCTCGGCGACCTTCGCTGACGAGGTCAAGGCGCTCGCCGCGCAGTTCATGCGCGATCCGGTCGAAGTCCAGGTTGCCGCGCGTAACAGCGTCGCTGCGACCGTGACCCATCGCGTGCATCCGGTCGACCAGGCCGGCAAGCGCAACCTGCTGCTGCACCTCATCAGCGAAGACAGCCGCAAGCAGATGCTGGTGTTCACGCGCACCAAGCACGGTGCCGACCGCCTCACGCGCCAGCTGGAAGAAGCCGGCGTGCGCGCTGCGGCGATCCATGGCAACAAGAGCCAGAACGCGCGCACCAAGGCGCTGGAAGACTTCAAGCGCGGCCGCATCACGCTGCTGGTCGCGACCGATATCGCCGCACGCGGCCTGGATATCGACCAGCTGCCGGTGGTGGTCAACTTCGACCTGCCGGCAGTCGCCGAGGACTATGTGCATCGTATCGGCCGCACTGGCCGCGCCGGTGCCGAGGGCCTCGCGCTTTCGCTCGTCTGCCAGGAAGAAGCGGGTCTCCTGCGCGACATCCAGCGCCTGCTCAAGCAGGACATCGTCGTGCAGACAGTGGCCGGCTTCGAACCGCGGCAGCCGCTGCGCCTGCAGGGCCCGGGCTCCAGCGCCCGCCCGGTGCAGCAGCAGCGTCGCGGCCCGGCGCCGGGTCGCGCCAGCAACGGCGGCGGTCGCTCGGGTGATCGCCAGCACGCGGGCCGTGCCGGCCATAGCGCCGGCACCGCGCGTCCGGGTCAGCGCGGCGGCGGTCGCGTCAGCGCTGCCTGATGTCTCGACGACGCTTGCGCGTCGTCGATAGGTAAAGCCAGAAGGCCCGCGCGAGCGGGCCTTCTGCGTTGTGGCGTTTGATTTGCTTGGGTCCAGACCTTTCCCAGACGCTTTTCCCGACTACAGAGAAATCGCTTTGCTCCATGTGGGTCCGGACCTTGTCCGGACGCTTCCCCCACAGAGAAATCGCTGCTCTACGTGGGTCCGACCCTTGTCCGGACGCTTCTCCCAACTGCAGAGAAATCGCTGCTCCACGTGGGTCCGGACCTCGTCCGGACGCTTCTCCCAGCTACAGAGAAATCGCTTTTCTCTACGTGGGTCCGGACCTCGTCCGGACGCTTCTCCCACCCGAGAAGAGACAAGCCTCCGGACGCGATCGGGACCCACAAGCCGAGGCGGCCAAAACCCGCGCTCACCCTGAACACCCCGGATTCGCAACCTCCAGCCCATGACCAAAGGGCCATCGGCCGCGCGGCACCGTCTGCGTATGATCCGCCGGTCTGCGCAGCCATTTGCCGCGCACCTTCAAGTTTCCAAGGAGAGGTTCATGGTTGTTGAAAGACGTCCGGGTTTCTTTCGCCGCGTATTCGGCGGGCTCTGGCATGGCCTGGATTTCACGCGCCGGCTGTTCGTCAACCTGATCTTCCTGGGGATCCTGATCCTGTTGCTGATGGCCATCTTCGGTGGTGGCGACAAGGGGCTCAAGCCGAAGACCACGCTGGTGCTCGACCCGAAGGGCGAGATCGTCGATCAGCTGTCCGGCAACCCGGCCGATGCCGCCATCAGCAAGGCGCTCGGCGACGAAATCATGGAAACCCAGGTGCGTGACATCGTCACTGCGCTGGAAAAAGCCGCCAAGGACGACAATATCGTCCAGGTGAACCTGCGCACGGCCGACTTCATGGGTGCAGGCGTCAGCACCTTGCGTGCGGTCGGGCGTGCCATCGACGAGTTCAAGAAGAGCGGCAAGAAGGTCATTGCCTACGCCGAGTACTACGATCAGCCGGCGTACTACCTTGCCGCGCACGCAGATGAGATCTACGTGCATCCCGAGGGTATTGCGCTGGTCGAGGGTCTGGGCCGCCACCGCACCTATTACAAGTCGCTGCTCGACAAGCTCGGCATCCAGATGCACGTCTTCCGAGTCGGTCGCTTCAAGAGTGCGGTCGAGCCGTACCTCCTGGATGGCCCGTCGCCAGATGCGCTGGAAGCGGATCGTTTCTGGCTGGAAGACGTGTGGACCACGATGCTCGAGGACGTCGCTTCGGCACGCAAGCTCGAGGTCGCGAACCTGCGCGCGCTGATCGACCAGTTGCCGCAGAAGCTGGCGGCGGCCGATGGCAATCCGGCACAGATGGCGCTCGCAGAGAAGCTGGTCGATGGGATCAAGACGCCGGATGAAATCCGCGACCTGCTGATCGCCTCGGGCGCCGAGGACGAGGAAGAAGAAACATTCCTGCAGATAGGCCTCGCTGAATACGTCAAGCGGTTCCCGGTGTTGCCGGTGATGGGCACTGAAGACCAGGTCGGCGTGATTGTCGCAGCTGGCGAAATCATCGGCGGGCACCAGCCGCAGGGCACGATCGGTGGCAAGAGCACCTCGGACCTGGTGCGCAAAGCGCGCAAGGACGAGAACATCAAGGCGATCGTGCTGCGCGTCGATTCCCCGGGTGGCAGCGTGCTCGATTCGGAACTGATCCGTCGCGAGATCGAAATCACCCGCGCCGCCGGCAAGCCGGTGGTGGTGTCGATGGGTGACCTCGCTGCTTCGGGCGGGTACTACATTTCGATGAGCTCGGATCTGATCTTCGCCGAGCCGACGACCATTACCGGATCGATCGGCATCTTCGGCTTGTTCCCGGATGCCAGCCAGACCATGGACAAGATCGGCGTGCACGCCGAAGGCGCCACCACCACCTGGCTCGCCGGTGCCTTCGACCCGCGCCGCCCGCTCGACCCGCGGCTTGGTGAAGTCCTGCAGACGACCATCAACCAGGGCTACGCCGATTTCATTGGCAAGGTGGCGGAGGCGCGTGGCAAGACCCCGGCAGAGATCAACGAAGTTGCGCAGGGCCGGGTTTGGAGCGGCAAGCAGGCGTTCGAACGTGGTCTCGTCGACAAGCTCGGCGGCCTCGAGGATGCGATCGCCGAAGCCGCGTCGCGCGCCAAGCTCGGCGACGGCTACAGGACCGTCTACGTTGAAAAGGAGCTGTCCGGCTTCGAGCGCTTCATGACCTCGCTCAATGCGCGCGCGCACGCCAGCATCGCCAAGGGCATCACGTCGGCGCTGGCGCCAGCCATGCTGGAATCGGCCGTCAATGCCGAGCTCAAGCGCGAACTGCGCATCCTCGACGGCTGGGAAAAGCGCCCGTTGGCCAGCTACGCATTTTGCTTCTGCGAAGTGCAGTAATTCGACAGCGGGCGGTTTCGGAATGGCCTGCCCCGGGTGGGGCAGGCTGCTGTTCTAGAGTGGAGCGTGGTTCCACTGCTTTGGTTCTGGAAATCGTCGATCGATGAGTAGCGAGATCTCCCGTATCACCCTCAACGGCAAGCCGCTCGAAGTTCCGGCGGCGACCACCATCACCCAACTCCTCGCACTCGCCGGTCACGGCGAGCGCCGGGTTGCGGTCGAATGCAATGGCGAGATCGTGCCGCGCAGCGGCCATGCGACGCATGCGCTGCAGCCTGGGGATCGCATCGAGATCGTGCAGGCGATTGGCGGGGGGTAGTCGGCGCTGGGGTGGATCGACCGGCGCGATTGGCAATATGAGGTAGGTCATGTTGGCCGCGAGAGCGGACTACTTGACTGTTTTGGCGGGTCGCCGATTGGGTGAAAAAGCGTCAAGTAGTCCGCTGCGCGGACAACATGACCTACGTAAAGCCGAATCACCTGGGTGAAAAAGCGTCAAGTAGTCCGCTGCGCGGACAACATGACCTACGTAAAGCCGAATCAACCGGGGTGAAAAAGCGTCAAGTAGTCCGCTGCGCGGACAACATGACCTACGTAAAGCCGAATCAACCAGGGTGTAAAAGCGTCAATAGTCCGCTGCCGGGACAACATGACCTACGTAAAGCCGAATCAACCGGGGTGTAAAAGCGTCAAGTAGTCCGCTGCGCGGACAACATGACCTACGCAAAGCTGTTCAACCACACGATTGATTCCGCCCCGCGTGCTTGGCCGCGTACAGCATCTCGTCGGCGCGCTGCAGGAGTTCGGCGGGGGTGCTGTCGCCGCTCGGCATGGCGGACGCGACGCCGCAACTCATGGTCACCACGGCGGCGGTCGGGGAGTCCGCGTTCGCAATGTTGAGCGAGAGCACGCCCTTGCCGAGATCGTCGGCCTTGGCGCGGGCGCCATCGATGGGGGTTTCCGGCAGCAGGCAGACGAATTCCTCGCCGCCGTAGCGCGCGAGCAGGTCTGCTGGGCGTCCCAGCCGCGCCTTCATCGATTGGGCAACGAGGCGCAGGCAGTCGTCGCCGGCCTGGTGGCCGTAGCGGTCGTTGTAGCTCTTGAAGTGATCGAGATCGAGCAGGATCAATGACAGTGGCATGCGGTTGCGTCGGCAGCGCAGCCATTCGACCTGCAGGCGCTCGTCGAACCAGCGTCGGTTGGCGACGCCGGTGAGGCCGTCGTTGAAGGCCATCGCGCGCAGCATGTCGGTCTGCCGCTTGAGCTCGATGTGGGTGCGCACGCGCGCCAGCACGACCGGTGGATTGACTGGCTTGGTGATGAAGTCGACCGCGCCGACCGCCAGGCCCATGGTTTCATCCTCGACGCCGTCACGTGCGGTGACGAAGATCACCGGGACATCGCGCGTGGCCGGGTCCGATTTCAGGCGCTTGCAGACCTCGAAGCCGTCGAGCCCGGGCATCACGACGTCGAGCAGCACGAGGTCAGGCTGGCGGCGCTGGCACAGGCCGATCGCCTGGCTGCCATCGGTGGCCATGGACACGTCGTAATCGCCCTTGAGGATCTGGTACAGCGTCTGGATATTGGTCGGCTGGTCGTCGACCACCAGGATCCGCGGACGATCGCCCCGTGGCGCGTCGCTCATCGCCTCATTCCTCAGGTCTCCCCGGCAGATCCTGCAATTGCTCCAACGCCGTCTCCAGACGGCGGCAGGCCTCGACGGCGCCCTCGAAGTCCAGGCGCGTTAACGCATCCTCCACTGCGCGCAGGGGCTCGAGCAAGGGTTCCGGCGTTGCAACACGTAAACTTGCGAACCGATCGAGCGCGGCCATGTCGCTGTCGACCAGCGCCACCACCAGTTCGTCGAGAGCGCTAGCGTAGCGGTCGGCGTCGAATTCACTCATCGGGATCACGCTGGTATACAGCGGCGCCAGCTCATCGGCGGCGCGTTCAAGGGCGACGATGGCCTCCGCCAACGCCGCGCCGAGGCCGTCGCTCATGCGCAGCAGCTCATCCGGCTCGATGCGTTTTTTCAGCGCGCGCTCGAGCTGGGCGGCGGTTGCCGAGAGCGCTTCCGCGCCCAGCGTGGCGGCGACGCCCTTGAGCGTGTGCGCCGCGCGTCCGGCTTCGTTGCGATCGCCCTGCATCAGCGCCTCGGACAGTTTGCGTGCCGATTCGCCCTGCTCGGCGGCGAACATGCGCGCCATCTGTGCGTACAGCGCGCGGTTGCCGGCCAGCCGCGCGAGCGCACGCTCGACACTGAGCACCGGCGGGGCTGCGTTGACGATTTCGCCCGGCAGCTCGGCGGGCGTAGCGCGCGGCAGCTCGCCGCCGCGTGTATGCCGCCAGATTGCCGCCACCAGAGTCGCCACGTCGATGGGCTTGGCAAGATGGTCATTCATGCCGGCGGCGCGGCTCTGCATGCGGTCGTCGCTGCTCGCGTTGGCACTCATGGCGATGATCGGCAGGCCGGCGAATTCGCGATTCATGCGAATCTCGCGCGTGGTTTCGTAGCCATCGAGCTCCGGCATCTGGATATCCATGAGCACGACGTCGAAGGCGGCAGGCGTGCGCGACAGCAGCTCTAGACACAGCCGGCCATTCGCCGCGGTCTCCACCCGGGCACCTTCCGTGAGCAGGATCTCGGTGGCCACGTGTCGATTGATCGGATTGTCCTCGACCAGGAGCACCGAAAGCCCCTGCAGGCGTGCGCCGGCGAGCAGGCGGCCGGTGTGCGCAGCGCGCAGCACCTGGGCGCGGGCGATGGCGGCGCGCAGCGCTTCTGAGTCGAGCGGCTTGCTCAAGCCTTCGTCAATCAGCTCGCCGGCCTCGGCGACCGCGCCCGACAGGATTTCCTGGCCATGCGCGGACAGCAGCAGCACCAACGGACGGATCAAGCCGCGACGGGCGCAGGCGCGGCGGATGGTTTCCGTGCCGCGGATGCCGGGCAACTCGAGATCCACCAGCAGCAAGCCGACCTCCGACAGCGCCGGCGCACCGGCAGCCAATGCCGCGAGCGCAGCTTCGCCGTCCCCGAAAACCTGCACGCGCCAGTCATCGGCGGCGAGCATCGTAGCGGCCACTTCGGCCGCAGTTGCGTCATCTTCGATCACCACCGCCAGCTTGCGTTCGACCACTTCGAGTGCGGCCGTTGGCGCGCGTGCTACATCGAAACGATCGAAACCGAGCTGGATCGAGAACACGCTGCCGGCGCCGGGCGTGCTTTCGACGGCGAGCTTGCCGCCCATCAGGTCGATCAGCCAGCGGCTGATCGGCAGCCCGAGGCCGGTACCGCCGAAGCGGCGCGTGGTGGCGGTTTCCCCCTGGTAGAAAGCTTCGAAGATGCGCGCAATCTTTTCCGCGTCGATGCCGATGCCGCTGTCGCGCACCGCGAAGCGCAGGTCGACGTGGGCCGCGTTCGCCTGCTCGACGATCACGTCGACGGCTATGTGGCCGTTCTCGGTGAACTTGAGCGCGTTGCCGACAATATTGAGCAGCACCTGCCGCAACCGCACGGGATCGCCGATCAGCGCGTCGGGCACATTGGGATCGATCTCGATCGCGAAGCCGAGTTGCTTGTCGCGCGCGCTGGCGCCGAAGATCACCCCGATGTCGTCGAGCAGCTCGCGCAGGGCAAACGGCTTGCGGTCGATGGCGATCCGCCCGGCCTCGAGCTTGGCGAAATCGAGCAGGTCGTCGAGGATGCCGAGCAAGGTGCGCGCGGCGCCATCGACCTTTTGCGAGTAGTCGCGCTGGACGACCGAGAGCTCGGTCTTCTGCAGCAGGTACACGAGGCCCAGGATCGCCGTCATCGGCGTGCGGATCTCGTGGCTCATGTTGGCCAGGAACTCGCTGCGCGCGCGGTTGGCGCGCTCGGCCAGCGTGCGCGCTTCGGTCAGCCGCAGCTCCGTGAGCCGGCGCTCGGAAAGGTCGACCAGCAGCAACAGCGTGCGCGCACCCACGCGGGCGGCATGCAGGTCGTAGACGCGGCTCGCGCCATGGGCGTCGTTGAGCGTGAGCTCCATCGGTGCGTGCACGCTGTCGGCATGCCCGAGCTCGTCCCAGAGGCGGCTGAAAGCGGCGCGCGCCTGCGCATCCGGGCACACCGTCGCCAGGAAATTGGCGACATCCGGGCGCAGCTCGGCGGCGTGCCCGAGATCGGCCGCGAAGCGTGCGTTGACCAGCGCCAGGCGTTCGCCGTCGAACACCGCCATCGGCAACGGCAGGCGGTCGATCAGCACTCGCATCAGCGCCTCGCTGTTGCGCAGCTCGATGTTGGCGCGCTTGCGCTCGGTCACGTCGCGCACGATCCAGTAGAGCGCCGGACGTCCCGAAAAATCCATGCTCTGCGCGATCACGAAGACGTCGCGCACGTTGCCGTCGCGGGTGCGATAGCGCGACTCGAACTCGACCCGCCCTTCGGCCAGCACGCGGGCGATATGGCGGATGGTGTCGATCGGCGCCGGGTTGGCCTCGTGATCGCGCACACGCAGGCGTCCAAATTCCTCCGCCGAATAACCCAGCAGCCGATTGGCGGCGGCGTTGAAGGCCAGCGGCTTTTCGCTTTCGAGATCGATGATCAGCACGCCATCTGGCGACAGCTCGAACAGGGTCTGGTAGAGGCGCTCGGCGGGTCCGCGCGTGGGGTTGGTCTCGAGCGTCGCGTCGGGATCGACGAACACCAGCAGCGCGCCCGTGACGAACCCGGCCTCGTGCGAAGGCGTAATCGTGGCACTGAGCGCTTCGCCGCCGTCAGCCAGCTCGCAGCGGCCTTCATGGCGCACCAGCGTGCCATCGAGCACCGCGCCGATCGGATCGCCCGGCTCGCCTTCGAGCTGTGGTGTCGGCCAGCGCAGCAGCTCATGCAGGTCGCGGCCGAGCAGGGCGCCGGGTGAGACGCCGCAGCGGCGCGCGAAGGCGGGGTTGACGAAGCGGATGCGCGCGTCCTTGTCGATGCCGACCAGGCCTTCGTCGGCCCCCTGCAGCAGGCGCTGGTGCAAGTTGCGCAGGCGCTGCAGCTCGCCACGGCGCACCGTGGCAACGATGCCCGCGAGCAGTCCCACCACCGCCACCAGGATCCACATCAGCAGGCCGAAGCGTGCCTCGCGGCGCCATTCGGCGAAGACTGCATCGATGCTGCGAGTAATCCGTGCCACCCAGGGACGGTCGAGCGGGGCGAGGTTGCTGGTGATCGGCCGCTCTGTGCGCAGGTCATTCGGTGGCACCGGCACCGGCGGGGCGCCCGGGGAAATCGGTGTCGGCGTCACCGGCGTGCCGTAGGCGTCGAGGATGATCGCGCGCGAGCCCGGCTCGGAAAACGCCACGATCGCATCGGCAAAAAAGTCGGGGGCGAGGATGATCGCGCTGACACCGAGGAAGCTGCCGTCGCGATCGCGCCGTGCCCGCGCGAGCACCTGTCCCGTACTCCCGAGCGCGCCGCTCGGCTCTCGTGCATAGACGCGCGGATCGGGATCCGGATCGGCGCGCGCTGCCCAGAACAGCTCGTTCTCGCTCAAGCTGCCGGTGAGGTGCTCCGGGCGATTGCTGGCCAGCACGCGGCCATCGGCATCGATCACCAGCAGGGCAATGACGTTGCGCTCGAGCGCCGACAGCGTTTGCACGATCGCCTGGGCATCGAGCGGGTTGGCCAGCAGCGCATCATCCAGGCGCTCGAGCAGCTGGACCGCGCTCGCGAGGCGTTCCGCGGCAATGCGTGCCACCAGCGTCGCGGCACTGTCGAGCCGCACCTGCTCGCGCTCCTGCGCCTCGCGGTACTGCCGATGCAGATCCACCGCCAGCCCGGCGCCAATGATCAAAAGGCCGATCGCCACCAATGGCCATGGCGACGCCTGCCCCATCCGCAACCAGCGGACCAGCGCGCCCACGCGGCGCTTCGGTGCAGAGAAAAAGCGGCTCATAGCGCGATCTTAACGAATGCGCGGGGGATTGCGGGGGTTTGGAGGGCCGCGCTCCCGCGCGGCTGCTCTTGCCCTTGAGAAAGAGCGGCGGCACAGGAGCGCCGCCCTCCAAAAGCTGCTTTGCGGCGACCTCCACCGTGCGGTTAGAATCGGGGCGCGATGCGGGTGTAGTTCAATGGTAGAACTGTAGCTTCCCAAGCTACTAGCGTGGGTTCGATTCCCATCACCCGCTCCATGCCTGATGGTCTGGAATGGTCCATCCATGGACCATCCAGACACGCTCAACAAAAAATGTCATTTTTGTCTCGCTTCATTTCTGCTGACTTGCGTCAGCAAAAATGGGCGGCACATCCCTGTGCCGCGTCTGCGCTAGCCCATTCCGTCTCCGGCAGCTCGCTAGAGGCGCACCAGTCATGGCGCAGCGAAAACCACGTTTTCGCTCCGCCGGCTGGCCCTCGCTCCCACCGAACGAAAATCGCAGATTTTCGTTCGAAACTACACTCCGACGTGCACCCGGTTGCGGCCTTCCTGCTTGGCGCGATAGAGGGCTTTGTCGGCGCGGTTGACGCAGCGTTCGACGGTGTCGAGGCCGGTGAACTCGGCGATGCCGAAGCTCACGGTGACCTGGGGTCCACCGGCGAAGATTGGTCCATTGCCGATTGACTCGCGCAGCTCGTTGGCGCGCTTCTCGGCTTCGGTGACCGTGAGCCCGGGCCATAACAACAGGAACTCCTCTCCGCCCCAGCGCGCGGCCGCATCGTTGTGGCCGAGCGAGGACTTCAGCCGGCGGCCCATGGCGATCAGCACCTGGTCACCGGTCTGGTGGCCGTATTGGTCGTTGATGCGCTTGAAATGATCGATGTCGCCGATCAGGACGGTAAACGCGCCACGCTGCCGGCGTGCCTGTTCCGCGGCGTGGTCGAGCACCTCGAGCATGCCGCGCCGGTTCAGCAGGTGGGTCATCGTGTCGGTGGCGGCGGCTTCGGCGAGAGCGGCTTCGAGCTGGCAGCGCTGCTCGATTTCCGAGCGCAGCATGATGTTGAGCTTTTCGAGCTCGGCGCTGCGCTCGCGCACCATCTCCTGCAGGCGATCGCGCGCGCCCTGGAGCTCGACCACCGCGGCCTCGCGCTCTCCTTGCGACTGATTGACGCGCGCGGACATGTCTTCGAGCGCGACCGCCAGATCTGAAAATTCGTCGTCAGCGCGCAGCTCCAGGCGTTGTCCGGACTCACCCGCCGCGATCTCGCGAAAGCGCGCAGCGAAGCGCTGCAGGACCCGTCGCGCCGACAGCGCAAGCCAGATGCTCATGGCCAATGCCAGCAATACAGCGAGCACGAACGAGAAAGCGGAGTTGCGGCGCAGCTCATACAGCTGCCCGGCGATATCGTCGACCTTTACCCCGAGCAGGATTGCATGCATGGCGCCCGCACCTGGCAACGGCGCCAGCGCATTGAAGCCACCGGTCAGGGCCGTTGCGCGCGGTCCGTCGAGATTCTGCACACGGCTCGCAGCGATCCCGGGAAGGGAGTCGCCGGGCGCGTAGCCGCTGGTCGCGCCCAGCGAATCGGCAATGACGCCCAGGCGGTCCTGGTCCACGCGTACGACCAGCGCACGCGTGATCGCCCGGTTGTGCTCGGTGAGACCGGCGAGTTGCGCCTGCAGTGCCTGGTATTCGGGTTGGATGCTGTCGCCGCTGCCGACGATCGTCGGCCACGGCCCCGGGCCGACGGCCTGCGCCGCGAGCGTTGCGTTATCGAGCATCCGCGCCGTCATCGCCCGCCGCAGCTCGGCTTCTGCCGCCCAGTGCAGATAGGCGCCGAGCCCGAAGGCGACCAGCAACGCTACCAGCAGATGCGTGTAGAAAAGCCGCCGTCCGATGGTCAGGCGTCGTCGCGTAACCCTGGGCTTCTCTAGCGGAGCATGCGCAGCCATCAGGCACTCGGGGCGGAGCGGAATGTCCTCATGCTATCAGTACCGAATCTTTGTAGCCCGGGTAAGCCCGCAGCGCACCCGGGAGCATGATCGCGATTCATCCCGGGTGCGCTGCGCTTACCCGGGCTACTCACGGCAATCCTGCCGCCGCGCTGAAAGCCTGACAGGCTGCTAGTCTCATCCATCGACGCTTCCCGGGGAGGGCGCATGTTCTTCGATGTGATTTTTGGGCTGTTCGGACTTGCGGTCTTGCTCGGCATTGCTGCCGCGTTTTCCAACAACAAGCGCGCAATCGACTGGAAGCTGGTGGCGACTGGTGTCGGGCTGCAGATCCTGTTCGCTGCCGTGGTGTTGCTGGTCCCGGGTGGCAAGGATGTTTTCGATGCCCTCGGCAAGGGCTTCGTGGCGGTGCTCGAATTCGTCGGCGTCGGCTCGAATTTCATCTTCGGCAGCTTGATGGATACCAGCAAATTCGGGTTCATCTTTGCCTTCCAGGTGTTGCCCACGATCATCTTCTTCGCTGCGCTGATGGGTGTTCTCTACTACCTCGGCGTCATGCAGTGGATCGTGCGCGTCATGGCGCTCGCGATCACCAAGGTGATGCGCGTCTCCGGCGCCGAGACCACGTCGGTCTGCGCCAGCGTCTTCATCGGCCAGACCGAGGCGCCGCTTACCGTGCGCCCCTACATCGCGCGCATGACCGAGTCCGAGCTGATCACGATGATGATTGGCGGCATGGCGCATATCGCCGGCGGCGTGCTCGCTGCCTACGTCGGCATGCTCAGCGGCGGTGACCCGGTACAGGGGGCCTTCTACGCGAAACATCTCCTCGCCGCCTCGATCATGGCCGCACCGGCGACGCTGGTGATCGCCAAGATCCTGATCCCGGAAACGGGCGTTCCCTTGACCCGCGGAACGGTCAAGATGGAAGTGGAACAGCACGCCAGCAATGTCATCGATGCTGCTGCCAGTGGCGCCGCCGACGGCCTCAAGCTCGCGCTGAACATCGCCGCCATGCTGCTCGCCTTCATTGCCCTGATCGCGCTGCTCAACTGGCCGTTGAACGCGCTCGGCAACTTCAGCTCGACGCTGCTCACGCCGGCCGGGCTGACCGCGACCATCGTCGTCGCCGCGATCGTGGCGATCATCGCCGTCGGCCTGTTGCTGCTCTACCTGGTGCCGTCCATCAGCGCCGAGCGTGCCGCTCGCCTGCGCGCGCGGTTCGGCCTCCGCTGGGTGGTGCCCCTGGCCGTCCTGTCGCTGGTCATCCTGGCCATCCTGCTGGTGCCTGGTTCTTCGATCAACACTTCGATGAGCGCACTGGTCGGCCGCCCCTTCGAGCTCGGCCTCGAGTCGATCCTGGGCTACGTGCTCGCCCCGATTGCCTGGGTGATCGGCGTTCCCTGGCAGGACGCCACCATCGTCGGCAGCCTGATCGGCCAGAAGATCGTCATCAACGAATTCGTCGCCTATCTGCAGCTAGCCGAGATCATCAAGAACGGGGCCGACGGCGTGATGCTCACCGACCAGGGCAAGTTGATCGCCACCTACGCGCTGTGCGGCTTTGCCAACTTCTCCTCGATCGCCATCCAGATCGGCGGCATCGGTGGACTGGCGCCCGAACGCCGCGGCGATCTCGCTCGCTTCGGCATGCGCGCAGTGCTCGGCGGTTCGCTGGCAACCTTCATGACGGCAACCATCGCCGGCGTGCTGATGAAGTTCAGTGGTTGAAGTTTGACCAGGTCCCTCCTGGACCGCTCAAACACACTCAACCCAAGCCGGGTTTTTGAATCGCTTCATTTTCGGTGACTGCGGTCACCGAAAATGGCGACAGATCCATGTGTCGCGCCACTGAGCTCAACTTGCGAGGTTGGAAATGGCCGCAGAAGTCGTTGTCGTCGGCAGTTTCGTCCAGGACCATTGCTGGTCAACCGATCGCTTTCCGGTGGTCGGCGAGACCCGCGTCGGGCGTTTCTCCAGCGGGCCGGGTGGCAAGGGATTCAACCAGGCGGTCGCCTGTCATCGCCAGGGTGTGGCGACCTTGTTCGTCGGCGCGCTCGGTGCCGATGCCATTGCCGATACGGCGCGACGCTTCGCCGCTGACGAAGGCCTCGAATGCCAGTGGCAGGTGGTTGCAGGCCAACCGACGGCGACCTCGAGCATCATCGTCGATGCCAGCGGTCGCAATTTGATCGTGGTCGACCTGGCCGCCAACTTGAGCTTGAATTCGAGCGCGATCGACGCTGCCATCGTTACCGGCGTACGCGTGGTTCTGGTGCAGCTCGAGACTTCCCTCGAAGCCACCGCGGCTGCCCTCAGGCGCGCCCGTGAAGTGGGTGCCCTCGCCATCCTCAATCCGGCACCGATGCACCCGGAGCTCAGCCCGGAGCTGTTGGCCCTGGCCGACATCGCCACGCCGAACGAAACCGAGTTCGCGCTACTGCTGGAGCGCTTCGCCGTCCCGGGCGGAGACGTCGCACCATGGACACTGTCCGACCTGGACCTGCACGCGCTCTGTCGCAGCACCGGCGTGCCGACCCTGGTGGTGACGCTCGGCGAGTACGGCTGCTTCATCTCCCACGGCCGCGATCACCGCGGCGACAGCGAGGCCTGCTATCGCCTCCCGCGCGAGAGCGTGTGCGCCATCGACACCACCGGCGCTGGCGACGCCTTCTCCGGTGGCCTCGTGGCAGCCCTCGCAAGCGGGCAGGGCAGCTTCCGCGACGCCGTCATCCACGCCAACCGCGTCGCCGCCCTGAGTACCGAAACCGTCGGCACGGCGCCCGCCATGCCCACGCGGGATCAGGTGCGCGCTCGGTTTGGTTGAGAGCGCGGGACTCGGTAAGGTCATGTTGCCCGCGCCAGCGGGCTACTTGACGCTTTTTGGCGATCGGCAGCAGTCAAGTAGCTCGCTCCGCGAGCAACATGACCTACGAAATGCAAATCCCCGGATCCGAATTGCCCACCGTCCGCAGCACCACCAGGTGCCGCTCACCCTCGGCACCCGGCACGTTCAAGCGATCGATGCGCTCGACTTTTGCCCACGCCGGCAGCGCCGCGATCTCGTCATCCGGGCGTTTGCCTTTCATGGCGAGCCAGCGGCCGTCGGGGGCGAGCAGTTGGCGGGTGCTGCTGACGAAGTCGCTCAAGCTGGAATAGGCGCGGGAGACGATCTGGGCGAAGGGTTCGTTGCCGGGTAACGCTTCGGCGCGGGACTCCTTCGCGTGGACGTGGGGCAGGTCGAAGCGGCGCAGGCATTCGCGCAGGAAGCGGATTTTCTTCCCATTGCTGTCGACCAGCCAGACGCGCGCATAGGGTTGTACCAGTGCGAGCACCATGCCGGGGATGCCGGGACCGGTACCGATATCGGCGAGCTCGGTCGCTTCGAGGTGCGGCAGGAGCGAGAGCGCATCGATCAGATGGCGGTCGATCATCTGCAGCGGATCGCGCACCGCGGTCAGGTTGTAGGCCGCATTCCACTGAACCAACAGGGCGAGATATTCCAGCAGGCGTTGGTACGCAGCGTCGTCGAGCGGGACACCCAGGTTGCGAACTCCGGCATCGAGGCGACCGCGCCACTGTGCATCGATCGCGCTCACGGCTGCATCCCGTGCTGCACCGGTTTGACGCAGCCGAGTCGCCATTTTTCGACTCGGCCGGCGCAGGTGAACCAGCGTGGTGCATCATGTCCGCTGCCTGCACCCGGGTTGGTCACGGCCTGTTCGGACAGGCGTGATTTTGCTGGACTCAAGCGCTGGCACAACCATTGCTCTGCGCCTCGTGCATTTTCTGATCCGCGCTTTCCCATTTTCTGCTCCCTGGAGATTCTGATGTCGCTCGACAAGGTCAAGAAACTAATCAAAGACAACGGCGTCAAGTTTGCCGACCTGCGCTTTTGCGATATGAGCGGACGCGAACAGCATCTGTCGGTTCCCGCCAGCACGCTCGACGACGCTGCCTACGAAGACGGCCGCATGTTCGACGGCTCATCGATTGCCGGCTGGAAGGGCATCAATGAATCGGACATGGTGCTGCTGCCGGATCCTTCCACGGTATTTTTAGATCCGTTCACCGAAGAGTCGACGCTGGTCATGCGCTGCGACGTCCTCGAGCCCTCGACCATGCAGCCCTATTCGCGTTGCCCGCGCGGTATCGCCCGACGCGCCGAAGCCTACCTCAAGGCCAGTGGCGTCGGTGACACCGCGTTCTTCGGTCCGGAGCCCGAGTTCTTCATCTTCGACAGCGTGCGCTGCGATGTTTCCATGAAGGGCAGCTTCTACGAGATCGACTCGGAAGAGGCCGCCTGGAATTCGGGCCGCAAGTACGAGCACGGCAACACCGGCCATCGTCCTGGCATCAAGGGCGGCTATTTCCCCACCGCGCCGGTGGATTCGTTGCAGGACATCCGCTCGGCCATGTGCCTGACGCTCGAGGCGCTCGGCATTCCGGTCGAAGTCCATCACCACGAGGTGGCAACCGCCGGCCAGTGTGAGATCGGTACGCGCTTCAACACGCTGGTCAAGAAGGCCGACGAACTGCTCACGCTCAAGTACGTGGTCAAGAACACCGCGCACCAGCATGGTCACACCGCCACCTTCATGCCGAAGCCACTCGTCGGCGACAACGGCAGCGGCATGCATGTGCACCAGTCGCTCGCCAAGGGCGGCAAGAATCTCTTTAGCGGCAACGAGTACGGTGGCCTCTCGAAAATGGCGCTGCATTACATCGCCGGCGTGTTCAAGCACGCGCGTGCGATCAATGCCTTCACCAACTCGGGGACCAACAGCTACAAGCGGCTCGTGCCGGGCTTCGAAGCGCCGGTGCTGCTCGCCTATTCGGCGCGCAATCGCTCCGCTTCGTGCCGGATTCCGTGGGTGTCCAATCCGAAGGGCCGCCGCATCGAAGTGCGCTTCCCGGATGCGATCAACTCGGGCTACCTCACCTTCACCGCACTGATGATGGCCGGCCTCGACGGCATCAAGAACAAGCTCGATCCAGGCGCGCCCTCGGACAAGGATCTGTATGACTTGCCGCCGGAGGAAGAGAAGCTGATCCCGACCGTATGCCATTCGCTCGACCAGGCGCTCGAAGCGCTGAGTGCCGATCGCGAGTTCCTGAAGGCAGGTGGTGTCATGAGCGACGATTTCATCGACGGCTATATCGACCTGAAAATGAAGGAAGTCACCGCGTTGCGCATGCACACGCATCCGATCGAGATCCAGCAGTACTACTCGATCTGACCGCGGAATGCCCAGCAACGCCATGGGCATGCAGGGTCCATCACTGGCGCGTTCGTCACCCACCACGGGTGGCGGCGCGCCAGCTCCTGGCCAGGCGCGTACGCCGGCGCCGCCGCGCACCACCAGCGAGCTGCGCAGTTTCTATGCGGATGCGAGCATCCTGTTCGACCAGCTCAATACAGCGGTGGCGCTGGTCGAGGAGGGACGCGTCGTCTACGCCAACGGCGTCCTCACCGAGACACTGTGCGAGCGCCGCCTGGTGGGCCTGGATGTCGCCCGACTGGCCTTCGGCGAGCACCCACTGGCCGACCTGGCGCTGCGCGTCAGTGGGCACGACAACCGCATCGTCGCGCGCCGGCTGCTGCTCGAGCTGAAGCGCGAGGCGCCGCGGCGCTTCGACGTCGCACTCTCGCCGTTCCTGTGGCATTCGCAGCGCAGCGTCCTGCTTGAATTCCATGTGCTCTCCGAGCACGACCAGGATCTGGGCGAGGGCGTCGTCTCAACGCCGGAGCCGGCGGCGCAGCAGATGGCGCGCGCGCTCGCCCATGAGATCAAGAACCCGCTCGCCGGCCTGCATGGCGCGGCGCAATTGCTCGAACGCGAGCTCGCCAACCCGGGCTTGCGCGAATACACCCAGGTGATCCGCGCCGAGACCGATCGCATCCGTCGCCTGGTCGATCGCTTGCTGCAGGTTCCTGAAGTCTCCAGCGCCGGGCAACGCTTCAATGTCCATGAGGTCGTCGAACGCGTGCGCATGCTGATCGATGCCGAAGGCGGCGGCGGCGTTTCCGTGCAGCGCGACTACGATCCCAGCCTCCCCGATCTCGATGGCCATCCCGATCGGTTGATGCAGGCGCTGCTCAACCTCGCACGCAATGCGTTGCAGTCGGGTGCAAAGACGGTACGCCTGCGCACGCGCGCCGAACGGCATGCGCGCATCGGCGATCGCGCCTGCCGCCTCGCATTGCGCATCGACGTCACCGACGATGGCTGCGGCGTTCCGGAAGATCTTCGCGAGACCTTGTTCCTGCCCTTCGTGACTGGCCGCGACGAAGGCACCGGCCTCGGCCTGCCCGTGGCCCTCGCCATCGCCCGCGAACACGGTGGCACCCTCGCTTTCGTGAGCCGGCCCGGAGCGACGGTGTTCAGTCTGTTGGTGCCGTTGACGCCATGAAGAAGGTTTTCGGTTTTCGGTTTTCGGTTTTCGGGACGAGCAAACGCCGCCTTCCGGATCTACGAGGTCGACGTTGAGCGCCCAGATCCTCCCCGAGCCGCGACGCCTCGTCTGGCTGGTCGACGACGATCGCTCGATCCGTTTCGTGCTGGAGAAGGCCCTGAGCGGGGCCGGCTTCTTGGTCGAGAGCTTCGACGCGGCGGAGCCGGCGCTGCGGGCGCTCGGTGCGCGCCGGCCAGATTTGGTGTTTACCGATGTCCGCATGCCGGGCATGGACGGCATGGTGTTCCTGGAGAAGCTCGGCGAGCGTGCTGCCAACGTGCCAGTGGTGGTGATGAGCGCCTATACCGACCTGCCGAGCACGGTCGCGGCTTTCCATCGCGGCGCCTTCGATTACTTGCCGAAGCCCTTCGACATCGATCAGGCGATCGACATGGCACAGCGCGCGACGGCGCGCGAAGTTGCGGTCACCGACAGCGACTGGTCGGACGAAGGGTTGATCGGCGACACGCCGGCAATGCGCGAAATCTTCCGCAGCATCGGCCGACTGTCGCGCGCGGATCTGTCGGTGCTGATTACCGGCGAGACCGGCAGCGGCAAGGAGCTCATCGCCCGCGCGCTGCATCGCCACAGTCCGCGCAGCAAGGGGCCTTTCATCGCGCTCAATACGGCCGCCATCGCGCCGGAGCTGCTGGAGAGCGAGCTCTTCGGCCACGAGCAGGGCGCGTTCACCGGCGCCACGCGACGACACCAGGGGCGCTTCGAACAATCCGAGCATGGTTCGCTGTTTCTGGACGAGATCGGCGACATGCCGCTCAGCCTGCAGACACGGCTCCTGCGCGTGCTTGCCGAGGGCGAGTTCTATCGGGTCGGCGGGCGCGAGCTGATCCGTTCCGACGTGCGCGTCATCGCGGCCACCCATCAGGATCTGCGCGCCAAGGTGGAGCGCGGCGAGTTCCGTGCCGATTTGCTGCATCGGCTCGATGTCGTGCGCATCCACCTGCCACCCTTGCGCGAGCGCGCCGCCGACGTGGCGCGTCTCGCCGACCGCTTCCTGGTCGAATCCGCTCGCGAGATGCGCCTTGGGCAAAAGCAACTCTCGCTCGACGCGGCACGCGCGCTCGCCCGCTATCCATGGCCCGGAAACGTGCGCGAGCTGCGCAACCTGTGCCAGCGCCTGGTGCTGATGGCGCCCGGCTCGCAGATCCTGCTCGCCGACCTCCCCGATGAGATTCGCCATGCGGAGCCCGTCAGCGGGGAAGCCGTCTGGGGCAAGCCACTCGCCGATTGGGCGCGCCAGCAACTGGAGGCTGGTCAGCTGGACCTGTTGGAATCCGCCAAGGGAAAGCTTGAACAGATCCTCTTCGATGAAGCCCTCAAGCTCACCGGCGGCGACCGCCAGCAGGCAGCTCGCCGGCTCGGCTGCGGACGTAACACGCTGACGCGCAAATTGGGGCCAAAACGCAAGGAGGGCTGAGGGTGGCGGCACGCAAACGGGTGCGAATTCCCGTCCTCTCGTCGCCGGAACGTCTCAATCGACGCTCATGGCAACCTTCGGATCCACCCGCAGCGTGCGCAGGGCGGGAATCAGGACCGCGATCGACGCGACCAGCAGGATCAGCGCTACAGCGGCTGCCAGGGCAAGAGGATCGTGCGGAGACACTCCATAGAGCAGGCTGCTGAGCCATTGCCCTCCCAGAATGTTGATCGCGAGCCCGATGCCCGCCCCGACCAGGCAACGTCGCAGGGTGTCGCGCATGAGCGTCCAGACTGCGCGGTGCGGTGCGGCACCCAGGGCGAGTCGCAGCCCGATCTCGCTGCGGCGCTGTTCGACCGCAAATGCGACGACGCTGAACAACCCCTGCAGGCCCAGCAACAGGGCGATGAGGGCAAAACTGCCAATCATCTGCAGGTTGAACCGATCTGCGGCGAGGGCGCGCTCCGCGCGTTGCTGCATCCAGGCGAATTCGCCCAGCGGGATATTCGGATCGCCGGCAGCGACGGCTGCGGCCAGCACCTGGCGCGCGTCCGACGCGGCGCTCGAGAAACGCGCAATCAGCGTGCCAAAGCGAATCCAATCCGCGTCGCGTTGCAGGTACGGTGCATAGACCGCTGGCGGATCGACCTCGCGCAAGCTCGAAGAGCGGACGTCGTCCACGACGCCGAGCACATTCATCCAATGCGGCTCGTCGTCGTCGCTGGCTTCGCCAGGCTTCCAGGCGATGCGGGCGCCGATCACATTCCCGCCGCGGAAAAAGCGATCGGCGAAACTGCGGTTGACCCAGGCATGGCGCAGCGCGTTGGTTTCATCTGCGGCCACCGGCGCACGGCCAGCGAGAACGCGCATGCCGACGGCGCCGAAGTAGTCGCCGAGGAACGGGCGAAAGCGCGCGCTGACGTTGTCAGGCTCAGGGAACTCCATGCCTTCGATCATCAGCGTGTGGCCGATGCTCTGGCCGATGGTCAGTGGCGGACCGACGATCATTCCGGCATGGCTGACGCCCGGCGTGGATTCGAGTTGCTGGACCATTCGCGAAAACGCCTGCGATTGCCGGTCGCGCTGCGCGTAACCCGCTTCGGGAAGTACCACCTCGCCGCTGACCACCGCTTCCGGCGCGATTCCCAGCGGCACCTCGGCCAGTGTCAGATAACTGCGCAACAGCAAGCCGGCGGATCCGAGCAAGATCGTCGCCAGACATACTTCGATGGTCACCAGCCAGGACAGGGCAAGGCGTTCGGGACGCGAACCGAGCCCGCTGCCGCTGCGCGTGTGCACGAGGCTGCGGTCGCGGTTCTGCCATGCTGGCGCGAGGCTGAAGATGCAGACGCTGCCCAGCGTCGCGAGGATCGCGACGCCGAGCACGCGCGGGCTCAGGCTGGCCGACCCGATACGCGGCAGCGTCTCGCTGGCGAGCAAGCGCAGAAGATCGAAGCTGAGCCAGGCAACCAACAGGCCGAGCAAGCCGCCGATCATTCCAATCAGCAGGCCCTCGCTGAGCAGTTGCCGGCGCATGCGTCCGTCGCTCGCACCCAGCGCGTGCCGAACACTGAGCTCCCGCTGCCGTCGCGCAGAGCGCACGATGAACAGTGCGGCAACGTTGGCGGTCGCCAGCAACAGGACGAGGGCGACCGCGAGGCTCAGGAGCCCAAGACCGATGCGGTACCCGGCAGTGACGTGCGTCAACCAGGGAGTCGCCATCAGCACCTTGTCGGCATTGCCGCCTTCCTGCGCGATCCGCCGGCTCACGCTGACCAGTTCAGCTGCTGCCTGGTCGAACGGCTGCCCGGCGGCAACGCGCGCGACGGCGGAAAAATTGTTCGAACCCCGCGAGCCTGGCGCCCAGGGCGCAAAAGGTGCGATCGGCATCCACAACTGCGTACCTTTTTCGAAGATGTCGGCCGAACTGGGCGCTACGCCGACAACCGTTGCAGCGACGCCCGAAAGTTGCAGCCGCCGCCCGAGAACACCCGGATCGGCAGCGAACGCTGAGCGCCAATAGGCTTCGCCCAGGACGACGACGACAGGTGCGCCGAACACATCGTCGGCCGGGTCGAGCAGTCGCCCGACAACCGCCGGCACTTCGACGGCGTCGAAGAAGCTGGCTTCGACCAACGCCCCGCGAAGCCTTTCGGGCTGCGGCAGATCGGTCCGATCGATGGCCCAATCCGGGAGGATGGCGGCAAAGCCGTCGAAGGCACGAAGTTCCGGGCGGATAGCCCACGCATCCGGCAATCCGATCGAGGCTTCGGATTTTCCAACCCGGGTGACCGCGACGAGCCGTTCGCCGTGAGCGATCGGCAAGGGTTGCCACAGCACGGCATCCAGCAGCCCGAAGATTGCGGTGATCCCACCGATGCCGAGCGCAATCGCCAGGATCGCACTGACGCTGAATCCGGGACTTTTGCGCAAGATGCGCGCGGCACTGCGCATCTCTTCGATCCAGCTCGACATCCCGTCAACTCCGGTCACCACCACTGACCGGCACTACAGCAAACCGCATGCCAGGGGCCAAGTGTTTGATTAAAAAGGGAGATGCATTTCTTATCGACGTGAGTTGTTCAACTTCGAACACTCAGCGTCCGCGGCGTCAAGCAGGCGCAGACGTCGTGGAGGCAATCCGGCTGCTAGGCTACGCCCCCTTTCAGATATCAAGGCCAGGAGATCGACGATGGGCGACGTGGCGCAGGTAGTTCGTTTTCATTACACGGTGGGCGAAGTTGGCCAGCCTCCGGTCGAGAATTCCCGCGAGGGCGACGGCGAGCCGCTGGCGGTGCTGCTCGGTTATGGCGGGATCATTCCCGGTCTCGAAAAGGCCCTGATCGGTCGCAATGCGGGCGAGAGTTTCGAGGTCACGGTGCCCGCGGCCGAAGCCTATGGCATGCGCAATGACTCATTGGTCCAGCGGGTGCCGAAGAAGTACATCGCCGAGCGCAATCCGCAGCCCGGGCAGCGCATCGTGCTGCAAACCAAGGACGGTCCGCGGCCGGTCATCATCCTGAAAGTCGGACAGACCGTGGTCGATGTCGACCTCAATCACCCGATGGCGGGCAAGGATCTTCAGTTCCAGATTGAGATGGTCGACACGCGTCCGGCAACCGATGAAGAGCGCAGCCATGGACATGCGCATGGCGTGGGCGGGCACCACCATCACTAATCGAGATTGCGGATGTTGTGGGTGCGCGCTGTGCGCGTACGCTTTTATTGCCGATTGCTAAAGCGTTCGATCACAGATCGAACCCACAGAAGCGCCGCTAGTCTGTCAGACCACGCAACGCAGGCGCGGTGCAGCTTCGCTGGGGAGGTCGAAGCTGCCGCGCCCGTTTTCGGCGAAGACCTGCGTGTGCAGGGATTCGAGTGAGCTGGCAAAGCTCGTCAAGCGGGCCATGGCACTGTCGGCGAGGGACTGGGGAATTTCGCCTCGTTCGAGCAGGGCTTGCAACAATGCGCGGTGACCTTCGTTGAAGCTGGGGTCTTCGAAAAGGTCAGCCAGGGCGCAGACGACGGCCGCGAGCGGTCCTGATGATGGGGAGCGCAGCGCGAATGCGAGTTCCTGGGGGTTCGATCGCATTTTCCGTCTTCCTCGAGCCTCATGGGGAGGTGGGGCTCGGGTGATCTCAATGCAGAAAGAATGCCAACCGGATCACATTTTTCTCTCCGATTGTGACCGAGTACGTTGGAGAGGCACCCGCGAATGTGTCGAGTGGCGTGAAAACCGCGTCCTCTCGCGGCTTTGATGCCGCTGATCGCGTCGATGGCAAGCGCCGGATAGACTGGGCCGATGATTGATCGCAGTGAAATCCTGATCCTCGGCGCTGGTGTGATTGGTCTCTCTTGTGCGTACTTTTTGGCGCGCGACGGACACGAGGTGACACTTTTGGACCAAGGTGCGCCGGGTTGCGGCAGCTCGCACGGAAATTGCGGCACCATCACGCCCAGCCACGCGCCACCTTTGGCCAAGCCTGGAATGGTTCGGCAAGCGTTGCGCTGGATGCTGTCCAGCGACGCGCCCTTCTACGTGCGCCCGCGCATCGATCCCGAACTGTGGCGCTGGCTGGGCAGCTTTGCACAGCGTTGCAATTGGGACGACTTCGAGCGCGGCTTGCACGACAAGGCACGCATCCTGAAGGCTTCCCGCCAGCTGATGGCACAGCTGATTGCGCAGGAGCAGATCGAATGTGAATTCGAAGCGCGCGGCCACCTGACAGTTTTCCGCGACCCGGCGGCGCTCGCGGGTTTCGAGTGGTGGCCGAAGGCGCTGCGCGAGGTCGACATCGAGGTGAACGCGCTCGATGGGAATCAGCTGCGCGCGCGCGAGCCGGCGCTGCGCCCTGAAGTCATCGGTGGCTACGACACCCCTGGCGATGCCCAGCTGCGTCCCGACCTGTACGTGGCCGGGCTCGCGCGCGTGCTCACCGCGAAGAAGGTGCGCATTCTCGGGAACACCCGCGCCATCGGTTTTCGCCGGGACGGCGAGCGCATCGCCGCCGTCCAGACCGAGCAGGGCGAGTTTGCGGGCAAGCATGTGATCCTGGCATTGGGCGCCTGGTCACCACTGCTCGGACGTCAGCTCGGATTGCGGCTACCCATCCAGCCGGGCAAGGGCTACTCGGTCACGACTTCCGCCCCGGCGCTGCCACCCCGGGTGCCGATCGTTTGCCGCGAGCGCAGCGTCGCCATCACGCCATGGCGCGACAGCTATCGGGTGGGCAGCACGATGGAATTCTCGGGCTACGACGACAGCCTCAACCGCCGCCGCATCGAAGCCATGGTCGCAAGCGCGTCCGCATATCTCATCGAGCCGATGGGCTCGACGCGCACCGAGGAATGGTTCGGCTGGCGTCCGATGTCGGTCGACGACCTGCCGATCATCGGTGCTGCGCCGGGGCTGAAGGATTTCTGGATTGCGACTGGACACGGCATGCTCGGCATGAGCATGTCGGCCTCGACCGGCGAGCTGATCGCTGACCTCGTCCATGGACGCAAGCCGCAGATCGACCCGGCACCCTATGCGGCATCACGTTTTCGCCAATGACCAGGAGTCGCCATGGAACCTGCTGACTGGTGGGCGCCGTGGGCGCCCGATGAGAACTACCGGCTCTGGCGGGGATCACGTCCGCTGCTGATCAGCTTGCCGCACGACGGCAGCGAGATTCCCCCGGCCATTGCCGGGAAAATGACCGAAGCCGCGCGCCTCGCGCCGGACACCGATTGGCATGTCGGGCGGCTCTACGATTTTGCGCGCGCACTGGGTGCTTCGATACTGCGCCCGCGTTGGTCACGCTATGTGGTGGATCTCAACCGTCCGCCGGATGGTGCCGCGCTTTATCCCGGCAAATCCGAAACCGGCTTGTGTCCCACGTCGACCTTTGCCTGCGAGCCGATATACCTGCCCGGCCAGGAGCCGGATACGCCGGAGATCGAGCTGCGCGTCAAGCGCTATTGGCGGCCGTATCACGAGGCGCTTCACCAGACCCTGGCCGAGTTGCGCGCGCAATTTGACCAAGTGCTGCTCTGGGAAGGGCACTCGATCGTGGGTATCTGCCCGCTGTTCTTTGTGGGCCGCTTGCCCGACTACAATCTCGGCACGGCCGACGGCAGCAGTTGCTCGCCGGAGCTTCAGTCGGTGCTGGAGGCGTGCCTGCGCCAAGCGGACGTCGACCATGCGGTCAACGGTCGTTTCAAGGGTGGCTACATCACGCGCCGCTACGGGAAGCCCGCAAGTGGAGTCCATGCGGTCCAGATGGAGCTGGTGCAGTCCAATTACATGGACGAGGGCGCGCCTTTCAACTATCTAGGCGACCGCGCCGAGCGCGTGCAGCAGGTTTTGCGTGGCGTGCTGGAGCCCGCGCTCGGGGTCATCGAAAGCCGATCAGTTGTTGTCTGACTTCAACGACTCGAGCAGGAAGGTGATGCGCAGGGCCACGCGGAATTCGACCAGCTTCCCGTTTTCGACACGGACTTTTTGCTCGGAGACCCACGCGCCCTGGATGTTGTTGATGGTCTCCGCAGCGCGGGCGATGCCGTCGCGAATCGCGGCCTCGAAGCTTACCGGCGAAGATGATGAAATCTCGATGATCTTGGCAATGCTCATGGATGGCTCCAGTTTTTTGGTGGGAGCGCACTGTGCACAGCCGGGCGTGAGGACCTCGGTACGCCGCGAACTTATTCCGGACGCTCCGCCGGCAACGAGCCGCAATGCGCCTCCCGAATTTTCATCGCCTCGGGCATCCATTCGTTGAGCTGGCGGATGCGCGTGCCATGGCTCGGATGGGTCGAGGCAAACTCGGGCGGTTGTGCCTTGCTGGCCTCGCCCATGCGTTCCCACAGGCGCGGTGCTTCGCGCGGGTCGAAACACGCGGCAGCGGAGAACATGAGCCCAAGGCGATCGGCTTCGGACTCGTGATCGCGCGAGAAAGGCAGCAGCACACCAAAATTGGCGCCGGCACCGAGTGCTGCCATGACCATCCTCTGGGTGCCGATGTCCATGTCCGAAATCGACATGCCGGCTGCCATCGAGCCCATCTGCACCAGCTTCTGATAGGCCATGCGCTCGGCGCCGTGGCGCGCGATCGCGTGGGCAATCTCATGGCCCATGACCGCGGCCAGCCCATCAGGATTGGCGACGATTGGCAGGATGCCGGTGTAGACCGCGATCTTGCCGCCGGGCAGTGCAAACGCATTCGCCTGGTCAGACTCGATCACCGAGGCCTCCCATTTGAACCCAGGGTCCGCCTTGGCATCGAGTTTGTGCACCGCATCGATCAGGTGCTTCGCGGTCTCGCGTACCTGTCCGGGCAGCTCACCCGTGGTGACGACGCGCTCTCCACTGAGCACTTCCTGGTAGGCCTGCAGCCCGAGCGCCTCTTCCTGCTCGCGCGAAATATCCACCAGCTGGGTGCGACCGGTCAGCGGCACCTCGGTCTGGTTTGAAAACCAGTACCAGACGAAGTAGCCCCCGAAGAGCAGCAACGGCAACAGCCGAAAGCCGCCACGGCGTCCCTGGCCCCCGCGATACTCCATGAGTGCTTGCTCCTCGGTTGATGTGAAAATTGTAGCCAGCGAATCGTCAGTCTCTGGTGACTGACTCGACCGTAGCGGCGCCGCGTACGCGGAAGGCGCAGGTGCGTGCAGGAGTGATCAGTTGTTGCTCGCGCAACCAGGCGATCGCATCGTCGCCATCCGTCTCGAACCACGCACGTGCGCTGCCGAGCCGGAAGCTGTAGCCCCATGCATCCATGTCGAGAAGCGCGCGCGCTCGTCCAAAGTCCGGGATCTCATCGGCGAGCACGATCTGCAGCCAGCACGTGGCCGTTTCCTCGATCTCGCAATCCGCCGCATCCGTATGCACCCGCGCCCGCCGCTCCGGCGTACAGGTGATCCAGTGACAGGCCTCGTGCAGGATTGAATGCAGCGGCGTGTCGCCGCGCGCATAGAGAAGATCGCCAATCAGCCCAGCCTCGGACTCGCCCCAGTAGCTGCCAGGGATCTCGGTGGCATCGGGGAGGAGTTCCAGGTGCAGGCCGAAGCGCGTCAACAGCGTTGCGACATCCGCCTGATCGACATCGCGAAGCACGAGCACTGCAGGAGAGGGATCGAGGGTCATCTTCCGCCGGTAGGTCAGGTTGCGCCCGCGAGGCGGTCACCATCGCGCTCTAATCAATCGGGCGCTACGTGACAACTGCGACGAAATCCCAGACATGTCGCAATGTCACGTAGCGCCCGAACCCGGCTGTTGCGTCAGATCAAACACTGCGCGGGCGCAACGTGAGCTACGTGCACGCCTCAGCTCTGGTCCTTGTCCGGCAGCGTCACTGAAAGCGAGAGGACTTCCTGGTCGCCGTCCTGTTCGACATGGACGTTGACCGCATCCGGATCGACGTTGACGTATTTACGGATCACCGCCAGCAACTCGCGCTTGAGCAGCGGCAGGTAGTCGGGCGCCGCGCTCGCGCCGCGCTCCTGCGCGACGATGATCAGCAGTCGTTCCTTCGCCGTCTTTGCCGTGTTCTTCGGCTTTGACTTGAACAGGTCGAACAGGCCCATGATCAGCTCCCGAACATGCGCTGGAAAAAGCCTTTGCGCTTCGGCTCGATGAAGCGCATGGGACGATCTTCGCCGAGCAGGCGCGCCACCGCATCGCCATAGGCCTGGCCGGCATCGGCATTCTCGTCGAGGATCACCGGCACGCCGGAGTTGGAGGCCGAGAGGACTTCCGGTGCTTCCGGGATGACGCCGATCACCTTGACGCCGAGGATCTCCTCGACATCGGCGACGCTCATCATGTCGCCCTTTTCCACGCGATCGGGCGCATAGCGAGTCAACAGCAGATGCTCCTTGACCGAGGTCTGGCCCTGCTCGGCGCGGCGCGACTTGCTCGACATGATGCCGAGCACGCGGTCGGAATCGCGCACCGATGACACTTCAGGGTTGACCACGACCACGGCACGATCGGCGAAGTACATCGCGTAGAAGGCGCCACGCTCAATGCCGGCCGGCGAATCGCAGATGACGATGTCGAAGTCGGCACGCAGCTGGTCGATCACGCGCTCGACGCCATCCTGGGTCAGCGCGTCCTTGTCCTTGGTCTGCGAGGCCGCGAGCACGTACAGATTGTCGAAGCGCTTGTCGCGAATCAGCGCCTGCTTGAGCGTGCAGTCGCCGTGAATGACGTTGACGAAATCGTAGACCACCCGGCGCTCGCAACCCATGATCAGGTCGAGATTGCGCAGGCCAATGTCGAAGTCGACCACTGCGGTTTTCTTGCCTTTGGCTGCAAAGCCGCAAGCCAGGCTCGCACTGGTGGTGGTCTTGCCGACGCCGCCCTTGCCCGATGTGACTACGATGATTTCGCCCACTGCTACTCCCTTGGTACCAATTGCTAAAACCCATTCGTATCGACACGGGTCAGGATGACCCGTTCTCGATCCTTGGAACTACAACGCCAACGGACGGATATCGAGACGTCCGTCGTCGAGAAAGATTTCGACGGCCTTGCCGGCGATCTCTCGCGACGCCGCTTCGAATACCTTGAAATTTCCTGCAATCGAGACCAGCTCGGCGGCGAAGCTGAGGCAATACACCCGAGCACGCAAATCACCCGACGCGCCGGCGAGTGCCTTGCCGCTCAGGCGGCCGTAGACGTGCACACAGCCGTCGGCCGCGACTTCCGCCCCGGCGCTGACCGGGCCGGTGATGATCAGGTCGCGACCGCGCGCGTAGATCTGCTGGCCCGAACGGATCGGTCCAGGCAGGACCAGCGGGCCTTGGCTGACGGCAGCCTCGGTCGGACCAGGACGCGGATTGCTGGTCCGTGGCGGCTCGCTCGACAGTGGCAGCGGCGCCGTTTCCGGATCACGAAATGCGTGAGATCGCGCCGGCTCGCGCGCGGTGACCGCTGCCGGCTCCGGTGCTGGCGCATGCGCCACGGGTGATTCCTTCTGCGCATCCCGGCGCGCGCGTTTGCGGTCGACGCCGAGCGTCGGCAGGCCCACTGAGTGCGCAAGGCTCTCCACGCCCGGGCTTTCGGCAAGCGCCAGGCAGCGCAGGCCGGCGGCCTGGATGCGGGCGATCAGGTCACCGAGACGGGCAAAGTTGGGCAGCGCATCGAGCGCACTCAAGTCGAGCACGACCGCAGCGCCCTGCAGCAACGCCGGCGCCTGCGCGACATGGTCGGCCAGGGCCGATTGCAGCTCGTTTGCGTTGAGGCGGCGAATGCTCAAGAGCATCAACGAGAATTGGCCGGAGCGCAGCTCGAACGCAGGCTCGGCGCGGGCGCCTGAAGCATTCGCAGCCATCAGGCTTGCCTCTTCATCGCTTCGCCGCCGACGCTCAGGCGGTCACGTCCGAGATCGCCGGGCAAATCCGGTCCACCGGGAGTGTGATAGGTCGCCTGGACGAAGGGATAGGCCTTCATCTCCTTGATCATCAAGCTCACACGACGGCCGTTGTGCAAGATCTGTTGGCCGACTTCATGAAAGCCATTGGTCCCAAAGAACACCAGCGACACGTCGTCGCGCGGCTCGATGAAGACCTCGCAGGTCAGCAGGGGGTAGCGCACTTCGGCGAAGCTCAGCACGTCGGCATAGAAGACGCGGCCGATTCCATGGCGGCGAAAGCGCGAATCGATGACGATGCGATCGATGTAGAGAAAGTCGTCGTGGTGTTCGCGGAACCAGAGAAAATTGGGGCTGTCGTAGCGCGCTTCGGGGGTCAAACCGATCTGGAAACCGGCAATCTCACCATTGAACAGGGCCACTCGAAAGTAGCGCGCGACCTCGAACAACTGCACCATGCGGGCGCGATCGATCGGAATGATGCCGGGGCCCGCTGCGTTGTTGAGTGCCAGGGCGGCATCCAGTTCATCGGCGTCAATATCGCGCAGGACCAGGGGCATCGCGGCGGTTGGTCTCGTCGGCTGGAGGTAGACAGGGGACTCGGACCGCAGCTGCGGGCGAGACCTGCGATTATGCACGCTCAGCCTTGCGTCAGGGCGAGGTTGCCGGTGTGGGCACCGCGGGCACCCTCGTGACTTATGGAATTTCCCCCGGGGGCCGGCGAAGGTTAGCCTGCATCGGGCTACGGAGAAGGCCACGCCGCGCCTGCCTTTTCGGCCTTTCCCACTGATTTTTTCGAGATCCTGGTCTGCTCACGATGCGCTTCCCGCAAAGCTTGGGTCAGAGCGAGTTGCTCCATTACGCGGGCCTCTTTACCTGGGCCTGCGTCGGCATCACCTTGCCCTTCATGCCGCGCCTGTCGCTGCCCGGTGGAGAGTTGCGAGTCGGCGCCGTCATGCTCGCTTACGTCCTGTTCGGTGGCGCCTATTGGGCGCTGACGCGCGAAATGGATGGCAGCAATCGGCGCTGGGTCTATCTTGCCTGCCAACTGCTCATGACGGGCTCGGCGCTCACCGTCGGCAATCTCACCGGTGCGGGGATCGGCGCAATCCTGCTCATGGTGAGTGCCAGCTTGCTGCCCTGGGTGATGCCGCTGACTTACGGCGTCATCTGGCTGCTGGTGCAGAATTTCGCCATGTTCCCGATTTTCCTCTCACGCTCGGACTTCAGTGTGTTCGACGCTGCATTGCAGGTGGGCTTGTACTTGAGCCTGGGGATGCTCACCTTCATCACCTCTTTCGTGGCGCGGCGCCAGACCGAGGCACGTGAGGAACTGCGCGTGGTGAACTCGGAACTGCGCGCCACCCAGCTCCTGCTGGCCGAGGGCGAGCGTGCGGGCGAGCGCCTGCGCATCTCGCGCGAGCTGCATGATGTCGTTGGCCACCACCTGACTGCGCTGACCCTCAACCTCGAAGTCGCCACGCACCTCACCAGCGGCAAGGCGCTCGAACACGTCAAACAGGCGCAATCGGTCAGCAAGCTGCTGCTCGCCGACGTGCGCCAGGTCGTGTCGGCTCTACGCGGCAGTGATACCGTGGACCTCGACAAGACGCTGCGTGACCTGGTCGCCTCCGCGCCGGCACCCAGCGTCCACCTCAAGCTGCCTGATCCCTTCCGTGTTGCCGACGCGCGCCGCGCCCAGGTACTGGTGCGGCTCACCCAGGAAATCCTCACCAACACCATGCGTCACGCGCGCGCGCGCAATCTGTGGCTGGAGTTTTCGCTCGACGGCGATGATGTCGAACTGGTCGCGCGCGACGACGGCCGCGGCGCCGACAAGGTCAAGGCGGGAAATGGCTTGACCGGAATGCGCGAACGCCTGGAGATATTCGGAGGATCATTGGATATCGAAACCCGTCCTGGATTCGGATTCGTGGTACTCGCGCGCTTACCTTTGGAGAGCAAGTCATGATCCTAGAAACCCCAGTTGACCGCTGCACGCGACGAATAAGGCCATGAATCTTGCTGTGTTGCGCACCTGCACCGGCGCACGCGTCGGCCGATTTTCGCTACCGGGCGGATTGCACGGTTCTGGCGGCGCATGGCTGCGTTGCAACTTGTTGGAATAGAAGAGCAATTCCGCCTCGTTGCGCCTTGCCCTGCACCCCCATAACCGCACACTCCACCCAGTCCAACTGAGGTTTCTAGGATGATCCGAGTTTTTCTGGTCGACGACCAAAC
The DNA here is from genome assembly GCA_031425695.1 of Rhodanobacteraceae bacterium. Taxonomy (GTDB): domain Bacteria; phylum Pseudomonadota; class Gammaproteobacteria; order Xanthomonadales; family SZUA-5; genus JANPJV01. The sequence goes on along the minus strand of JANPJV010000217.1, from coordinate 3,903 downwards.
CCTGGTGCGCCAGGGCGTGCGCAGCCTGCTGGAGCTGTCCGATTCAGTCCAGGTGATCGGCGAGGCGCGCGATGGCGACGAGGCCATCGCCGAGATCCCGCGCGTCAATCCCGATGTAGTGCTGCTCGACCTGCGCATGCCCGGCAAATCCGGACTCGAGGTGCTGGAGCACCTGTCGCGCTCCGGTCAGCTGCCGCCGACCATCATCCTCACCACCTTCGACGAAGATCAGCTGGTGCTCAACGGCTTGCGTGCCGGTGCGCGCGGCTTCCTGCTGAAAGACGTCTCGCTCGACCAGCTGGTCAACGCGATCAAGGTGGTCGCGGCCGGCGGATCACTGGTCCAGCCTGGCCTGACCGACCGCCTGCTGCGCGGTGTGAGCCATCTCGAGAACAAATTCGCCAGCCTCGATGAGCCCGATCCGCTGACCGAGCGCGAGACCGAAATCCTGCGCCTGATGTCAGGTGGGTACTCCAACAAGGAGATCGCGCGCTCATTGGATGTGGCCGAGGGCACGGTCAAGAACCACGTCTCCAATATTCTGTCCAAACTCGGCGTGCGCGATCGCACGCGCGCCGTCCTCAAGGCGCTCGAGCTGGGATTGGTGCAGGGACAGGGGCACGGAGGCAAGCGGTAGGCCGTAGTGCTGCGAAGCAGCTCTGCGGCGCTTCTGGCGCGCTTTCCCCGCAGAGCGCTTCGCGCACTGCGGGCTACGTAAGCTTCGTCGACCCGAGCATCGCTTTCAAGAACCGCCCGGTATGCGAGCGCTTGTCGCGCGCGATCGTCTCCGGCGCGCCGACGGCAATGATGTCGCCACCGCCGTCGCCACCCTCGGGGCCAAGATCGATCACCCAATCGGCGGTCTTGATGACGTCGAGATTGTGCTCGATCACGACCACCGTGTTGCCGCGCTCGACCAGCTGGTGGAGCACGCCCAGCAGTTGCTCGATGTCGTAGAAGTGCAGCCCGGTAGTGGGCTCGTCCAGGATGTAGAGCGTATTGCCGGTATCGCGCCGGCTGAGCTCGGTGGCGAGCTTCACGCGCTGCGCCTCGCCGCCTGACAGCGTCGTCGCCGACTGTCCCAGCGTGATGTACGACAGTCCGACTTCCTGCAAGGTTTGCAACTTGCGTGCGAGTGCCGGGACCGGCTGGAACAGGTTCAGCGCATCCTCGACCGTCATCGCGAGCACGTCGGCGATCGACACCCCTTTGTAACGGACTTCGAGCGTCTCGCGGTTGTAGCGCTTGCCGCCGCAGACATCGCAGGGAACATAGACGTCCGGCAGGAAGTGCATTTCCACTTTGATCAGGCCGTCGCCCTGACAGGCCTCGCAGCGGCCGCCTTTGACGTTGAAGCTGAAGCGGCCGGGCAGGTAGCCGCGGGCGCGCGAATCTGGTACCTGCGAATAGAGCTCGCGGATGGGCGTGAACAGGCCCGTGTAGGTCGCCGGATTCGAGCGCGGCGTGCGACCGATCGGGCTCTGATCGATGTCGACCACTTTGTCGAACAGGTGCAAGCCCTCGATGCCGCGAAAGGGTGCTGGACGGGTCGAGGCGCCGTTGAGCTCCTTCGCGGCAATTTGGAACAGGGTGTCATTGATCAACGTCGACTTCCCAGAGCCGGACACCCCCGTGACGCAGACGAAGCAGCCTGCGGGAATTGCCAGGTCGACATTCTTGAGATTGTTTCCGGTGGCGCCGAGGAGTTTCAGCCAGCGCTTCGGATCCGGCTTGCGTACCTTGCCACGCCGCGCGATCGCGCGCGCGCCACTCATGTACTGCCCGGTGATCGATTCGGGCGCCGCCATGATCTCGGCCAGGCTGCCCTGGGCGACGACCCGACCGCCATGTACGCCCGCCATCGGACCAATGTCGACCAGATGATCCGCACTGCGGATCGCGTCTTCATCGTGCTCGACGACGATCACGGTGTTGCCGAGATCGCGCAGTCGCCGCAATGTCCCGAGCAGCCGCTCGTTGTCACGCTGGTGCAGGCCAATCGATGGTTCGTCGAGTACATACATGACCCCGACCAGACCCGCACCGATCTGACTTGCGAGACGGATACGTTGCGCTTCTCCACCGGAGAGGCTTTCGGCGGAGCGCTCGAGGGTCAGGTACTCGAGGCCGACATCCGACAGGAAGCGCAATCGCTCCCGGATCTCCTTCAGGATCTTGGCGGCGATCTCGCCGCGCCAGCCGGGCAGGGTCAGCGTATCGAAGGTTTCCAGCGCTACGGCCACCGGCAACGCGGAGCACTGGTGGATCGCTCGCTCGCCCACGCGCACGTTGCGCGCGGAACGATTGAGCCGCGCACCCGCGCACTCGGGACAAGGGCGATGGCTGATGTACTTTGCGAGCTCCTCGCGCACAGCCGCAGACTCGGTCTCCCGATAGCGACGCTCCAGGTTGGTGACGATGCCTTCGAAGGCATGCCGACGTACCACGCCCTTGGCGCCTTCGCCAAAGTAACGGAACTCGATGAGCTCGCCGCCACTACCGAACAGGAGTGCCTCGCGGATGGTGCCGGGCAACTGTTTCCAGGACGCATCGACATCGAACCGATAGTGGCGCGCGAGTGCCTGCAGCAATTGGAAGTAATAGGGGTTGCGCCGATCCCACCCGCGGATCGCGCCCGCTGAAAGCGCGCGCTCAGGATCGGACACCACGCGCACTGGATCGAAGAACTGGGTGACACCCAGGCCGTCGCAGCTCGGGCACGCGCCGACCGGCGAATTGAACGAGAACAAGCGCGGCTCGAGCTCCTGCAGGCTGTAATCGCAGATCGGGCACGCGAACTTCGCCGAGTACAGTGTGTCCGGCGCGTTCTCCACATCCATATCGACCACGATGACCAGCCCGTCGCCAATGCGCAGCGCCGTCTCGAAGGACTCCGACAATCGCTGCTTCAAATCCTCGCGCGGACGGAAGCGATCGACCACCGCTTCTATGCTGTGCTTGCTGCGCGGCGCCAGCTTCGGCACCGAGTCGATCTCGTGAGTCACTCCATTGACGCGCACACGCACGAATCCTTGCGCTCGCAATTGTTCGATCACTTGCAGGTGCTCACCCTTGCGCTCGCGGATCACTGGCGCCAGCAGCATGTAGCGATGCTCGTCCGGCAGCGCGAGCGCGGCATCCACCATCTGGCTCACCGTCTGCGCTGCAAGCGCAGTTCCATGCTCGGGGCAATGCGGCGTACCGACGCGCGCATAGAGGAGGCGCAGATAGTCGTAGATCTCGGTTACCGTACCGACCGTCGAGCGCGGATTGTGCGAAGTCGACTTCTGCTCGATCGAAATCGCCGGCGACAAACCCTCGATGGTGTCGACGTCAGGCTTTTCCATCATCGAAAGGAACTGCCGTGCGTACGAGCTCAGCGATTCCACATAGCGGCGCTGGCCCTCCGCATAAATGGTGTCGAACGCGAGCGAGCTCTTGCCGGACCCGGACAGCCCGGTGATCACGATCAGTTGGTCGCGCGGCAGATCCAGCGAGATGTTCTTCAGATTGTGCGTCCGTGCGCCGCGGATGCGGATATGGGTGAGGCCGGCGGCAGGCTTCAAGTCGGTAGCTGACAAGTGTGTTGGGTCCAGATTGGATAGGGGTGGAGTCGATGGCCAAACTGTAGAGCCTAAGCTCAGCCCGGCGAAGGTAGCGTGCGCCTCCCTCAAGCCGACGTGTTGGCGAGAGGCTGCGACTGAATGAATCCTGTCGCAAACGAAGAAAGTGAGAGCGAGGTGTTGACTCTCACGATTTCTAAGATATGATGGTTGGCTCACCCGGCGAGATGCTGGTGAGGCGGGAAAGGCGGCTCGGCTGCCAAGGTTCTTTAAAAACGGATTCGGAGTGTCTTGTGTGGGCGCTTGAGCGGACGATAAGTCTGCAAAAGAGCGTCCATGA
>JANPJV010000216.1:0-57113 GCA_031425695.1 Rhodanobacteraceae bacterium | reverse complement strand
CGACTTCAAAAGGGCGGGACGGCAGAGCGTCCGCGCACAGCGCAGACCCACCACCCGCAAGGAGGCGCACGCGTGCGAGCGGCATGGGCACGCGCTCGATCGCGTATCGTGCGCGCATGCCGACGCCCCCGAACTGCCCGCAGTGCCATTCCATCCATACCTACGAAGACGGTCCTTCCTACGTCTGCCCCGAGTGTGCGCATGAGTGGCCGCGCGAGGAAGCCGCTGCGAACCCAGAGTCGGCGCGGGTCATACGTGACTCGGTCGGGAACGAGCTCAAGGATGGCGACAGCGTGACCGTCATCAAGGATCTCAAGGTGAAGGGCTCCGCCGCTGTGGTCAAGGTCGGCACCAAGGTTCGGAACATCCGCCTCGCCGACGGCGACCATGACATTGACTGCCGCATCGATGGCATCGGCGCGATGGGCCTGAAGTCCGAGTTCGTCAAGAAGGCGTAGGGGCGATTGCACCTGTCCATGATGCATTTTGGTCGAACAAACGGCCGACCGGCGCTCGTGTAGCGCACCCAGGGCAGGCTCGCACCACGGGCGGGACCTACTTCATCGCGCGCGACACAGCGCTCATTCGCAAGGCGCGCCCCACCTCCATTTTCAGGTACTTCCATTGATGAAAGCACTGCTGGCCATCCTGCTGCTTCTTGCAGCCAATCCGATCTCTGCCTCGTCCATGGCGGAAGTCGATCGCCATGTCGAGGAGAAGATGGGTGACCATCTCGTCCCCGGCCTGGCGCTCGTGGTGATCCGGGATGGGAAAGTCATTCACCGCCGCGGCTTCGGCGAGCTTGATCCGGCGCGTCCAATCATCATCGGGTCGTTGAGCAAGGCGTTCACGGCGATGGCCGTGATGACGCTGGTCGAGGAGCAAAAGATCGAGCTCGACGCGCCAATGCAGCGCTATCTCCCGGACGTGCGATTCGACGACCCGCAGATGAGCGCGGTCAGCGTACGGCAGTTGTTGCATCAGACGAGCGGACTCCCAGCCCACGCACCGCGAGCTCGCGCTCAGGACGCCTCGCTGGCCGCGCATGTAGACGCTTTGCGCAGCGCCCGCCTGGTCGCCCCACCGGGTGGGCCCCACCTCTATTCGAGCCCGAACTACCAGCTCCTGGGACGCATCGTCGAAGTCGTCAGCGGCGAGTCTTTCGGCGCCTATGTGCAAAGACGCATCCTGGATCCGCTGCAAATGACGTCGAGCTCTGCGCTGGGAGCGCAGAGCGCTGCCGAGGGGCACAACCTGTGGTGGGGCCTGGCTGGCCCTTCGACTTACCGATGGGAACCAGGCCGTCTGCCAACCGCATCGATCGTCGCCTCTGCCGACGACCTCGCGCAATTCGTACTCTCGCAGATGGGCGTGGGGCCGCAAATCTTGACGGCCGAATCGCGCGCCCTGCTGCATCTCGGCGTCGGCGAGGCAGAGTACTTTTCCTATGCTATGGGCTGGCGCCAAGGAACGACTGCAGGCGTTCCGTCGCTGTGGCACGGCGGCGCGCTGCCCTCGTACCGCGGCGCGGTGGTGATGCTGCCGCAGTCGCGTAGCGGCGTGATCGTGCTGACGAACATGTCCTCAATGTTCGCGGACCACACACGCGAAATCGCGGCCGGGGTGGTTGCCGTGCTGGAGCAGCGCCCCCTGCCCACCGGCGTACGTCCGCTGCGCCATTACTACCTGGGAATCGCCGCAGGATCACTCCTGTTGCTGGGTTTCGCAGTGAGGGGGCTGATCCGCGCCAGCCGCAGGCCGCGGGGGAAAACCTGGTCCATCGTGGTATTCGATCTGCTACTTCCCGTAGCGGCACTGCTTGCCGCGCCCGGGTTCTTCCGCGTGTCCTATCGCGCCATGTGGGAAGGTGCGCCCGACATCACCCTCACCGTCGCGATCGTACTGCTGCTGGGCGTCGTCGGCGCTGGGGTGAAACTGCTGCGCCCGCGCGCAGTCGCCTGACCGCCACCGGCACCTCGCCCGCTCGATCAGCCGTTGCACCACCCGCAGCCCAGCAGAAACTGTCCCGGTTCGCCGGGGGTCAGGATGATGGTTTTGGGGCAGACCTCGCCAGCGGCGTCTTGCGCCAGCACGAACTTGCCCAGCTTCACCTCGGCGTCTTCCGCCTCTGGCTGCAAACCGAGCGCGGCCACGACCGGCCGGTAGTCGCCGACGAACTTCGCGTAGGTAAAGGCCAGGAAATCGCTGTGCGTGGACTCGGCTTCCGAGACCACCGCGTGCGTGCTGGCCTTGCCGATCAGCAGGGGCGTCTTGAGTATGGCAACGGACTTGTAGCTCATTTCCTCGCCAAAACCGGTCGCAGCAATGCCCGAGTCGAACCCAGGTGGGTTGTCCACGAGATTCGACACGACCTCAGCAACCTCGCCCTTGCAGACCAGCGCTGCCGCAAGTTGCGCACGAGCATCGTCGGAATTGGCGGCAGGAAGCTGGAAGCTGACCAGCGCGACGGATACAGCGACGAACAAAGACTTCAAGTGCAACTCCAACGCAGACCAGGAGCAGGTACTCTCGCACGAGAACAGCCACCCGCACGCAAACTCCTCCCGATCCCCAGCGGGGCGGCTCGCCGACGCCACGCACCGCGCGCTGCGCGCGCACTCGACGAGTCGGGAAGGAAGCGTCCGCTCGCCCCTGCTGCCGCCAGATCGCTGGAGGTGCCCCAGGCCTCGCGCTTTACGCAGTGGCGCAGCATTGTAATTTTGCGTTCTCCATCGATCCCATCGACGCGACTCGCGTGAGTATCGACCGTTCGCTGGCGGTGGGGATTGGCTTGCATTCCAGCGACGATCGACAGTTCCGCCTTCACCGACGCGAAACCTGGACTGCCCGCTGCCTGGGGTACATTCAAGAAAACAAAACGAACTGAGCTGGGGGCGCGAAATTCATGAGTCTAGAGGCACTGAATTGGACGAAGGCGGCACTGTGCGGGCTGTTGCTGGTGCTCGTCGCTCCACTCCACGGCGCCCCCACCCAGCGCGTGCAGACGACTCAACGTGGCGACTTCGTCCTGATCGGTAATTCCCTCGGCGCCGATTGCGCCGCCGGGACGCCCGCTCCGGTCGTGGGCACGATCGGCACATGCGGCGCAAACCTGGCGGATTCTTCTCCGGATATCTTCTGGCGCTCGGATTCGCCGACGACCAGTGCGGCCGAAGCCAACGACACCATTACCCCGGCCCAGGCGCGCAGCACTGCCGTATTGAACCTGCCAGCCGGTGCGCGGGTAACGCACGCGTACCTGTATTGGTCGACCACCCTGGGTGCACCCGGAAGCGATACGACGGCCACAGTCGACCGGCCCGCGGGGCTTTCCCAGTCCCTCACGGCAGTCCAGGTTTTGACCGGGCCCAACAACAGCTATCGCTCAGTGGCCGACGTCACTGCGCTGGTACAAGCCAACGGGTCCGGCGCCTATCGGGTAAGCGATGTCGACATCATCAATTGGGTCGGCCTCAACAACAGCAACACCTTCGGCGCGTGGTGGATGGTGGTGCTGTACGAGCTCGCAAGCGACCCACAGCGTACGCTGACCATCAGCGATGGGCTCGATCCGGTATCCGCTGCCTCGCCCCAGAACTTCACCCTCAGCGGCTTCCTGGTACCGCCAGTCGCGAGCGGCAAACTCGGCATCGTGACCCTGGAAGGCGATAACACGGGGGTTGGGGACGCCTTGAGCTTCAACGGTTCAGCGTTGAGCGACGCGCTCAACCCCGCCAACAATTTCTTCAACTCGACCCGCTCGAGTCTCGGCGCAGCCGTGTCGGTCCCAGGCGACCTTCCGCAGCTGGCCGGAACCCCGCAGAGCATGAGTGGCATCGATCTCGATATCATCGATGTCACGCCGTATCTCGCGCCGGGGCAGACCAGCGCATCCGCTTCCGCGACGTCTTCCGGCGACGTGTATTACCTGGCGACCTTCGTCACCTCGATCAATACGCTGCGACCGGACCTGGGTGACGCCGCCAAGACCGTCACCGATGTCAACGGGGGGGCCGTCCTGCCCGGCGACATCCTGCAATACACTATCTCAGTGTCCAACAGCGGTTCCGAGGCAGCCACGCTCACTGTGCTCAATGATCCATTGCCGGTTGGCGTTACCTACCTCGCGGATTCACTCCAGATCCTGACGGGGGCGAACGCCGGACCCGTGACCGACGCGCCGGGAGATGATGTCGGAGAATACGTTTCGGGTACCCGCACGGTCATCGCGCGACTCGGTGCGGCGGCCAGTTCCAGCCAGGGCGGCAGGCTCGCCGTCGGTCAGTCCACCTCACTGCGCTTCAACGTGACCGTCGACTCGAATTGCGCGGGCCCGACCACCATCGGCAACCAGGCAAGCATCGCGACCCGCGGCGAGACCACCCTTGCAGATACCACCGTACTTACCGATGGCAATGGCGCCGGCGCGGGCGACGCGCCAACCGTGGTCAACGTCAATGCACGCTGCCTGACGGTCACAGTCGGCGGCGCGGGCAGCGGCACGGTCACCAGTGCGCCGGCCGGCATCAGCTGCGGTGCGACCTGTGCGGCCGCGTTTGGCGTCAATGCCGTCGTGCAACTGACCGCAACACCCAGTGCCGGCAGCAGTTTCGGCGGCTGGAGCGGGGACCTCGCCGGCAGCGTGAGCCCGAGCGGCATCACGCTCGACACCAACAAGAACGTCACCGCGACCTTCCGGCTGAACCAGAGCATCACCGGGTTTGCGGCTACGCCAGCCAACCCCGTGTTTTCCAGCGGCGGCACGTTCAGCGTCACTGCGGCCGGTGGTGCTTCCGGCCAGCCGGTTGTCTTCGCAATCACGACGCCGCTGGTCTGCACCATCAGCGGCAGTACCGTGACCATGCTCGGCACTGGCCTGTGCACGCTGACCGCAAATCAGGCGGGCAATGCGAACTACGCTCCCGCGCCGCAGGTCAGTCTGAATGTCACGATCTCGAGTCAGTTGATTTTCAAGGATGGCTTTGAAAATCCCGTGCAGGCCAATGGAGCGTCAGGCATGTTCCGCCTGCCAGGGTTCGCGCTGCAGGCAGCGGTCAATGAGCTACCAGTGACGGTGTACGGGCTGGACGACGAGCATGGGGAGGCCTTGCGCGTCTACGCGCGGCGCTCCGACGGACACATGCTGTACGCGCTGGCGCTGCGCGGGACAGACGGCGCGCTGGCCCTCGGCGCGTGGCAGCCATATGACCACGAACCGCTGCTGCAGTGGACCGCACGCGCGACGTCCGCCGGTTGGGTTCTGCAATCGGCGCAGCTGCAGTAAGGAAGCTTGCCACGGCCGGCTCTGATTTCCTGGTTGTGTCAAATTGCGTTGCCGCAGTTTCGTCGCATGAACGCCATCTATCCAGCCGTTGAGAAATACAACGAGCGACTGGACGCAAAGCACTGGTCGATTGGCGACGCGGTTGCTCGACTGAGCAACGCAATCCCTGCCCTCCGCACAATTGCCGCGTACGCTTTGCCGTGGCCGGCTTGCGCCGGCGACCTCACTCGAATCCGTTGTCGAGATAGGTGTCGCCGATGAACTTCATTACTCGGAAAGTGGTTTGGTGCGGCGTTTGATTGTTGCGTTCGCGGGTGGCGACGTAGGCATTGCCGCCCTGATCAGTGGTCAGTGTCTGCATGACGTAAGCGGTCAGCTCGCTCTGTACGGCTTGTGGGAGATCGGTGTAACCATTGACGCCAAAGGATGGGTCAAGATTGCCATCCGGCAGCAGGCGCACGATCTCCGGGCCCGCGATCACCACGCGGTTGAAGGGATCTCGCGCAGCGGCGGTGTCGAAGCCACCGGTTTGCTCATTCGTGATCAGCGTCGGATGGGAGACATACCCGGTGCTGGTATCAGCGGGGATCGCCGCGACGCTGGCATCAGCAACGCCAGATGCGGTCACGCGCAGGAAACCGTAGTTCCAGGCGCCCTCGTTACCGAACAAATCCCGATACTTGCGAAAATTCACCGTGGGCCGATCATCGAGCATGCTGAAGGTTTGCATCGGCTCGGCGTAGAAACCGACCGCGGGATAAGGAATCAACGCAAGCCCGGATTGACCAAAATCGGAATCCAGGATGCCGGCGGGAAGCAAACGCCGCTCGAAATACAGGCCGCCGTTGGTGCCGCTACCTGAGATGAGCAGTCGACCTGACCCATCCACCGCCAGGCCACCAGCATCGCCGGAGGGCAGCGTGATCAGCCCCGCCGTTCCGAACGTGGGGTCGGGGGCGCCAGCGAGGGTCATCCCGAAGAGCCATTGCGCCTGTGGATAGGCGTAGCCCGGCCCCCGCATTCGCGCGATCGTCACCAGCAACTGCGAGCCCTGGACGACGATTCCGATTCGCGGAGCGTGCGGGGTGACCAGGTTCATCTCGCCGGCCGGCAGCCCGCTCGGACCACAGACGGCGCCGGAACCGGAGGTTCCGAACCCAGGTTTGAGCGAGCCGGCATCGGTCAGCGATACCACCAGCGCACACGTTCGGGCGTCGCCATCCTTCGGATAGCCGGCCGCGTACAAATAGCCCGAGCCGACGGCGAGTGCTGCGAAGACGGTCACCGTGTTCGGCGCGAAGCCGAGCGCCGGCACCGTCGGCATGAAGAACCAGCCGCCGTCACCAAAATTGGCATCGATGACGCCGGTAGGGAGCAGCCGCAGCACGAAGCCGCGGTGCCCAGCCGCGTCGACCCGGTGGCCCGCGATCAGCACGCGGCCGGCCGAGTCGATGGCACTGGCCATCGGGTACAGCCCGATGTCGCCCGGCACCGGAATATCGGCACGACCACGGGTTCCAAATTCAGGCGCGGGTCTGCCATCGCGCCCGTCGGCCGGGATCGCGAAGGCGATCGCCAGCGCGAAAACAATCAGAATTCTTGATAGTTGCATGGTGGTTTCCAGTTTCGGCCCAATCCTACCGTGAGCCATGGGAAGCGTGCTCAACTGCAACGATGTCCGTGTAGCCGAAAAGCTGGCTGCAGTCTGCATACCCTGGCACGTTGGCTCCTAGCGTCACGTCGCGGTTGACGCGCCAGGCGCCGTCACCCATCGCGATCGGCTGCGCTACGCCATTGCTCCCGCGCGCGCTGGCTTCGCGCGCCGCGAGTGCGGCCGTCAGCAACGGGTCATCGGCAAAGAAGATATCGCCGATGTAGTACGTGCAGCGCCCGGGTTCGATCACATGCATGTGGATGTGCTGGGGGATCGAGCTGCCCGGATACGCGCCAGGGCGGATGGTCCGGAATTCGTAACGCCCGTCGCCATCGGTCTGCGCCCACCCACGCAGGCGACCATGGCGCGCAGCGGCTCCGTTGAGTTCCGGCGCGCGCGGATAGATGCCGCCGTGGTCGGTCTGGTACGCGTAGATAACGACACCAGGCTGCGCGACGCCCGCCTCGTCCGTGACCAATCCCGACACCGTCAACGGCGCGCCGGGCTCGTCCTTCGGCGCGATGCGGGCGCTCCTCGCAAGTTTCTGCGGCATGCCAACGAACACCGCCTCGCAGCCTTCGCACGGTAGCCCGACGATCGCTTCATTGGGGCGCGCGACGGGCGCGCCCGCGGCCAGTGAAATGGCTGGTAGCGAGCCGGCGATCAGCAGCGCAGTCAACATCCGCATCGGGTTCTCCAAGGCTCACGGCACAATGGGCTACGACACACTGAACTTGGTGTTACAGATCGCGTACCAGTTGTTCGACCGCCGCCAATGCGGTGGCTTCATTCGCGAAGGTCTGGCTGGGCACGACGTCGATGATCATCGCAGGATCGCTCATGACCTTGACCCCTTCGAGGTCGATCTTCCCTTCGCTGCCGGTGCGGATCGTGGCGCTCCAGGGCAAACCCGCCGGCGTCGTCCCCATTCTCTGCGTTGGATTGGTCATCTCGTGTTCTCGGTTGGACGCCGGTGCAGGGCGCACGCCATGGTAACCAGTCCGCCCGGCCAAGTAACGCCACTCCGCAGGTGCAAAGGCCGCCCCCGCGGCCCAGGCCGCTCACAACCGGGCCGTCAAAGTTTTCATGCGGCGCGACGAGGTCTCGGCACCTGGCGTGTCAACGTCGTGACGCGAATACGGCCGAAGCCCAAGCGCAGCGAGTCGCGGAGATTTGGCGCCCTTGGAATCAAGGTCGTTTGATCGCTCCAGTGTTCGGGTCCCTAGAATGCTGTCACCGCCTGATCACTTGGCGACGAACTTGTTGCGCGTTCCGATTTATTCCCGGACGCGTCGATCACCCTTCCCCTCTCGGATTCTTCTGTTGCCATGCGAATGAATTTCCTCAACGCAGTTGGCGCTGTGGTCGCCCTGCTGTTTCCTTTTGTTTCGGGCGCAGGCACCGGCACTCCGCTGGACCTGGGCGTGGCCCATGCGTGCGCGTTGACGGAGGGCGGGTCCGTGTATTGCTGGGGTGGCAATGGGCTGAACCAGCTCGGGAACGGCACCACGGATCCATCGGCCGTCCCGGTTCTGGTTCCCGGCCTCCAGGGCGTCATCAGCCTCGGTGTCGGCCCGGTGCATTCGTGCGCCGTGCTCGGCGACGGGTCAGCGCGCTGCTGGGGCACTAACGGGAGTGGCCAGCTTGGCAACGGGTCTACTTTGACGCCACCGGTTGCCGTGGCGGTCAACGGGTTGAACAACGCCAGCGCGATCGCCGCGGGCAATAGTCATAGCTGCGCGTTGCGCGCCGGCGGTGACATCCAGTGCTGGGGGAGCAACTTTTTCGGTCAGCTCGGGAATGGCGGGACTACATCTTCGACTTCGCCCGTCGCGGTCGCGGGGTTGCCAGCTGCCCTGGCTGTCGGCGCTGGCGGGTTTCACTCCTGCGCACTGGTGAGCGGTGGCTCGGTGCGCTGCTGGGGTGACAATTACTATGGCCAGCTCGGCAATGGCAACACGACGTCTTCGTTGGCGCCCGTCAAGGTGACCGGGATCGACAACGCTGCCGCCATCAGCGTCGGGCCACAATACGCTTGCGCCCTGATCAGCGACGGCACCGTCAAGTGCTGGGGGTCCAATCCGCTAGGGCAGCTCGGCAATGGGACGATCAGCAATTCGAGCATTCCAGTTGTGGTCTCCGGGCTCGATAACGCCATCGAAATTGCCACAGGCTACTTCCACGCTTGTGCGCTACGCGCCAATGGTCAGGTCCGATGCTGGGGTTCGGACGAATGGGGCGAACTCGGCGACGGCCTCGGCGATGGCCATGGGACAGCCTCTTTGGTTCCAACCACCGTTGCCGGCTTGAACGATGCCATCGCCATCGGCGCGGGCGGTAACAATGCCTGCGCGATGACTTCCCTTGGAACGGTACGTTGCTGGGGCCGCGACGAAGAGGGTCAGCTCGGCATCGGCAGATTCTCGTTCTCCACGCAGCCGGAGCCGGTGGCCGGGCTCGGCAGTTCAAGCGCGATCGCCACGGGCGCCACGTTTTCTTGTGCGCTCACGGCCAATCGTGCGGTCCGATGCTGGGGCCTCAACGGCGAAGGGCAACTCGGCGACGGCACCCGCGTCAATCACGCATCTCCGGCCACGGGGCCCAGCCTCACCGACGTAGTGAGTCTCGGCGCCGGGTCTGCGCATGCCTGCGCGGTGCTCGAAAGCGGTGGCGCGCGCTGCTGGGGGCAGAACTCGCAGGGCCAGCTCGGCAATGGCTCCAACGCGAATTCGACCACGCCGGTCGTCGTCAACGGGCTGAGCCAGTTGCGCTCGATCGCGACGGGCTCCGGACACAGTTGCGCGGTGCAGAGCGACCGCACCGTGCGTTGCTGGGGCGCCGGCTACGCGAGCGTGCCAGTCGTCGTCCCGGGACTTGCTAATGTTGACCGGCTCTCGCTGGGAACCTGGCACAGTTGCGCGTTGTTGCTCGGCGGTGAGGTGCGCTGCTGGGGCGGTAATAGCGATGGCCAACTCGGCAACGGCACGAACATCGATTCGTCCTCACCGGTGGCCCCGAATGGCCTCGGCCAGGTGTTGTCGATTTCAGCCGGGCGCTTCCACACCTGCGCCGTGCTCGCCGATCGGACCGCGCGCTGCTGGGGCAGCAATTTTGCCCGACAGCTTGGGACCGGAACGCCCAGCAACTCGAACATCCCCGCAGCGGTGTTCGGGCTTGCCAACGCCGCCATGATCACCACTGGCAGCCAGCATTCCTGCGCCGTCCTGGTCGACGGTACGGCGCGTTGCTGGGGCGGCAACACCCGCGGCCAGCTCGGCGACGGCAGCCGCCTTCCGAAGTCGGTTCCGGTGAACGTTGTCGGCTTGGCGAACACCAGCTCGATCGTGTCACATGGTGAGCACACCTGCGCCCTGAGCGCGGACGGCGCGGCTCGCTGCTGGGGCGACGGCGAGGAAGGCCAGCTCGGCACAGGGCAGTTCGGTTATTCGACGACACCGTTATCTGTGTTGGACCTCGTCATCGGACTGTTCAGGGACAGGTTTGAGTGACAGCGCGGTGCATGGCGAGGCCGCGACAGCCTAGTTGCCCGATTGGCCGGACTGTTGGCGCGCCATCTCCTCCATCTGCTTGCGCAAGCTGTTCGGGCGCATGTCCGTCCAGACTTCCTTGATGTAGTCCAGGCACTCCTGTTTCGACCCGGTCTTGCCGGCGTCATTCCAGCCGAGCGCGTTTTCCCGGTCCGCCGGCCAGATCGAATACTGCTCTTCGTGATTCATCACGACTTTGTAGATGGTGTTGTCTTCGCGGTCGTCCCCGCCGCCTGAAGGCGCGCTCCTGGAGACCGGTAGCGGAGCGGGCGGCGGCGCCTTGGCAGGCTCGGCCGGCGCTGGCGGCGCCGGCTCGGGAGCCGCTTCCTCTGCGACTTCCTCAGTTTCCGGCGCGGCGGACTCCGTCGCGTCGGACGCGACGCTATCTTCGCTGGCCAGCTCTTCCTCTTCAGCGACGGCTGTTTCCGTTGGCTCCTCTTCAGCGACTGCTTCGTCCCCCGGCTCTTCGTCGGCGACGGCTTCCTCCGGTGCGGATGCTTCCTCCGGGTCTTCCGCGACTTGCTCATCCGCGACGACTTCTTCGGGTGCTACATCCGTGTCGTCGTCGTCGCTTTGCACGAGAGCCGAGACCATCGACGGCAACGGCAACAGATTGGCGGCCTCGACCGTGCTGCCGCCGGCAGCCACCAGCACGCTCGCGGTGCACAACACTGAGGAGAGGGTTCGCTGCGCCATGGGGATGCTCCTGGAGATACAACCAGCATACGCCGGCACTGACGGGGCCAGCATGGCGGTGGCCCCGCGCACGCCATTCGCGAGGGTAATGTACCCCGAGTGCCAGGCCGCCGATCAAGAACGTCGCGTGGCCCCAGCTGTCAGCTTCACAGACACCAATGCCGGCCAGCATTGGATTCGGTTGGCACCGGTCCAGCGAACGGTCCATCATGAAAGCTTCACATTTGATTGGAGCTTTCCATGCCGGCACCCAGTTTCATCCTGGAGAACCAGAACGACGCGTGCCAGCACAGCTTCGGTCCTGGATGGGCGCGCGCAAGCGCACTCGCAGCGGGGCTAGCCTGCAGCTTGGTTTTTGCGGCGCCCTCCGCCCCAACCCTGCAACTGCCGCCTTCCACCTACCATGCCGCGAAACTAGGGTTGAATTGCGCGCAGGAGCGTAGCGTGGCGCGCGCATGGAATGAACAAATGCTTGCCGCGATTCGGCTCGATTCGCCTCGCCCAACGGTGCACGCGCGCACGCTGTTCCACGTTTCGACGGCCATGTACGACGCTTGGGCTGCCTATGACCCGTTCGCAGGCGCGCATCTCGTCGACGAGTCCACAGCGGCCCAGGAAATCGGCCCGACGGACCGTCAGACGGCTGTCAGCTACGCCGCATACCGGGTGCTGCTGAGCCGCTTTTCCGTCTCCCCCGGCGCGGCGACTTCCCTGGCAGCCTTCCAGGCCTGCATGCAGGATTTGGGGCTGGACCCTGCCAACAACTCCACCAGCGGAAACTCCGCCATTGCGATCGGCAACCGCATTGGCGCAGCGATCATTGCCCATGGACTGCAGGACGGATCGAACCAGCAGGGTAGCTACCAGGGCACTTTCGTTCCGGTCAACACGCCGATGCCGGTGGCGTCTCCCGGAACGGGTGGCGTGGCCAATATCAACAGCTGGCAACCGCTAATTCCGCCTGGCGCGGCAGGTGCTCAGAGCTTTCTGACCCCGCACTGGCGCGATGTGGTTCCCTTCGCGATGACGCGCAGCGGAGCAGACGTCCCCTACGCCGATCCGGGTCCGCCAGCACTGATCGGCGGCGTCGGGGATACCCAGGTGCGCGCCGACATCGTCGAGGTCATCCGCAACAGCAGCCAACTCGATCCGGCCGATTCCGCGATGGTGAATGCCTCGCCGCGCGTGCGCGGCAACAATCCCTTGGGTACCAACAGCGGCAGCGGCCATGCGGTCAACCCGATGACCGGGCTTGCCTATGCCGACAACCTGGTGAAGCGCGGAGACTGGACACGCGTGCTGTCCGAGTTCTGGGCCGATGGTCCCCGCTCCAGCAGGCCACCCGGACACTGGAACGAGATCGCCAATGTCGTGAGCGACCACCCCTCCAACGTCCAGCGTTTCGGCGGCAGGGGACCGCTGCTGGGCAATCTGGAGTGGGACCTCAAGCTTTACCTGATGCTCAATGGAGCCATGCACGACAACGCAATTGCGACCTGGGAAGTCAAGCGCGCCTATGGAGCCTCGCGGCCGATCACCCTGATCCGCGAGATGGCCACGCGAGGACAGTCGAGCAGTCCGACGCTGCCCAGTTACCACGTCAACGGTCTGCCCCTGGAATCCGGCCTGATTGAACTGGTGACCCCTGCCTCCTCCGCCCCCGGCCAACGCCACGCGCATCTGGCTGCCGGCATCGGCAAGATCGCCATCCGCGCATGGGCCGGGCATCCCGCGCAACCGGCCACGCAAGCCGGCGGCAGTGCGTGGATCCTCGGCGAAAGCTGGATTCCCTACCAGCCGCGTACCTTTGTGACGCCGCCCTTCCCGGGCTACACCTCCGGCCACAGCGGCTTCAGCCGCGCCGCCGCGGAAGTACTCACGGCAATGACCGGGAGTCCCTATTTTCCAGGCGGCCTGGGTGAGGCAGCCGCGGCGACCGGCGGCCAGGGGTTTGCGCTGAACTTCGAATTCGGGCCGAGTGCCCCGCTGCGGCTGCAGTGGGCGACCTACTTCGATGCGGCCGACGAGGCCGGCATTTCCCGCATCTACGGCGGTATCCATCCCGCCTTCGACGACTTCCCCGGCCGCGTGATCGGCCGGTCGGTCGGGCTGACCGCAATCACGCGCGCGCGCAGTCTGTTCGGCGTCGGCACCGCAGCCCTGCCCGTGCCAGGGCCCGACGCGCTTGCACTGCTTGCGTTGCTGGTAATGATTGGGGCGTCGGCGGCCTTCGCACTCCGGCGCGAGCTTGGCTGAGCTTGACGAGCCCCTCCCGAAAACACTGCAGGCATGCGTGGCGAATAGGGCGCCATCTGCTCGCGACACAACGCAGCGTCAACGCAATCGACACTGACGCGTTGCCAGCTGTGACGCCGATCGGAGCAAAGCCATGCGCATCCTCGTGCTCGCCCTTGTCTGGGCGCAGCTAGCCAGCACCGTCCCGGTGTTCGCACAAAGCCTGCCGACGTTGCCCGAGCTGTTCGGGCGCGGCGTCGCCGGTGCCGGTGGCGTCGCCCAGGGCGACACCCTGATGCGCGTCGATGTCCCGGTCGCGCGCTATCCCGATGCGCTTTGCGCTGACGGGACGCCGGCAGTGTTTTACGTGCGTTCCGCCCGCGACGCGCAGCATCGCGACGACTGGGTGGTCTACCTGCAAGGCGGTGGCTCCTGCGACAGCGGCGAGGATTGCCATGCGCGTTGGCTGGGCCAAGACGGCAACTTCGGCGCGAATAAACTGTCGAGTCGTTTCGCGCCGGCAGGCGGTATTGCCAGCGGTGGGATCGAAAGCGTCGACGCGCGCAACCCTTTCGCCGCGTGGAACCATGTGTTCGTCTACTACTGCAGTTCGGATGGCTGGGCCGGACAGGCGCGCGATGCGCGCGCGAGCACCGTCCACGCCGGCGTCCCGACCGACTACCGCATCAACTTCCTGGGTGCGCGGATCATCGATGCCGTGTTCGACCAATTGCGCGGCGGAAATGGCGTCCTGACCTATGCCGCCAGCAATGGCACGCGCCAGTCCATGCCGGACCTCGATCGGGCGCGCAATGTGCTGTTCGCAGGCTCCTCGGCCGGAGGCAGTGGGGTCCGCAGCAATGCCGATCGCATCGGCGCGCTGCTGCGGCGGGAACATTTGGGTTGCGGCCCCAGTTGCGCCCTGCGCTACGCGGCGGTTCTGGATGGCTCTTATGGGCTGGGCACCGAATCGCTGGGGCATGCCGGATCGCGTGTTTGCGGGCCGCTAGTCGCCGCCACGTGTTCCTATGAGCAAAGCATGCGCAGACGCTGGTTCGACGTACTGCTTGATTTCCGCGACGGCTTGGCCGACGGTTCCTGTGTCGCGCATCACCTTCCACTCGGCGACGAGTGGCGCTGCGCCGACGGCGCCCATGTGCTCGAGCATCATCTGCTGACGCCCTTTTTCGTGCGCTCCGATCTTCAGGACTCACTGGTGATGGGAAACACGATCGAGGCAGGCTTCAGCTACCAAGGCACCCCGCTCGATCGCACGCTGTATGGATTGCTCGAGGAAGGTCAACTGCGGGCACTGACCACGCTGGCCGCCCGCTCGGAAGAGGCGCGACTACCCTCAGCGTTGGAGCCGCCGGGTGCCTTCGGACCTCAATGCGGCGATCACGAAACGCTCCGAAGCAATGAGCCGACGTTCCGCCGCAGTATTGTCGACGCCAACGGAACTGCGCACCAAATGCTCAGCAGCCTGTCCGAATGGCTGGCGGGCCGCGGGCCCGTCAACATCGTCCAACGTTTCAACGCGAGCGGGCCGCCTGCGGGTTGCCGTTGAGCGCGGATCCTCTTGTGAGGACGCCCCCTACTCCGCGGGCCTTCCGAGCGCGCCCGTTACTGCATGGCGCAGTTCGATCTCCGATACGACCAGGCTTGCGAGATCGACGGCGCTTTGAATCTGCAGTTCGGTCCATGCCCGCGGCACGAAGTCGACCGCGCAGAATGCCCCGATGATCTCGCCAGAGAGCAGTACCAGCGGTGTTCCGAGGTAGGCCGCCACACCGAGTGACTGCACAGTGGGGACATTCCGATACACCGGATGAGCTCTGGTATCCGGAATCACGAGCGGGGCTTCGTCCTCGATCGCGTAGTGGCAGAAGGTCTTTCCCCTGAGCTCACGCGCTGAGGCCAGCGGCTCTCCGAATCCGCAGTAACTCAGGTAGAAGTCACGGTGCTCGTCCACCAGCGAGATGAAGGTCGTCGGAACTCCGAGCAATCGCGCACCAATCCTGGTGAGTCGGTCAAACCCGCCCGTCGCGGGGCTATCGAGCAGCCCTGACGCGCGGACTGCTGCCAAGCGTCGCGGATTGGTTTGCGCCGCCCCTTGGCTGTGCGGGCGGACTTTACGCGAGAGATCTTCGCCGGTGAACAGCATGGCTTCCCCTGCGGGTGAAATGCCATGACTCGTAATGACCCCGAATCGCTGCTCAAGGTAGGTCTCGACGCTCACCCATTCTCCCTGGAAGCGTACCGTGCGCGTCCACGCGCACAACGTCACCAGCTCGACCTCGGGCTCTGGGCTTTCATTGTGCTGCATTGCAATTCCGAATCATGTGCGTCTGTCCGATAGTCGCCACGAGGATATTGACGGGAAGGTCGCGCAAATGTCTTTCGGGCGGCTGGATTCGAGACACCCGAGCATTGCGCGGTAAAGGTTCGCAACATCCACCACAGCCGCCGGAAACTGCGCCCTCGCTCCTGTTCTGCTTGGCCGTGATTTAGACTCGATGGCCTACGATGGCGGTGCTGTGATGCGCGTCCGGGCCAAGCTGCGGGCGCATCCACGTCTGCATCTTGCCAGCCGGAATCGGACATCCTGGGACTCCGTACCGAGTGCGGCTCGACCAAGACAACATTCCCAACTCGACGGTCGAGTGCATGATCGACCGCTTGCGCGCGGCTCCCGTCAGCGCGGCGGAACCGGGCGATCCGCCAGGATCCCCCTCGGCGCAGCCGCGTGCCGCTACTGCCGTCACGCCCCCGGTCGTCCAGCCGGCTGACCTACGCCCAGCCCCGGTTGCTCCGTCCGCTGCAAAGCCAGTCGCCGCTTTTTCGCGCAATCCGGACACCCCTGCGGGCACGTTGCCGCCACTGCCTGGCACCGCCTGGAAGATCGACTACGGGCGTGGCAAGACCGGAGATGTGTTTCTGTTCTGTTCCACGGGGACTTGGCAGATCCTGCCGGCCCGCGGCTCGATCGGGGCGGTTGGTCGCTCGTTCACTGTGGCAGGCAACACGCTGACCACTGTCAACCGCGACGACGGACAGGTCCAGAATTGGCGCCTGTCCGGCAGCGACGGTGTAATGGTCATCCGCGATGGTCGACAGACGCTGACCTTGCACTACAACGGCACGCCACAGTGCCGCTAGCGTGGCGACCAGCTCTTTGCAGCAGAGTACGCCGGTCTGAGCCCATGACGCGCAATGGTTCCGGTGAGATCCGGATTTGGCGGGTAGCGGCCCCTGGTCGGTATGGTACGCATAGATGATCACGCCAGGCTGCGCGACGCCCGCCGCATCGAATGCTGGACGGTGACAGCAGCGGCAGGCTTCACGCCGCAGGCAAGGCGCGTTGGCCCGCGGTCGGGCGTTGGCGGGAAATCCGGGACTTCGGCGCGGTTGTGCGTATGTCCATGCACGCGACCTGACCCGGAACCGATCTCATGCTGCGCTTGCCCGCTCTGCTACTTGCCTCCGCACTGGCCTCCATCGCCCTGCCCGCCAGCGCCGCAACGTTTACGGTAACCAGCAGCGCCAATGCCGGAGCCGGCACGCTGCGCAGCGCGATCACGTCGGCCAACGCGGCGGCTGGTGCGGACACCATTGTCTTCAGCATTCCCGGAGCCGGCATTCACAACATCGGCCCGACCAGCTCACTGCCGCCCCTTGGCAGCGACCTGACCGTGGATGCCACCACGCAGCCCGGATACGCGGGCTCTCCGATCGTTGAACTCGACGGGTCCGTCGCGGGTGCGGGGGTGCACGGATTGTTGATCAACGGCAGCGCCGTCACCATCCGGGGATTGGCTGTCGTGGGCTTCCAGGGCGACGGTGTGCGCATCCAGGCAGGTGGATCCAACCGCGTTACCGCGAGTTGGATCGGGGTCCTCGCCAACGGCCTCACGCCCTCAGGCAACAACAATGGCGTGTGGGTCGACAACACCGGCCAGAACACCATCGGCCCGGGCAACGTCATTTCCGGCAATCGGGTCGATGGCGTGCGCATTCACGGCGCCAGCGCCACCGGCAACATCGTCGCGGGTAACCGCATCGGCACCAATCCGGCTGGGAGCGCTGCGCTCGCCAATGCCTTCAATGGCGTCACCATCACCTCGGCCACTGGAAATACCATCGGCGGCAGTACGCTTGCCGATCTCAACGTGATCTCCGGCAACGCGCGTTACGGCGTCGGCTTCGGCGCGGGCGCCAACAGCAACCTCATCGCGCGCAACTACATCGGTGTCGATGCAAACGGCGACCTGGCGATTGCCAACATCCGCTCTGGTGTGCTGATCCAGGACTCGCGCGACAACCGCATCGGCGGGGATGTGCCCGGCACCTTCAACGTCATTTCGGGCAACTCCGAGAACGGCGTCGAGATCCGCGGCGCACTCGCGACCGGCAACCTGGTGCAGCGCAACGTCATCGGCACTGATCTCGCGGGCAACGTCGCGCGCGGGAATCTCAGTAGCGGCGTGAAGATTTCCGGTGCCGCGGGCAACTTCATCGGCGCTTCGATCCCGCAGACCAATGGCAGCAACCTCATCTCCGGGAACTTCTATGCCGGCATCTGGCTGCTGGAGGGCGCCGATGACACGGTGGTGCAAGGCAACCGGATCGGTACCAACCTCACCGGCACCGCGAGCCTTCCGAACAACCTCGGGATCAGTGTGGACGAGGCCGACGGCCTGCGCCTCGGTGTGGCGGGCAACGGCAACCTCGTGTCGGGCAACTTGTCCATCGGCATTCTCACCCAAGGCAGTTCCAATGTCCGGATCGAATCAAACCTGATCGGCACGCGCCTCGACGGCGCAGCGCCGCTCGCCAATGGTGGGGGTGGTATCAACATGACCATTGCGGCGGGTGGCTGCTCCAACATCACCATCGGCGGGCTTTGGGGGACTTCCGGCAATCTCATCTCGGGCAACCAAATGGGGAGCGCTTCGTCGGCATCGGGTGTGTCGCTCGATTGCAACGACGTCGTGATCAAGGGCAACCGCATCGGCACCAATCTGGCCGGCAACGGCATAGTCGCCAATGAAGGCGGCGGCGTGCGTGCGAGTGGCAGCAATCTCGTCATTGGTGGCACGGATCACACCGCGTGGACCTGCGACCGTGAGTGCAACCTCATTTCCGGCAACGCGCTTGGTTTGTCTCTCACCGGGAGCGGCGCGGTGCGCGGTAACTTCATCGGCGTCCGCGCCGACGGCAACGCAGCGCTGTCCAACCGCACGGGTGGAGTCTCCGCGGATGGCGCATTCACGATCGGCGGAACCGTCCTGGGCGCCGGCAATCTCATCGCGGGCAACTTCGGCAACGGGGTTGGGTTGTCCGGTGGCGAGTCCGTTACCGTGACCGTGCAGGGCAATCGGATCGGCACGAATGCGGCGGGCACCGTGGGACTTGCCAACGGCCAAAACGGTATCCAGGCCACTTATGTGCGCAGCGTGATCGGTGGCGCTGATCACGATCCCGGGGTGTGCAACCGGGCCTGCAATCTCATCGGACTCAATCGCGAGGATGGTATTGCGATCGACGACTTCGACACGAGCTTCGCGCACGAGGTGCGCGGTAACTTCATCGGCACGACGCTCTCCGGCAGCTGCCTCGGCAACGAAGGGATGGGCTTGCGACTCTCCTATGGTGGCACCGGCGCTTCGGTGGGCGGTCCTGGCGCTACCGACGGCAACCTCATCGCCTGCAATCGGGGATCGGGCATCCTCCTGGTTGGCGACGCCGCACGTTTCAATCTGCGCCGCAATCGCGTCCACAGCAATGGCAGTCTCGGGATCAATCTCTTCGGTGTCGCGGGTGTGGACGCGAACGATGCGGGTGAC
This sequence comes from Rhodanobacteraceae bacterium, assembly GCA_031425695.1. Classification (GTDB taxonomy): domain Bacteria; phylum Pseudomonadota; class Gammaproteobacteria; order Xanthomonadales; family SZUA-5; genus JANPJV01. The sequence goes on along the minus strand of JANPJV010000216.1, from coordinate 37,850 downwards.
GCGGACGCGGGTGCCAATGGGCTGCAGAATTTCCCGGTGCTTGCGGGCGCCACGCTCGCCGGCGGAACGCTCTCGATCACGGGCTCATTGAACAGCGCGGCCTCGCGCGGATACACGATCGACTTCTATCGGAGCGCAGCCTGCGACGCGTCCGGCCACGGGGAAGGCGCCGAATGGCTTGGCAGCCAACAGGTGAACACCAGCGCCGGCGGCAGCGCGAATGTGGCATTGAACGTGGCGGGCAGCTTTGTGGTCGGCGACGCCATCACGACGACGGCGACCGCGAACGCGGATTCAAGCACTTCGGAATTCTCAGGATGCATCGCCGTGACGGCGGCGCCGCTACCGGGCAGCTTCGCATTCAGCGCCGCCACGTACAGCGTTGGGGAAGGCACCGGTGAAGCGACGATTACGGTCACGCGCAGCGGCGGCACGGCCGGCGGCATCAGCGTCAACTTCGCTACCGCTAACGGAAGTGCAAGCGCGCCGGCGGACTACCAGTCGACTACGGGCACGCTCGCGTTCGGCCCCGGCGAAACCGTGCGGACATTCGACGTCAACATCGCCAACGACGTAGCGGACGAGGCGGACGAGAGCTTCAGCGTGATGCTGTCCAGCCCGACCGGCGGCGCGACCCTGGGCACACCTGCGACCGCCAGCGTCACGATCACGGACGATGATGCCGCTCCCACTGTCGCGATCACGGACCGCAGTTGCGTCGAGAGCAACGCCGGCAGCACATCGTGTGCGTTCACGGTCGGGTTGTCGGCAGCGAGCGGGCGCGTGGTGTCCGGTACCGCGTCGACGGCCAACGGCACCGCCACCGCAGGCAGCGACTACACCGCGCTGCTCAATGCGCAGTGGTCCATTGCCGCAGGTGCCACCACGACCACGGTCAGCGTCTCGATTACGGGCGATGCCATTGACGAGGCCGATGAGACTTTTGCGCTGACGCTTGCGGGCCTCGTGAACGCAGCGACATCCGGCAACGACCTGCAGGGCCTCGGCACCATCGTCGACGACGACTCAGCCCCCGCAGTGGCGATTGGTGATCGCAGTTGTACGGAAGGCGATGCCGGCGTTGCAACTTGTGCCTTCTCGCTGTCGCTCACGGCTGCGAGCGGGCGCGTGGTGTCCGGTACCGCATCAACGGCCAACGGCACGGCGGTTGCAGGTAGCGACTACACCGCCGTGGTCAATGCGCCGTGGTCGATCGCCGCGGGTGCCACCACGACTTCTGTCAACGTCTCGATCACCGGCGACTTGACGGACGAACCGGACGAAACGCTGGTGTTGAATCTCGCCGGGCTGGTCAACGCGGCCACCGCAGGCAACGACCTGCAGGGCGTCGCTACGATCCTCGACGACGACGCGGGTGCCCCTGGGACGCTGCGCTTCGCCGGTCCCGCAACGGCCTCGGTCCCCGAGACCATCGGAGTCACCGGCTACGTGGTCGAACGAGTGGGCGGCACGGCCGGTGCGGTCAGCGTGTCGTACGCGACCGTCAATGTCACGGCGCTCGCCGGCAGCGACTATCAGGCACGCAGCGGGACGCTGAACTGGGATACCGGCGACAGCACGACACGACTCGTCGCCGTCCCCGTCATCGACGACGCGGTGGCGGAACCGACCGAGCGGTTCGTATTGATCATAGACGCGCCCACCGGCGGCGCCACGCTCGGCATACCGAACGAGGTCGAGATCGAGATTCGCGATAACGATGGAATCGACATCTTCCGCAACGGCTTCGAGTGAGCTCGTGGCCGGCAGGAGCGCCGCGAGGGGCGATGGAATCACGAGGCGCGACTCAGCGCGCCTCGCGGCGCTACTCAGGAAGCGTGTACAAGCTGTTGGTTCAGCCAGCAACTTCATCGACAATTAGTCTGGGCGGTGCAACCGCGAAGCCAGGCTGGCCATGAATGAAGTGTGGGTATTGCTGGCAGCCTTTGCGTGCTTCGTGCCGGGCGCATGGTTGATTGCGTATCTGCACCGGCGTTTTGTCCGGGGCGCGCGTCGTGTGGTCGATGGCCGGGTCTTCCGCATTCTCAGCGGCCGCCGCGGGCGCACTGACTATGAATTGCGGATAGCCACCGCGCTGGTCCCGCCGCTGCAGTTTCGATTGCGGCCCCGCGGATTGTGGTCGACATGGCCGAACGTGGCCGCTCCACCATTTGGCGCCGTGCGTTTCGATGAGTGCTGGCGCTTGGACTCGGACGACTCGAAGCTGCGGTTCCTCTGTCACGACAACACGGTGTTGAACGCCGCGCTGGAGGCCATGGCAAAAAACGCGGAGCAGGCCGATGGGCGAATGGACGATCTGCGCGCGCAGCATGGTCATCTAGTGGCGGATTTCAGCACCCGCGGCGCTGTTCCCGAAAGTCTGATTCTTGCAGCGACTAGCGCGCTCGGGGCCGCCGCGAAGGTTCTGGAGACCTTGCAACCAGCCCCCCGGTCCCGACGCGACAAATATCCAACACGAATCGCCTTTGTCCGCACCGGCATCTACGGATTGCTGGCTCTGGGCATTTACGGGTTGCTATGCACCCAATTCGATCGGCCACCCCTGCTCGACCGCGGCGCCATGTGGCTGACGACACTGCCCGCGAGTGCGGTGTTATTCGTGTTGGGATGGGCACTTGCGTGGGGGCTGCTGCGTGGCAGTACGCGATGGGCACGTCTGCGTTGGGAATGCCTGATTCTAGGCAGCGCCGCGGCCGTCGCTGGCGGCTACGGTGTTGGACGTCTGCTCAATATGCACGCCGATCTGGCACCGGCCAAGTACTTCCAACAACCGGCCTCGCTGCGGTCGTTCAAGTCGGAAGGTCGTAGCCGAGCCATGTCCTATGGGTTGGAAACCGCCGACTTCACAAGAGCCAGCGACACATTGATGCTTCACCTCAGTGCCAGCGCGTACTCACAACTCGGCGGCGCGCGCCGGGATTCCGACACGCAAACGCCGATCACCGTGCGCATCAAGGTGCGTCGGGGCGCATTGCATCACCGGTGGATCGAATCGATCGAGCGTGTGAGCCCACCTTTGTAACGGTCTACGTCGACGGCAGCTGGATTGGTACGCCGCTCGGCAACCATCCCGCTGGCGCGGCCCGGCAACCAGCTTCGGCTGCGATTCGTTCGCGACTATCCAAGTCGGTGACGACATTGTTGGGCCCAATGGCACGGTACTGGTAGCCGCGGGTACATGCAATGAAGCAAACGCGCCTGGCTTTAACGGTGAAGTCATCAACACGCACGCCGGCGCCGGGTTGTTGCGATCGTCCCGTGTTGTTGGCGGGCCGCGGCGCATGGCACCGTTGCACGAATGGTCGCGCTTATCGGAAGAAGCCCGAGCGGCACAGTAACCCGTGCCTTGCTGCACCGCGGTCCGAATGCTTGAACACGAACGCACGGTGAAGCATGCTATGGAACGATGTTGAAGGTATTGTGAAAAACTGCTGTGCGGTCCTCTGCCGCAGTTCTTAATATCCAGAAATATAGGCCCTTCGCAGTTCGAGTAATCTTCCTCGTCTCCGCCTAACCGGGAGTCACACAATGCGCGCCACGGTTTTGTTCGTGCTTGGATTATTGATCCCAACGCTCGGCGCCGCTGAATCAAAGGTGAGCTCGACGGAATTGGCTAAAGCCCGACAAACTGCAATCGAAGAGAGCATCACCTTCGAAAATTTGCCGTTGGGCACCGATCGCACTGGGCCGGTGCGTATGAAACGCATCGATGTGTACGCGCACGACGCCAAGGTCCTGGTTGCGGGCAAAAACGGCTACCGTGAACTGCCGCGCAGCAACTGGCTGCATTTCATCGCGGATAGTTCGCTGCCGAATGCGCCGCGTTTGGGCCTGTCGATGGCGCCCGATGGCACCAGCGCGACCGGCGTGCTGTTGGCTGACGATGGTCGTACATTGGCCATCAGCAGCACTTTTTTCGGTGCTGAGCTCAGTTTCCAGCTGCAGGAAACACAACAGGATAAAGACGGCAAACCGACCGTTTTTGCCTGCGATAACGATCGCCCTGGCTGGAAGTCGTCGCAGATCACTGATCACAGCCCCGGTATTGCAACTCCCAAATCCGTACCGATGCCAGATGGCGCAACCCGATCAGCGGTGGTCGCGATCGACACGGACAATGAATTATTGCAGTTGAAATTCTCCGATAACACCACGAACGCCACCAACTATTTTTCGCAATTATTTGTCGCACTCAACGTTGTGTATGAACGCGACCTCGATCTTCGCATGTTGCAGGGCACGACAATTTTGCGCCCCTCCAGTCTTCCGGATACCTACGTTGCCACGAGCACTTCCGCACAGTTAACCGAATTCGGAACGCTGTGGCAAACCACGCAAGGCGGCGTCTCGCGGGCGTTTGCGATGTTCATATCAGGCAAGAACGCCAACCAATTCAGTGCCTCAGGCATCGCATGGGTATTGGGGTCCAATGCAAACTACTGCCAAAGCAGAAATTCATCCGGGGGTCATTACAGCGTATCACAAGTATTCAAGTTCCCGGGCGCAACGGCCGTGGACGACCTTTTGGTTATTGCCCATGAACTGGGACACAATTTTGGCGCGGAGCACGCGCACTGCTCCAATGCGACGACCGGCGTAGGCGGCCAGAGCACCAATACGATCGATCAATGCTTCATCACCGAGGGCGGATGTTTTTCCGGCCCCGCAGTCTGTCCGGCCGCCAGCACCGTCAACGGCGTGCCGAATGTGCAGGGCACCCTGATGAGTTATTGCCACCTGAGCGGCTTGCCCAACTGCGGATCAAAGGAAGTATTCGCCACGGCGCACCGAACCTTGCTGACACCGCGCGTGGTCAACAATGTCAATTTGGGCTGTTTCAGCGCCGTTGGCGCAGGTGCGGGTACCTTGGCATTCGCGAGCGCCGCGCAAACCGTGAGTGAAGGCACCACAGCGCAGTTCTCGGTGACTCGCAGCGGCGGCAGCGATGGCGCCGTAGCGGTCAACTTTTCGACCAGCAACGGGACGGCGGTTGCCCCCCTCGATTACACCACCACCGCGGGTACGCTCAACTGGGCAGCGGGCGACACCGCGCCGAAGAACATTTCCGTGCCCATCATCAATGATGGACTGCCGGAAGCAGCCGAGACGTTCACGGTAACGCTGACCAATCCAACCAATGGTGCAACGCTGGGCACCAGTACGCTGTCGGCCACCATTGCACCCACCGAGGTCTTTCCACCAGATTGCCAGTTCCCGGCTGGCTATTCCACGCCGAACGGCGGTAACCAGGCATGGGTCGTGACTTCGGATAGCGTGCATGAGGGCACATGCAGCCTGCGCTCACCCCAGGGGATGGGCAATAACGCCAACGCACGCATTCAGGTCACGGGCAATTTCGTTGCCGGCAACGTCACTTTCTTTGCTCGCGTCTCATCTGAATCCGGCTTCGATTGTTTCCGCTTCCTGGTTGACGGTGCGCGCCAGAACATCGGCAGCACTTGCACCAATGTGACCAACCCGGGAATTTCCGGGGAATTCGCCTGGCAGCAAATCACCGTGCCGACCACCGCGGGTAACCATACTTTCGTCTGGTCGTATGAGAAGGACCAGTCGGACATTGGCGGGTCGGATGCCGCCTGGATTGACCTGGTCACCCTGCCCCCGCTTGCGGGCGGTGCCAATCTCATCTTCGCGAACGGCTTCGAATAGGCTTGGGCCAACCTGCGCCAACCCGGTCGAATTGACGAGTTGGCGCGGTATTTCTGGGGCAAGGCACACCGGCAAGAGAGTTCGGCGCGCAACTCGTCGGGCCGTGCGAACGTCTCCGAGACCGAAGCGCCGTCAGGTCAGCGGCTGAACTTCCGGAGCCCGCGGATCAACTCCAGGAAGTCAGGATCCGGCCGGCAACGTCGGTCAAGCCCATGCTTGGCTTTCCCGAACCAACGCGTTGGTCGTCGGAACCCAAAGCTTGCATCCCGAGCCCGATGACTTGCTTCGGGAGAACGATCGCTTTGCTTGCACGAACCAAAGCGTTCCTTCGTTAAACCGACGTGTTGCTTGCTGGAACCCATGCGTTGGTCTCCGCAACCCTCCAATTGCTTCGGGAGCATTGGCGCATCGGTTCAAGCAACCACCGCATCGCTTGCATTAACCAAAGCGTTGCTTCGTGAAACCGACGCGTTGGTTGCTGGAACCGATGCATTGGTCTCCGCAACCTTCCAGTTGCTTCGGGAGCGTTAGCGCAGCGGCAGCAAGAACCCACGCATTGCTTCATCGAACCAACGCATTGCCTGCGGGAACCGACGCTTTGGTTGCTCGAACCGCCGCGTTGGTTCTTCGAATCGGTAGCTCGGATCTTGTAACCAAGGCAGCCACTGCAGGTCCGTTACTCCAACGTAACCAGTTGCAGATTACGGGAGATATCGGTCAGCACATTGTTGACCCAGGAGCGATAGTTCTTGTGGATGTAGCGCTTGCCTTTCTTTTCCTTGAAATCAAGGTTCTCGCTGGAAACGTAGCTGACGCTGACAGTGCCGCTCCCATGGCTGATGGCAATTCTCGCGACATGTGCGCGCAAATTCAGGGTTGCATGGATCTGGTCGGGTTGCTCGGAGCTGATCACCCAGCCGCGAACGACCAGTGCGCGCTTGATTTCCTTGTGGACGACATCCGCGCTCATGCCGCTTGGGATTGCAATCGGATCCGGATCGACAAGCAATGTGGCAGCCTGCACACCCGTCGAAAGAACGAGCAAAAGCAGCACTGAAAAACCGATCAAACGCAATGCGCGCATGTAGACGCTTCCTGAAAAAGATTATGGTGGGTTTTTCTGTATAGCACCGAACTTCTGCCACCACACTCGTCATTGCGTAGGAGCCATGGCAACTGAAGCACCCCGGCGACTCCCTCCAGATCGCGGCCAGGGTCGCTCAGGCGCTACGCGATTAAACGCTTGCCGTGGTCGCTGAGGCTCCCTCGCAATGACGATGTCGCTCACGCTCAGCCGGCGCAGGGACGACGCTGATCCAGGTGGTTTTTTTTGCAGGTGACACGACTTCGGCACTACAAAAAGGAGCCGTTTCGCTGGTGATTTGCGACCAGTATTCGCGCACGGGCCGGTGCCGCTTGTATCCGAGGAATCGTCCCGGCTACGACGTGGGCATCGACGGAGCCAGCGCAAACTGCACTCCGACGCCGGTTTGCACCGGCGCCCCTTATTCGAAACCGTTGCGGAACACGCTGTCAGTGCCCGGCTGGACGGTCAGCTGGAAGCTCGACGGGGTCGTAACGAAGCAGTTGTCGGCGATCTGCATGGTGATCGTGTGGGTTCCCACCGGCGCGGCATTGGCCAGTGTGATCACACCGGTGATGTTGCTGGCATTGATCCCCCCCGTGTAGGTGCCCATGGACTGCGTTCCGATGACCAGGATGGAACCGTTGTCGCCTGGCGCTATCGATGGATTGAGGGTGGCGCCGGCACCAAGGCCGACACTGGCATTCGCATAGCCGAGTACCGGTGACGTATTTGGCGTCACATTGACGGATAGGTCGCCAGTGCTGGTCAGGCTTCCATCGCTCACCTGGAAGCGCTGCGTTCCTGATGTTGCGGAACAGTCCGCCGAAATCGGTGCACTGATGGTGCCTGCATTGTTGACGATGGTACCGATGGTGATGCCAGTGGCCGAGCCTCCCGCCACCTGGGTCACGGTCAGGCTTCCCGCCGCGGTTTGACCGTCACTGGCGCTGCCGATGGCCACGGAAGCGCCAGCCGGACTGCCTTGCTGGCGCGTGATAGTGGCGGCTGGCGTGAAGTTGGGCGCGGTGTTCGCCGCTGCGGTCACGGTCAGCGAGAAGCTCACGTTGGTGACGGTGAAACAGTTATCAGCGATCTGCATGGTGATCGTGTGCGTACCTGCTGGCGCAGCATTGGTGAGCGTGATCACGCCAGTGGTGCTGCTGGCGGTGATCCCGCCCGTGTAGGTGCCGAACGACTGCGTCGCGATCGTCAGGATGGTGCCGTTGTCGCTCGGCGGGATCGACGGATTGACCGAGCCGCTGGCACCCACGCCGATACTGGCGCTCGGATAACCGAGCACCGGTGGCGTATTCGGGGTTACGTTGATGGCGACGTCGCCCGAGTTCGTGAGGCTGCCATCGCTTACCTGGAAGCGCTGCGTGCCCGACGTTGCGGAACAGTTCGCTGAAACTGGTGCACTGATCGAGCCGGCGCTGTTGGTGGTGGTGCCGATGGTGATACCAGTTGCCGAGCCCCCCGTGACCGGCGTCACCACCAGGCTGCCAGCCGCCGATTGCGCGTCGCTGGCGGTACCGACCGTGACTGCAGCGCCGGCTGGGCTGCCTTGCTGACGCGTGATCGTTGCCGCTGCCGTGAAGCTCGGTGCCGTGTTGACGGCGGGAAACGGGGCGCTCCACACGCCGCGTCCCAAAGTGCCAGCAATCAGCGTACGCGAAGCCAGCAGGTATCTCAGATCGTAGACCAGGACGTTCGGAAGGCCGATGCCGAACAAGGACCAAGTGCTGGATGTCACGGGTACCGAGTACACGCCGGACCGCGTCCCCAGTGCCACTCGATCACCCGCGTCGTCGGGAATGTATTCGATGGTGCGGAAATCGACCGAACTGATGCTGGCGAGATTGCCGGTCACGTCCTGCCAATTGGCGCCGCCGTCGGTGGTCCGGAACACTTGATTGTCATCGATCACGAACACGCGCAAGCGGTCATCCGGGTCCATCGCCACGTCGGTCAGGGTCTGGGCTCCGGCCGGTTGGGAGGCGGTGGCAACAAAGCTGGTCCCATTGCGCACGTAAACGCTGGAACCCTTGACCACATAGGCGGCGCTGACATTGCCGTTCACGCCATAGGCGATTGCCGTCGCGCCCGGCCCACCGAGCGAGACCAGCGTTGGCGAGCCCCCGGTGATGCTGTTCGACTCCCAGACCGTGTTGGCGCCACCGATCATGATCCGCGCCGGATTGCCGACGCTAAGTTCGATCGGCGTTACAAACTGCGGGTCCGGGATAGTGGGATACAGCAGGACGCCTACAAACGCATTACCGGCGTTGTACTGCGTGCGCCGCGGCTCAACGAAGTTCTGGTAGCTGTCGTACCGGAAACTGCCGGCGGCCCCAAGCGTGAGATCGTCGATCGCGACATCGCCGCCGTCACCGTCGAGCACATGCAGCCACCGCTGCGACGACGTCTGCTGCAGGTGGGTGCCATTGTCCTGGGTGCCAATCATGACGACATTGGCGACGCGATCATGCGCGAGGTCGTGCACTTCCATGATCGCGAGGTTGCCGATCACGGAACTCCAACTACCAGTGACGAGGTTCAGCGGCGTGGACCGCCGGTAGATCCCGCCGTCGTCGCCGACGAGCAGGTTCCCCGATGCGTCAAAAACCAGTTTGCGCGAATCGGCGTGCGGGGCGGTGTTGGCACCACCTCCGCCATAGGTCGTGCGACATTGACTGAGCAGCGCCGCATTGGCGTCACAAACGACGATGTTTCCGGTGAAGGGCAAATTGGCGATGCGGTCGCCACCGAGATAGACAAGGTTTTGACCGGTCGGATGCGCCGCGATCGCGGCATGAAGACCCCCCTGGCTGCCGTTATGGATGGCCGGCACATCCATGGCGGTCCAATTTGCGCCGAAGTTCGTCGAACGCGATAAGCGGGAAAGCCGACCGCTATTGACGGTAGCGAGGAACAGCGTTCCGAGCGCCCCAACCGACAGCTTCATGTTGTCGGTTGCTGGGCCGAGCCCGGTCAGCCCCGCAGTCACATCAGTCCAAGTGGCACCACTGTCGACACTGCGCAAGACCTTAGGGGCGGCGCCGGCAACCGAGACGTAGAAACGCGAGGTGTTCGTAGGATCTGGTGCCAGGTCAAAGACACCGCCGGCGGGAAGATTGCCGGTGCCGGAGACCAGCGAAAACGCACCGCCACCGTTGGTGCTCCGGTAGAGCCCGCCGTTGCGCGAAGCCGCCAGCAGGATTTGGCCGCGCGCCGCGACGCTGATCAGCTTCTGACCGAGCAGGCTCGTAGAACCATATTGCGTCCAATTGGCGCCGCCGTTCGACGAGTAATAAATCCCGACCTCGTCGTCACCGCGTTCGCCAAAGCTGCTGACTCGACCCGTGCCGGCGATGACCGTCTGGTGCGATGCATCCAGCGGATCGAGCGCAATGGACGCGATCGATTGCGATGGCAGATTGTCGGTCAGTGGCGTCCACGACGGCCTCGCGGCGTAGGCGTTGATGGTTTTCCAGATCCCGCCATTGACCGCGCCGATATAAACGATCTCCTGGTTGACCGGATGCACGGCAATGGCTTGCACGGCGCCAGACACCTCATCGTCCGGCGGCACACTCACTTGCCCACCGTAGGTGGGCGCCGGTCCAAGCGACACCCAGTTGCCCCCGACCAGCACCGCTCGCGCGTCCGGTCTCGGCGGTGGCAGCACCGGCGGACGCTGTTCGGCAGGATCGACTGGCAAGAAATCACTCTTTGCATGGGCGCCATCGCCTGAACGCTCACGGGCGTCAGCCGTGTCACCTTTGTCGCCCTCGGAGCCCGTGCCCGGGCTCCTGGCTGGGAGCAGCGAGCTTGGCGTCGCCAGCAATGGGAGCTGCGAGTGCTCCGGCGCGGCGGCGCTGCGCGGCTTCGGACCAATATCCGCGCTCACCTGGCCGCACACGAACACCAATGCAACCAACGCCAATGCGCGCTTGACGCCGCGCTGGATCTCCAACGAGGAACCCTGGAACATCCACGCCCCTTTGCGTGATGGTAACGCGTCGAGCTTAGCGCACGAGGACAGGGGCCCTATCTGCGCCAATGGCAAGGAATTCAAAAATTACCATTGGGGAAGGTCGGAACAAGTCCATCCTGGCCTTGTTCCGACACGCTCTACAAAAAGCGTGGTTTTTGTTTCCCTTCATTTTCAATGACTTGCGTCATCGAAAATGGCGGCAAATCCATGTGCCGCGCGGAGCCTCTGAGTTGTTCACAGGTTCCTTAGCCCACAGCCGCTTCCGACGATTTGATCTTCAATCCGACGGTCACGTTCGATCAATGGTTCGCCGATCTCCCCGCAGCGACGAACCTGCTGTCTGCCAACGGATTTGACTGGAAGACAGGGGCCCACCCTGCCCTTCGGCGACGCATCGCCATGGAGCTTTGTGACGCTCCGGCGGGATGTTGTTCTACTCCCCGCCCAGCACCCGCGCTGGCTGGACGCGGGCGGCGCGCCTGGAGGGGATAAAGGTGGCGGCCGCCGCGATGGCCGAGATGCTGAGCATCGCGATGGCGGCCACTTGCCACAGCGGGACTGGAGGCAGCGTCTGCGGCATGGCGGAGATGACGGCGAGGCCGAGCAGGCTGGCCGGCAGGACGATAGCAAGCCCGATCGCGGTAAGGCGCAGGCCGTCGCCCATCGAACGCCGCACGACTTGTCCCGGGCGCGCGCCGATGGCCATGCGGACGGCGATCTCGCCCGTCCGCTGGGTCACCGCGAACGCCACGACGGCGTACAGACCGATTGCCGCGATTCCCAATGCCAGCAGACCGAGGACGGCCAAGGCCCCGATTCCGTCGAGTAACTCTGCACGGCCTTCGTTTTGCAGATCGGCCTGGGTGCGCAACTCGACGACGCCTAGATGCGGCGTCGCCTGATGGAGTGCAGTGCGGATCTCGTCGATGGAGGTGGCGGCATCTCCACGCAGTCGCACCAGCAGGGAGATCTGCTTCGCGTCCAACGGCGCCAGCGCGTACACCACGAACGGATCGCCCGGACGCGCTTGCGTGCCCGGGCGCGTTGCAACGATACCGACCACGACCAGCGGCGGCTTTTTCACATGCGGCGGCGGCGCCAGTCGTCGGCCCAACGGCGACGCGCCCGGCCACAGTTTCGCAGCCAGGTCCTCGCCAATGACGATCGGCCGCTCGTGCAGCGCGTCGAGCGGCGCCGCATCGGTGGCCTCGAATTGGCGCCCGACGAGCACCGGCTGGTCCATCGTCTCGAACCACCCCTGCGCGATCACGTGGACATGAAGCTCGAAGGCGCCCGCGGGAACCTGCGAGGCTTCTGCCTGGTAGTCGTCGACGCCGTATTCGATGGCCGGATGCGGGATCGCGCGCGCAATGCCCGGCAGGGCTTCGAGCCGCTGGGCGATCTGCGCCGTCTCGCGCGTCGGATCGACCGTGCCAACACCGGCGTCCGCGGCGCGCATGCGCAAATGGACCAATTGGTGGGACAGGTCCTGCACCGCTTCGCGCTGGTATGCCCCGACGAGCACCAGCGTCATCGCCGTCAACAGCACGAGCAGCGGCTGCGTGAGCATGACCTGCGCCACCACCAGCCCGCGCTGCAGGCGGCCGCGCCGCTCGGCCGTCCCGCCGGCGTTCGCCTTCAGGGTGCTGGCGACGCTGACGCCCGTTGCATACAGCGCAGGTGACAGGCCCGACAGCACGCCCACCGTCAGTCCGATGGACAGTGTGAATACGACCGCCGCGGAGTCGAGACCGACCTTCAACGGGACGGAAGGCAGGTACTGCATGGCGAACTTTTCCACCAGCAGCAATAACGTCAACGCCAGTGCGCCGGCGACGATCCCGAGCAAGGCGTTTTCGGTGAGCAGTTGCCGCAGCACGCGCCCGCGCGAAGCGCCGAGCGACAGGCGCATGGCGATTTCGCGGCCGCGGGTCATGGCAATGCCGGTCTGCAGCGCGCTGGTATTGGTCCCGGTGATCAACAGCACCACGAGCCCGAGCAAGGACAACATCGTCATGGCCGCCTTGGCCTCGCGTTCGAAATCCGGGTCAGCGCTGTACGTCGTCATCGACACGACATCAGTCGAGCGCGTCTCCCGCGGGTCGTCCGGCACGGGCGCACCGACGTCTGCATTCGTGGCCAGCGTGGCCATGGCGGCGCTGGCATGCTCCTGGTTTACGCCGGGCAGGAGGCGCGCCGCAGCGGCATACAGCGGCGCGTTGGCAGAGGGCGACAGCACGGGACGTGCGGCGTCGGGCAGCCAGAGTTGATGTGCATCGCCGCCATCGGCGCCGGCAAAGCCCGGTGGCGAGACGCCGACAATCGTGACTGGCTGCCCGGCGACCTTGAGCGTGGCCCCGACGGCGTCTGCGTCCGTAGCGAAATGCCGCTCGCGCAGCGCACGCGACATGACCGCCACGAGCTCGCTGGAGCGGTCGCGCGCCGGCGGCAAGCCGGGCCCTGCGACAGTGCGCACGTCCAGGACGTCAAAATAGCCGTCGGTGACGAAGCTCGCCTCCACCCAGTCCGGATCCGCCGCGCCTTGCCGTTCGACCGCTACAACGGCCTCCGTCCATCCGGCGACCTTCGCGAACACCGAGGTTGAGGCGATCTGAGCATCGAGCTCTTCGCGCGTGAAAAGTCGCGCATATATCCCGTGCGGCTTGGAAATCTTGCCACGGATGCGCACCAAGTCGTGGGCGCGTTCGATGCCGGGCGCCGGTTCGAGCGCGAATCCCTTGGCGAAGGAGAACAGGGTCGCCGACACTGCCATGCCGATTGACAGGACCACGAGCATCGTGACCGTCGCCCCGGGACGCCGCACAAACTGGCGGAGCGCGAATCGCAGGTCCAGCCAATCCATGGTCGTGTCGCCGCATTCAGGGTCAGGACGGATTGCAAGGCCAATGCCAATGCGCGATCGCCGATTGATCACTCGCTTGCGGATTGCGCGCGGTCAAAGTGTTCGGCGCCGGACAGCATGTTGCGAAATTGAACGCCAGCATGGATCGCGCGGTTGCTCACCCGGTTTTGTTGCTAACGCTCGTCCAGCTCGTGGTGGATCAACACCACGCATTGGGAAGCGAACAACATCTTCGACCCCAGCGTAATCTTCTTCGCCCCCAGCCGCTCGAGGCTGTGGAATGTCTTCTTCGGCATCGGGATATGGTCGGTCAGCAAGAAGCACGGGTTACCCGCGAACACCTGCTCGCGAATCGACGTGCCTTTTCGGTCCATCACGAACAGCTGGTGGTCTGCGGCCAGTTCCTGCACCAGCCTCTCGAAGGCCACCGTACGCACCGTGACGCCCGACTCCACCGGCCGCGTCGCATCCTTGCCCATCCCGTCGGACGCATCCAGCGCCTTCGCGACCTTGCAGAGCAGCGCGCGCTCGTCGAAGCCGCCGATGTTGTGCAAGGCGTTGGCTTCGAAGCGGATCGTGCGGGAAAAATCGGACGTGCTTTCCAGCACCAGGTAGACCACTACATCCGCGCGATGAGATTGCGCCACGAAGATCGCGTTCATCAGCGTATGCGCCAGGATTTCGGTATGGGCTTCCTGGCCGACGGCAGCCAGGAGCTTCTTGCTGTCCGTGGGTGCCGCTCGTGCACGCAGTACGAAGGTTCGCATGGAATCTCATTCTCGAAGAGGAATTGGGACAGGTGAGGAATCGGGATGATGTGTTTGGGACACGGGCAGCCACTCCAGGTTGGCGGGTCGGTTGCCCACACCGGGTTTTGCTGGAGGTCGCCCCGCGTGCGGGCTTGGAGTCGACCATGAAACTTTCTCGAAATCTCCGCCGTGCACTGTCGGCAGCGTTGCTGCTGACCCCGGCCGGAAGCGCATTCGCACAGCTCGACGTCACCAATAATCGGCTATTCGAAGTGGGCACAATTGCTGTTGCAACCCCGCCCAACTCGGATCGCAGTTTCGCAGAAGCCCTGGCGATCGGGGATTTTGACTGTGATGGCTTCGACGATGTGGCGATCGGCAGTCCCAATGTGACCGCCAACGGCGCGATTGACGCCGGCGCAGTGGTGGTGCTCTACGGCAGTGTTGCGGGCCTGTCGACAACGGGGGCGCAGCAATGGACGCAGTCCTCCCCCGGCGTTCCCGGCGGATCTGAGGACCATGACCGTTTTGGTTCGAAGCTCGCTGCCGGCAAGCTCAGCAGTGATAGTTGCGACGAACTGGTCATCGGGGCAGAGAACGAGGCGCTGGGCGATCCGGTGCTCTTCAACGTCGGCGCCGTCACCATGTTGCGCGGCAACGCAGCCGGCCTTACCAGCACTGGCGCCGTGTTCCTGCCGCGTTCGGATGAAACCGGGGACAACGGTCCACAATCCAATGACCATTACGCCGCTGCACTCGCGATCGGCGATGTGGTTTCGCTGGGGGGCTCGCTGCATGAATTGATCGGAGGTGTCATCTTCGATTCACCCGGACTCTTTGTGGATCGGGGCGGCTCCATCGACATTCGTCGCGCGAGCAGCTCGGAGCCGCTGGAGGGGCGTGTAGGGCGCTTCAACCAGGATCAGGACAACGTCTCTCAGATCGAAAGTGGCGACAATTTCGGAGCAGCGCTCGCGATCGGTGACTTCGACAATGATGGGATCAAGGACATCGCCATCGGAGCGCCGGGTGAAGACACCGCTGGGATCGACAGCGTCGGCGCGGTGACCGTCATGTACGGGTCAGCCGTGCCCTTCGGCAGCGGCGGCACCCTCACCTTCGATCAGGAAACGGCTGGGGTGCCCGGCGTCAATGAGGCCGGCGACGCACTGGGCAGCGTACTTGCGGCGGGCGACTTCGACGCTGATGGAGATGACGACCTGGTCATCGGCCTGCCCTTTGAAGACATCGGCGGGGGCTTCAACGACGGGTCAGTCGTGGTGCGCAATGGCCGCTCCAGTGGCGGTGTCAACGGCTTCGATGCCAGCTTGAGCTTCGACGCGGTTCAATTTGGCATCAGTTCGCCCGGCTCGCCGACGGTGATGGGGTCGGCGCTGGCGGTCGGCGATTTCAACGATGACGGCTTTGCCGATCTCGCCATGGGTGCGCCGGGCGCGGTGGACGGGAGCAGCAATTCCGCCGGCAAAGTCGTCGTGCTCTATGGACAAGCATCCGGCTTGACCATCAGCGGGGCGCAGATCTGGCACCAGGGCGTCACGGCAATTCCCGGCAGCCCGACCTCGCTCGATTTTTTCGGCGCGGGCCTGGGGAGTGGCGATTTTGACGGCAACGGGGTCGATGATCTGGTCATCGGAATCCCCGGTGAGGACAGCGTGGGCGGCAGCCAGGGTGCGGTCCAGGTGCTCTATGGCTTTTCCAGCGCGCCTCGGCCTGATCCAATTTTCGCCAGCCGCTTCGAGTGATGCCGATTGCGCCGTGCGCTCGTCCGAAGGAGCTTGGCCTGAGGAATTGGGAATACCGGCCTTCCTGAAAGCGCCCTTTCCAGGAATCCTTTCGATCGACTCTGCGGGAATCATGGTGCCTCCCCCGCACCGAACAGGATAACGACGTTCTCAACCATGATTCGGAGCTCAATACCGCGCTTGAACCCGACTTGACCGAGGTGATCGGCAATAAGGCTGATCTTAAACACGGGCGTTTCTCTGGTGAATCGGTAAAGCGGGTAACGCGGTGCGCGTGCACACGAAACTTGACTCTGACCTTAAGTCTTTGGCATCTGTGGCGAGCTCACTCCAGTCCCCAACTGAATGGCTGCTTCCACATCCCGCCGATGATGTTGTCAGCGTCCAGGGTCGCCTTGCCGACCTTGACGAAGTTCGGGTAGTTGCCGGCGCCTTGAAAGACGATGGTCCTGGTCGAGCCGTCGGGAAATGTGGCGACGCCGGTCAGGTCGTAGTCGCCCGCGAGGAAGTCGTTGAGGTCGTCGTTGGGCGTAAGCTTTTGCGGGTCCCAGGTGCGTCCGATGACCACTGTCTTGAGTTCACTTCCGTCGATGCCTTTTGCTCCCGCAACGGGCGTGAGGGTAAAGACCAGCTTCGTACCTGCAGGCGGCGCGACGGCCGCGGCTTTCAGGTCTTCCCGATAGCCTGCGAACTGCATGCCCAGTTGCATCCCGTGCCAGTGGGTGTGGTTGTTGGGGTCGTGCTTCCCGTCGCCGTAAAGACGCGTGGGTCCGGTCGTTCTCCAGACGAAGTCTTGGGTGATCGGCTCTGACGAGTCGCGATCATTCTCGAACAAGGTGCCCTGGGGTTCGAGGTCGAAGCTGAACTTCAAGTCGCGATACGGCACGGTGATCTTGCCGTGGCGAATCTGGTAACTCCCGTCGGGAACCTTCTGCGAGTAGGTGCCGTCCGCTTTGACAGCCGGGCTGAACCCGACTTTCTCGCCGGCGCTACTCACGCCGCTCACGCCGATGGAGAACGACGCACCAGGCGTCGTGATCGGCGCGCCGTCAGGCATCGTGACCCTGCCGACGATGCGATTTGCCTCCGCCTTGGGCGCCGCAGCTGCCGTGCTCTCGGCGGGATTCCCGTTCCCCGTCGATTCGTCATTGCAGCCGTAGCAGGCTATCGACAACACGACAATCAACGACCGCGCGGCAATGTTGCACATCTTCATCTTCACTCCTCCCCTGAATCCATCGAACGTAATCAATAACTTAGGCTGCAATTTCGGTAGTTCTTGGCTCCCGGGGTAGCGTATCGGCCCAGCGATCAAGCGGGCCGCATCGCCCAGGGCTTGAGCCAACTCACGGCACGCTCTCGAATCCGTCCTTGAAGAGGATGCCGTTGTCTATGTAGAGATAGGCCGAGCCAAGGTCCTCGTTGCCGGTCACGGCACTGTCGTCACCGTACGCCCCTACCAGCGCGGTGTTGCCGGACAGCGCGACCGAGTAGCCGAACGCATCACCCGCCGCGCCATCGCCGGCGGTCAGCTTTGACTGCTGCGACCAAAGCGTACCGCTGCGGGTGAAAGTGTAGGCTGAACCGGCATCGGCGCCTGCAGGCGTGTCGTCTAGAAACGCCCCGACCAGCGCCGTATCGCCGGACAGCGCGACTGAGATGCCGAACTGATCGGACGCTGCGCCATCGCCCGCGTTGAGCTTGGCCCGCTGGAACCACAACGTACTGGTGGGCGTGAAAATGTAGGCCGAACCGGCATCGGCGCCTGCCGGCGTATCGTCCAAGTACGCCCCCACCAGCGCGGTGTCGCCTGACAGTGCGACGGAGATGCCGAAGCGATCAATCGGTGCACCGTCGGTCGCGGTGAGCTTTGACTGCTCCGACCACAACATGCCGGTGCGGGTGAAAATGTAGGCCGAACCGGCGTCGGCGCCTGCCGGCGTATCGTCCAAGTACGCCCCCACCAGCGCGGTGTCGCCCGTCAGCGCGGCTGAGAAGCCGAAGCGATCGATCGGTGCGCCATCGCTCGCGGTGAGCTTGGCCTGCTGCGACCACAACGTGCCGCTGCGGGTGAAAATGTAGGCTGAACCGGCATCGCCGCCTGCCGGCGTATCGTCAACATATGCCCCCACTAGCGCAGTGTTGCCCGACAGCGCGACGGAGATGCCAAAGCGATCGGGCGACGCGCCATCGCCCGCGATGAGCTTGGCCTGCTGCGACCACAGCGTGCCACTGCGGGTAAAAATGTAGGCCGAACCGGCATCGGCGCCGGCCGACGTGTCGTCCAAGTACGCCCCCACCAGCGCGGTGTCGCCGGAAAGCGCGACCGACAGGCCGAACTGATCGCCCGGAGCGCCGTCGCCGGCGGTAAGCTTGGCCTGCTGCGACCACATCGTGCCGCTGCGGGTAAAAACGTAGGCCGAACCGGCGTCGACGCCAGCCGGCGTGTCGTCGAAGTTCGTCCCCACCAGCGCAGTGTCGCCGGACAGTGCGACCGAGAAGCCGAACAGATCGCTCGCCGCGCCATCGCCGCCGGCGGTGAGCTGGGCCTGCTGCGACCACGCCGTGAAGCTACGGGTGAAAGTGGAGGCGGAACCGGCCTTCTCGCCTGCCGGCGTGTCGTCAAAGTATGCCCCTACCAGCGCGGTGTCGTCGGACAGCGCGACCGAGAGGCCGACGCGATCATCCGCCGCGCCATCGCCCGGGGTGAGCTTGGCCTGCTGCGACCAAACCGTGGCGCTACGGGTGAAGACGTAGGCCGAACCGGCATCGGCGCCTGCCGGCGTGTCGTCCAAGTACGCCCCAACCAGCGCGGTGTCGCCGGACAAGGCGACCGAGTAGCCGAGCTGATCGCCTGCTGCTCCGTCGCCAGCGGTGAGCTTGGCCTGCTGAAACCATATAGCGCCGCGGACGAAAACGTAGGCCGAACCGGCATCGGCGCCTGCCGGCGTGTCGTCGAATGATGCGCCCACCAGCGCAATAACGCCCGACAGCGCGACCGAGGAGCCGAACTCATCGTCCGTCGCGCCATCGTTGGCGTTGAGAATCTGCTGCTGCGACCACAGCGTGCCGCTGCGGTTGAAAACGTAGGCCGATCCGGCATCCACACCAGCCGACGTGTCGTCGAAGTTGGCGCCCACGAGCGCGGTGTCGCCGGACAGCGCGACCGAGTTGCCGAAGCCGTCGTTCGCTGCGCCAACGTCCGCGTTGAGCCTCTGCTGCTGCGACCACAGCGTGCCGCTGCGGGTGAACACGTAGGCTGAACCGGCATTGGCGCCCGCTGGCGTGTCGTCCCCAGGCGCCCCCACCAACGCGGTGTCGCCGGACAGCGCGACTCCGCGGCCGAAATAATCGAGCGTCGAGCTATCGCTGCCGGCGGTGAGCTTGGCCTGTTGCGACCACGCCGTGCCACTGCGGGTGAAAACGTAGGCGGAACCGGCATCTACGCCTGCCGGCGTGTCGTCGAAGAACGCCCCCACCAGCGCGGTGTCGCCGGACAGCGCGACCGAGATGCCGAAGCGATCGTTTGGCGCCCCATCGCCCGCGGTGAGCTTGGCCTGCAGCAACCACGCCGTGCCGCTACGGGTGAAAACGTAAGCCGAGCCAGCAGCGGCGCCTGCCGGCGTATCGTCTTGAAACGCCCCCACCAGCGCGGTGTCGCCAGACAGCGCGACCGAGAAGCCGAATTGATCGCCCGGCGCTCCGTCGCCGGCGGCAACGTTTTCGGCAGAAATCCGGACCTCGCCTGCAAAAGCCTGTCCCAGGGCGCGCTGGAAAGATTGTTTGTCGGCCAACGAGTCGAACGTACCCTGCACCAATCGCGCCTCATGCTGCGCATGCTCAGGTGAGGCAAGCGCCGCGCCGCAAAGGATCAACAGCGACAGCAGCAAAATAATGCGCACTGGCGGCCCCCGGGCCCGGACTGACCCTTACGATACACCGCGTCTTCGCCCGCCCACGATGACTGCCCGCCTGCGCGATGAGCTACAGCCCGCAAAAGCGTTGCCGAGCGGCAGCACAAGTATCTGCGCGTCACGCGGATATCCGAAGGCTGATCCGCGTATCGGGGTGGGCACGGAGACAGCGTTGGGACGTAAACAACTGCACGCTCACTAGATCCCGCACACCCGGGATTCTTTTTGTGAGTTGGATCACCAGCGCTTGGCGCAAGTCGGGCGGGCGTCCGAACAAGTCACTGCGTGCCTCGCGCGGCGTCGCAACCTGCGCGCCGCAACGCGGCTCGCTCAATTGCCGATCCTGGCTACCACTTGGAGGCCCATGCATGACCAGTTCCAGCGCTGCCGCCAACGCTGTCGATCGGTACCCGGCAGCCGCGGAGCACCGTGCTTAAAAGGCCTCGTGGATACGACGTTTTCGCTGCAGGTCCGGTAAAGTTCGGATCTCAAGGAAGGCCGTCAAGCGCGTCAGGCTGGCGTGCCGATACCGAACTAGGACGTTGTCCGGGGCAAGCTCACAGATGAAAGAACCACCCGTCCAAGCGGCTAATCACGTTGCCACTGATCCGTCGCGCGCCGACGAAATGGAGATCGGCCTCCTGCACCGCGGTGATGGCTTGCTGCCAATGGTGGGGCTGGGCGGGTCGGCCGGCAGTATCGCGGCGCTACAGGAATTCTTTGCGACCATGCCGGGAGATTCCGGAATGGCGTTCGTGGTTGTCCTGCATATTTCGCCGACGCACGAGAGCACCCTGGCGGAGATGTTCCAGCGCTCGACGACGATGCCGGTGGTGGCGGCGACGGACGGGGTCGAAGTAAAGCCAAACTGCGTGTATGTGATCCCGCCGGGCAAGTTCCTTGCCGCGGCCGATGGGTCGCTACGCCTCTTCGATGCGCAGGAACAGCGTGGAAAGCGCATGGCGATCGACTACTTTTTCCGGACGCTGGCCGAAACCCACGGGGCGCAAGCCTTGGCGGTGGTGCTCTCCGGCGCGGGCGGCGATGGAGCGCTTGGGTTGAAGCGGGTCAAGGAACTCGGCGGACTGACCATCGCACAGGACCCTGACGAGGCCGAGCACTCGGATATGCCGCGCGCGGCCATCGCCACGGGCGTAGTGGACTGGGTACTCACGGTCAAGCAGATGCCCGCGAAGCTGCTGGCCTACATGAAACAGCGCGCAGAGGTAACACTTCCGGGCGAGGATGGACCGCACCCGGCGAGAACAGTGGAGCTTTCGCCCGACGAGCACGAAGCGGCGCTGCGCGATGTGCTGGCATTTCTGCACATGCGGACGGGTCGCGATTTCTCCTGCTACAAACGCGCCACCATCGTTCGTCGCGTCGCGCGCCGGATGCAGGTGAATGGCCTGCGCGACCTGCCGGCTTACCTGGTTTATCTACGCACCCACGCGGGCGAAGCCGGCGCGCTGCTGCAAGACCTGCTCATTTCCGTGACCAACTTTTTCCGCGACCCGGCTGCTTTCGCAGAGCTGGAGCGCCACATCCCGGCGCTGTTCAAGGGCAAGGAGGCGAGCGATACGGTGCGCGTCTGGGTGGCGGGCTGCGCCACCGGCGAGGAGGCTTACTCCATCGCCATGCTGCTTTGCGAACATGCCAATACGCTGGTCGGTCCCCCACAGCTGCAAGTGTTTGCCACCGATCTTGACGAGGAGGTCATTCGCGAAGCCCGCGAAGGCCTGTACCCGAATACGATCGCTGCGGATGTCAGCGACGAGCGCCTGCGGCACTTCTTCATCCACGAACACGGCGGCTACCGGGTGCGGCGCACGGTGCGCGAGATCGTGCTTTTTGCGCCGCACGATTTGCTCAAGGATTCGCCGTTCTCGCGGCTTGACCTGGTCTCCTGCCGGAATCTGCTGATCTACCTGACGCGCGAGGCGCAAAACCGAGCCTTCGATATTTTTCACTTCGCTCTGCGGCCGGGCGGCCGGCTCTTTCTCGGCACCTCGGAGTCGGTGGACGAAAGCAGTCCGCTGTTTTCGGTGCTCGACAAGAAGCAGCGACTGTACAGCCAGCGGCCGGCGCCGCAACGGCTCATCACCGTGCCCGCCGGGCCGAGCACCCTGGCCCGCGCGCTGGCGCTGCAGGAGCGCACGCGGGAACGACCAACGATGCCGGGGCGCGTGTCGGTCGAGAGCGTGCAGTCGGTGCTGGACCAGAGCATGCCCTTCGACAGCGGATTGCCGCCAGGCGAACTGCATTACCGGTTGATCGAGCGCTTTTCCCCGCCCTCGATCCTGATTAATTCCGCGCACGAGATCGTCCATCTCTCCGAGTCGGCGGGCCGCTTCCTTCAATTTACCGGCGGCGAGCCGACGCGCAACTTGTTGCGTATCGTGCATCCGATGCTCCGCTTGGAATTGCGCGCCGCGCTCTACGCCGCCGCGCAAACGCTGACCGCGACGACGGCGATCCGCGTCCCGGTCGATACGGGCGATGTGCGCAGCCTGGTGGACATCCGCGTCACCCCCGCGGCCGACCTTGCGCCGGATTTTCTGCTGGTCGTCTTCGAAGCGCATGCCCCGGACGGAAACGTCACCGTCGCCGCGCTGAGAAACGCCGACGCTGACCAGGCGGCGCTGCACCTGGAGCGCGAGCTGGTGGCGACGAAGGCGCATCTGCGCGACACGATCGAGCAATCGGAGGCGTCCACCGAGGAGCTCAAAGCAAGCAACGAAGAGCTGCAGGCAATCAACGAGGAGCTGCGCTCTGCGACCGAGGAGTTGGAAACGAGCCGCGAAGAATTGCAGTCGATCAACGAAGAACTGAGCACGGTGAACGACGAACTGAAGAGCAACGTCGACCGCCTTGCACGCTCCAACAGCGACCTGCAAAACCTGATGGCCGCCACCGACATCGCCACCGTCTTTCTGGACCGCGAACTGCGCATCAAGCGCTTCACGCCCTCGGCCAAGGCGCTCTTCAATTTCATCGCCACCGATCTTGGCCGCCCGCTGTCCGACCTCAGCCACCAACTCGACTACCCGCAGATTGTCAGCGACGCGGAACGCTCGCTGGCACACCTCCAGCCCGCGCAGCGCGAAGTGCGCGCAGGCGAGCGCTGGTACATCGCCCGCACCCAGCCTTATCGCACCGATGATGACCGCATCGCCGGCGTGGTCCTCACTTTTCTCGATATCACTGAACAGAAGCGGATCGAGGAGGAGATGGCGCGGCTCGTCGCCGATTCCAGGCGAAAGGTGTACGAAACGGTCCTGGAAAACACCCCTGACTTTGTCTATGTGTTCAGCCTGGACCACAAGGTGACGTATGCCAACGATGCCCTCATCCACATGTGGGGCCGCGGCCACGACGGTGCGATTGGCAAGACCTTCCTGGAGATCGGGTACGAGCCGTGGCATGCACAGATGCATGATCGGGAGATCGACCAGGAGCGGGCCACGCGGCAGCCGCTCCGCGGCGAGGTGCCGTTCAACGGGACCCACGGGCGACGCCAGTACGAGTACATCTTCGTACCCGTCTTCGGAGCCGATGGCGAGGTCGAGGCGGTGGCCGGGACGACTCGCGACGTGACCGAGCGCAAGGAGGCGGAACGGCAATTGCGGGAGGGGCAGGAGCAGTTGGACTTCGCCCTTGCCGCCGCCGAGCTTGGCCAGTGGTCACTCAGCCTCGCCGATCACACGGCGACCCGCACGCTGCGCCACGACCAGATATTCGGATACGACGCCCTCCTGCCGGAGTGGACCTACGAGACCTTTCTGCAACACGTCATCCCGGACGACCGGGCGCTGGTGGACGCAAGCTTCCAACGGGCGGTAGCGACGGACTCGGCCTGGGCTCTCGAGTGTCGCATTCGCCGGGCGGACGGGGCGATCCGACATATCTGGACCAAGGCCCTCATCCGCCGTGACGACGTGGGACAAGGCGAGCGGATGCTGGGCATCGTCTGTGATGTCACCGACCGCCGGCTGGCCGAGGAGCGGCAGGCGTTCCTGGTTCGATTGGCCGATACCTTGCGCCCCTTGTCCGACCCGATCGACGTGCAGGCCGAGGCCAGCCGGGTCCTCGGCGAGCATCTGGGGGCGAACCGGGTGGTCTACTTCGAGATCCGCGGCGACGAGTACGTCATCGAGCGCGATTACACCGCAGGCGTCCAGCCGCTCGCTGGCCGCTACCCGGTCGCCGCCTTCGGCCCGGACCTGCTCGCCGTGCTGCTCAGCGGCCGCACGGTCATCGAGGCGGACGCGACCACCGATCCAACCAGAACGCCCGGCGAGCAAGCGGCCTTCGCGGCCATTGAGGTGCGCGGCCAAGTGGGTGTTCCGCTGGTGAAGGGCGGCCGGTTCGTGGCCGGCATGGCCGTCCACGTCTGCCGCCGGCGCGAGTGGAGTCCGCAAGAAGTTGCCGTGATTGAGGACACCGCCGAGCGCACCTGGGCGGCGGTCGAGCGCGCGGGTGCCGAAGCAGCCCTTCACGCGAGCGAAGCACGCTACCGTGCCGTGGTGGAAGGCCAGTCGGAGATGGTCTGCCGATTCCGCGTCGACGGTACGATCCTCTTTGCGAATGCCGCTTATGCCCGCGCGGTGGGGACGTCGAAAGAAGCGTTGGAGGGCAGCAATTTCTGGGGCCTCATCCCCGCCACGGACCGTTCCGCGGTGAAGTCGATGCTCGATGGGCTCACGCCGGATGCCCCGGAGGTGAGGATCGAAAACCGGTTCATGACCCAGGGCGGCGAGCGCTGGATGCTGTGGACCAACCGCGGCTTGCACTTCGATGCCAATGGCAGCGTGCTGGAAGCGCAGTCGGCGGGCATCGACATCACCGATCGTAAATACGCCGAGACCGCATTGCGCGAGAGCGAGGTGCGTTTCCGCCTGGTGGCCGACGCCGCCCCCGTCCTGATCTGGCTCAGCGGCGCGGACAAATTGTGCTACTGGTTCAACCAGCCGTGGCTTGCCTTCACCGGCCGATCGCTGGCCGAGGAGCGCGGCAATGGCTGGATCGAAGGTGTCCACCACGAGGACTTGGAAGGCTGCCTGCAGACCTACACTGCCGCCTTCGAAGCGCGTACGCCGTTCTCCATGGAGTTTCGGTTGCGTCGACACGACGGCGAGTACCGCTGGCTGATCGATAATGGCGTCCCCCGCTATGGACCGGGTGGCGAGTTCGACGGGTATATCGGCTCTTGCCTCGACGTGACCGAGTACAAGAACGCCGAGACCGGATTGCGCGACGCGGACCGGCGCAAGGACGAGTTCCTGGCGACGCTGGCCCACGAGCTTCGCAACCCGCTGGCGCCGATCAGCAACGGACTGCACGTCATGCGCCTGGCCGGCGCGTCCGGAACACTCGAGCAGGCCCGCACCATGATGGAGCGGCAACTGACCCAGCTGGTCCGGCTGGTCGACGACCTGCTCGACGTGCGCCGGGTGACCAGCGGCAAGTTGGAACTTCGCCGCGAGAGCGTCGCTTTGAGTGAGGTGATCGGTGCCGCGATCGAGACCAGCCGGCCGGCCATCGAGCAGGCCGGGCACGCCTTGGCCGTTGACCTGCCGGACGAACCGATCTTCCTCGATGGCGACGCCACCCGGCTCGCCCAGGTCCTGTCCAACCTGCTCAATAACGCGGCGAAATACACCCACTTGGGTGGGACGGTGCGGCTGGCCGCCCGTCGCGAGGACGACACGGCGGTGCTGACCGTCGCCGATAACGGAATCGGCATTCCGCCTGCGATGCTTGGCAAGGTCTTCGAGATGTTTACGCAAGTCGACCGCGCCTTGGAAAAGACCACGGGCGGTTTGGGAATCGGGCTTTCGCTGGCCAAGGGTCTCGTGGAAATGCACGGTGGGACCATCGTGGCCCGCAGTGAAGGTGAGGGGCGCGGTAGCGAGTTCGTCGTGCGTCTGCCAGTGGCATTGCCACCGGTTCGTGCAAGCGAGCAGCCAGAAGCCGAACAACCGTTTCGCTCGTCGCGCCTTTGCCGAATACTGGTTGCCGACGACAATGTCGACTCGGCCGAGTCGCTGGGTCAGCTACTGCAACTACTCGGAAACGAGGTGACCATCGCCAACGACGGTTTGCAGGCGGTGACCCTGGCCGAGACCTTGCGCCCCGATGTGATCCTGCTCGACATCGGAATGCCAAAACTGAACGGCTATGAAGCGTGCAGCCGCGTCCGCGAACAGCCTTGGGGCAAGTCCGCCATGCTGGTCGCGTTGACCGGCTGGGGGCAGGACGAAGACCGGCGGCGGTCGCAGGAAGCGGGCTTCGATCACCACCTGGTCAAGCCGGTTGACGCCCGGGCACTGGTGAAGTTGCTGGAGCCGTTGCGGCCGGCGAGTAGCTGAGCCGCGGGCCAGCTCCTCTGGTGCTGCTGAACTGTATGGTCGAATCTGAGTGGGGTTGGCAAACAGCCTCCGCTTGCCGGTCGTGCATCAGGGTTTCACGCAAAGATTGGCAGTCTGAGGTTCATGCTGGCGTACATATGTTTTCAGTGTCTTGCCCCCGCCTGGCGCACAAGCGGTGCCTGATTCTTCGCGGGTCAAACGCCCATGACATACTGCCGTCTGACTTAGACCACGAGCTTCGTCGATGAGAGAGGTCCCCGCCCCGATCGCAGTCCTGTTTCTGGCGGACAGTGAGCCGGCGGTTGCGCAGCTCCGCGAAATTCTTGAAAGCGACGCGCTGGAAGGCATGTATGGCCTGACCGCGCAGGCGCGCGAACTGTCCAGTGCTCAGACCTTTGCGGTGATCTTCGTCGACATCGAGCGCGGGGCACTGGAAGAGCTCAACAGCGTGGAAACGATCCGCTCTTCGAGCCGGGCCCGGACCACGCCAATCGTGCTCCTCATCCCTCCGGATCCAACGCCAACCTTCCTCGAAAGCGCCTACCGGCTGGGCGCAGTGGACACCCTGCCGAAGCCTGTGGATCGCATTGTCTTGAGGGCGAAGGTGCGCGGCTATGCCGACTTGTTTCGGCATGCCGAGCAAGCGAGCCGTGAAGCCGAACAACTGCGACTGGTGGTCCAAGGAACCCGGGACTACGCCATCTTCATGGTGGATCCCGAGGGCCGCGTCGCGAGCTGGAATGCCGGCGCCAAGGTGCTCAAGGGATACGACGAGGCAGAGGTCCTGGGTCATCACCTGTCCATGTTCTATCCCGAGGAGGTGGTCGACACCGGCTGGATCGAACATGAGCTCCGCGTCGCCGCCGAGGCTGGCCGCTTCGAGGACGAGGGCTGGCGTGTCCGCAAGGACGGTTCGCGCTTCTGGGCCAACGTCGTGATCACCGCCTTGCGTGGCGACGACGGATCGCTGCGGGGATTCGCCAAGGTAACCCGCGATCTCACCTCACGCAGGCAGGCTGAGGATGCGGCACGACTGCTGGCGGAAGAGGCAGCCTCTCGACGCACTGCCGAGGCGCACCTCGCACAGCTCGCGGAGCATACCGAGCGGCTCCGAGTCACGCTGGCCAGCATCGGTGACGCCGTCATCAGCACCGATCGCCTCGCGCGGGTCCAGTTCATGAACCCGATCGCCGAGGAACTCACCGGTTGGTCATCGGCGGACGCCGCGGGTCGGGCGCTGGCGCAAGTGTTCCCCATCATCAATGAGACGACGCGCGCGCCAGTCGAGAATCCGGCCGTGCGGGCGCTCGAACACGGGACCATCATCGGGCTCGCGAATCACACCCTGTTGATCGCGCGAGATGGCAGCGAGCGACCCATCGACGACAGCGCCGCCCCGATACGCGACGCGGACGGCAGCGTCATCGGCAGCGTGCTCGTCTTCCGCGATATTGGTGCACGGCGGCGCGCCGAACGCCAGCGCAACGCGCGGGCGGCCGCCACGCAGGCCCTTGCAATCGCGGAGACCGTGGCGCAGGGGACCCATGGAGTCCTGGCGGCCATCTGCGAGCATCTGCAGTGGGAAGCGGGATTCGTCTGGTCGACGGCGCCAGCATCCGACGGCTTGGCCTGCACCGGTGCCTGGACCAATGGCGATCGGGATCTGGCGCCAATCCTGCGGGCGAGCTCGGAACTTGTCCTTGCGCGAGGACAGGGTTTCCCCGGAAGGGTCGATGCCTCCCGCGAACCCTGCTGGGTGATCGAATTCGGCAAGGACGCAAGCCTGCCACGGGCTTCTGCCGCCCTCGCCTCAGGCCTCCACAGTGCCTTCGGCTGTCCCGTACTGGTCGGGGACAAGTTCCACGGCGTCATCGAATTTTTTACCCGCCGCCTGGAGGAGCCAGACCTGGAACTGCTCGAGATGGCTGCCACCGTCGCGGGTGCGCTCGGCCAGTTCATCGAGCGAAGGCAGGCTGAGGAGGCCCTGCGCCAGCAGACCCTGGTTGCCGAGGCGCTGCTGCGCGTGGCGCGACTTCTGGGTGAGGAAACCGACCTCAACCGGCTCGTCCAGGTGGTGACGGATGAAGCCACCCGATTGTGTGGCGCGCGGTTGGGCGCCTTCTTCTACAACGTAGTAGGCGAGGCCGGAGAGTCCTACACGCTCTATACGTTGTCGGGCGTTCCGCGGACCGCCTTCGAGGCTTTCCCGATGCCCCGCAATACTGCGGTGTTCGGTCCGACCTTTCGCGGCGAGGACGTCGTGCGTATCGACGATGTCGCGCTGGATCCACGCTACGGGCAGAGTGCCCCATTCCACGGCATGCCGCCGGGACACCCGCCTGTCCGCAGCTATCTTGCTGCGGCGGTCGTCTCGCGTTCGGGGGAAGTCCATGGCGGCTTGTTCTTCGGCCATGAACAGCCCGCCGTGTTCACGGAGCACCACGAGCGCCTGCTGCGGGGCGTGGCCGCGCAGGCCGCGGTCGCGATCGACAATGCGCGGCTTTACCGAAGCGCACAGAATGCGGCCGAGCGGCTCAACCTCGCGCTCGGCGCCGCCGATCTGGGTGACTGGAGCTGGGATGCCGAGACCGACGTCGTCACCTTGTCCGAGCGCGCTACCGCCATTTTCGGCAACGAGCCCGGCCGATCGATCACCTGGACGCAATTGCAGGCGCTGCTGCACCCGGACGACCGCGAGCGCGCGCGCGCCGAGGTGGAACGAGTCATCGAGCAACGCCTGCCCTACGCCATTGAATACCGGGTCATGCGACCGGCGGCGGACCCGCGGTGGGTGGGTGCCCTCGGCCGTGCCGTCTATGACCAGGCGGGCGGGGTTACGGGAATGTACGGGGTGGTGCAGGACGTCAGCGAGCGCAGGCGCCTCGAGCAGTCGCTGAGTGACAGCGAAGCACGCTTCCGCAGCCTCATGGAGCAGGCGCCCTTCAGCGTCCAGGTGATTTCCCCGACCGGCCGCATCCTGCGCGTCAACAAGAGCTGGGAAGACTTATGGGGCGTCACCCTCGAGCAGATCGGCGACGACTACAACATCCTGGAGGACGAGCAGCTCGAAATGCTTGGCGTCTTGCCGAAGATCCGCTCGGCGTTCGCGGGCACTGCGGCCCTGGTCCCGGCCATCCGCTACGACCCCAACGAAACGCTCCCGGACCGCTCCCGTCACCAGGATCCGGTGAGATGGGTTGCTGCGGTGGTGTATCCGATCAAGGACGACGCGGGAGTGGTGCAGGAGGTCGTGATCGTGCACGACGATGTCACGGCGCGCCAGCGGGCCGAAGATGCATTGCGCGGAAGCGAAGAACGCCTGCGCCTTGCCCTTGAAGCCGGCCAGATGGGCGTCTGGGATTGGAACGTGCGAACCGGCGAGCTGCAGTGGTCGGATACCCTGGAACCCCTTCACGGCCTCTCCAAGGGCGAATTCGGCGGCACCTTCCACCACTTCCAGCAGCTCATTCATCCCGATGACCAGCGGGAGGTGGGCGCAGCGATCGAGGACGCGCTGCAGCGGGGAGGTTCCTTCTACACGGAGTTCAGGAACCCCCGGCGCGACGGCAGCATCCACTGGATCGCCGGCTCTGGAAAGGTATTCACGGACCAAGCCGGCGCGCCCTTGCGGATGCTCGGCATCGGTCTCGACGTCACGACGCGCAGGCGCAATGAACAGACGGCGCAGTTCCTGTCGGCGGCGAGCGCGGCGCTGGCCGCGATTGTCGACTTCGACAGCACGCTCCAGAAGGTGGCTTCCCTGGCGGTCCCTGCGTTCGCCGACTGGGTCGCCGTGGATGTCCTCGAAGCCAATGGCGAACTGCGACGCGTGGCGGTGTCTCACGTGGACGCAGCCAAGGTCCGGCTGGGAATCCAGATACATGAAAAGTGGCCGCCGCCTAAGGATTCGCCCAACGGCGCATGGCATATCGCGCGCACCGGCGAGCCGGAATTGATCCCGCAGATCGATGATCAATTGCTCGAAGCATCGGTCCCGGACCAAGAGGCACTCGCAGCGATCAAGCAGCTCGGCCTGCGGTCCTATATCGGGGTACCGCTCACCTTGCGCGGGAAGGTGCGCGGGGTGGTGACCTTCGTGATGGCCGAGTCGGGCCACACTTACGACGAGACCGACCTGGCGGTTGCGCAGGAACTCGCGCACCGCACCACGGTTGCGATCGAAAACGCCGAGCTTTACGAGGAGATGCGCCAGGCCGACCGGCGCAAGGACGAGTTCCTGGCAACCCTCGCCCATGAGCTCAGGAATCCGCTCGCGCCGATCCGCAGCGGCCTGGACGTGCTCAGCCTCGCGGGCCCGGAAAAGCCGGTCGTGGCGCAGGCGCGCGTGATGATGGAGCGTCAGGTGGACCACCTGGTGCGGCTGGTGGACGACCTGCTGGACGTTTCGCGAATCACGCGCAATCGAATCGAGCTGCGCAAGGAAGTGATTCCCCTCACCGAGGCGATCCACAGCGCGGCCGAAACCAGCGGCCCGTTGATCCAGCGGACCGGCAACGCGCTCACCATCGAGCTCCCGTCCTATCCCATCAACGTCATCGCTGATCGAGTCCGGCTCGCGCAGGTGTTTTCCAACCTGCTCAACAACGCCGCCAAGTACACGCCCAGCGGGGGAGAAATCGCGCTCAGTGCTGTCCTCGAAGGATCGCAGGCGGTCATCAGGGTGCGCGACACCGGACTCGGGATTCCCACCGATTCCCTCGGATCAATCTTCGAGATGTTCACCCAGGTGCATCGCGGCACTGCCAATGCGCAGGGCGGCCTCGGCATCGGACTGACCCTGGTCAAGCGGCTGGTCGAACTTCATGATGGGTCGGTCGAGGCCCGCAGCGAAGGGCCAGGAGCGGGCAGCGAGTTCGTTGTTCGGCTACCGGCGGTTGCCGACGGGCAGGACGCCGAGCCGACGATTTCCACGCCGCAGGTAGGGCAAGGCGCGTCGCACCGGATCCTGGTCGTGGATGACAACCTGGATGCCGCCATCACCCTGCAGATGATGCTCGCGCTGATGGGCCACGAGGTGCGCACGAGCGATGACGGTCCGGCGGCAATTGACTCGGCCCGTGATTTCCGTCCGCAATTGGTGCTGCTCGACATCGGCCTGCCGTCGATGAGTGGCTACGACGTCTGCAGAGCGATGCGCAAGGATCCATGGGCCAAGACTGCCATCCTGGTGGCCCTGACCGGCTGGGGCCAGGAAGAGGATCGCCGCCGTTCCGGAGATGCCGGGTTCGACGAGCACCTGGTCAAGCCGGTGGACATGGACCAACTGTTCCGACTGTTGCACCGAGTCCGGCACTGAGCCTCAACTCGTCCCCTGCAGAACCGAACCGACGCAACGCACGCCCAGGCGTCCGATGCGTGCGTGCCTAGAACGGGGTCAGAGTTCTGACGTTCGGCCCAGCGGACCGCAACCTCTTCATCTGACCCTCGAGCGCCTCGGGCAACGTCTGCACGACACCATGCAGGCGATTGCACATCACCGCATATCCCCAGAATGAACTGCGAACATATCCGTGAGCTCGTGCAGCCGATCCTTCACTCCTTGCGCTTGAACTCAATCACCGCCGGACCCTGATGCAGGGTGACGCCCGTGGTCGCACCCGCTTCCGGCGCGAACTCGAGCGTGGCATCGACCACCGTCAGGAAGAACTTGCTCGGCGTTTCTGCGAACAGATCGAACGCTGGCTGGCCATCGAGCTGGGTCTTCAACTGGGTTCCTTCGAGGAACACGCGCATATTCATGCCGTCGGCCGCATAGGTGCCTGCCAAACGCTGCAGTTGATCGGTGGTCAGGGTGATTGACGCGCGGTCGCTCGGCAGCGGATCGGTGGTCAGCGCGGCAACCTCGCCCGCGCCCTCGCCCTCTTGAAACATCCGCATGCCGGTGAGCTTGCCCGCGGCGTCCCGCTCGAGGTCGAGCCAAGTCAGGCTGCCCTCGTACAGGAAGCGGTCCTTGGCGATTGGCATCAGCGGCAGGCGTTCGCCGCCGGTGCGCTGCGCTGTGAGTTTGCCATCGACCACGCGCAACACGCGCGTGTTGCCCTCGTCGATGCGATAGACACCCTGGTAGCTCAGGAGCGTCTTGCCATCGACCTCGATCGCCTTTGCGGCCGGATACGGATCGCCGAGTGCGAACGCGCCGATCTGCCTGGCGACCATTCCCGGATCACCTTTGCCGTTGAGCGTGTTGTCGGCGTTCTGCAATACCACGATGCTGAGCTGCGCATCCGGCACATAGGCGAGGTGGCTCGCGAAGCCGAAGATGCCGCCGCCGTGCACCAGTTGTGTGTGTCCGCGCAGCGTATTGCGCCCGATGCCCAATCCGTAGTGCGCCGCAGCCTTGCCGGGCGTGATCATCGCCGTGTAGGTTTTCTCGCTCAGCACCTTGCCGCCGTGCAGTGCACGGTTCCATGCGTGCAGATCGTCGACGGTCGCGACCAGCGCACCAGCCGCATGCGGCTGGGTCATGCTGAGAAAGGCCATCGGCGCCAGGCGCGCGTCTTTGACCGTGTAGCCATTTGCCATCCCCGGAATGACGACGTCGTTGGAACCGTACCAGGTGTGCTGCAAACCCGCCGGCGCGAGCACCGCGTCCTTGAGGTGGACGTGCCACGGCTTGCCGCTGGCTGCCTCGATCACCGCACCGACCAGCACATAGCCAGAGTTGTTGTAGGCCCATTTCGCACCCGGCGCAAAACTCGCCGGCTGATCCTTGAAGCTCGCGACCAGTTGCTCGGTGGTGAGATCCAGGCGGATCATCTTCTCCATCACCTCGGGCAACTCGGTGTAGCTCTTGACACCCGAGGTGTGATCGAGCAACTGGCGCACCGTTATCTTGGCGCCGTTCGGATAGTCCGGCAGGAACTTGGTGAGCGGATCCTCAAGATCGACCTTGCCGGCTTCGACCAGCTTAAGCAGCGCCGCAGCGGCGTACTGCTTGGTCACCGAGCCGATGCGGAACGCCTGGTCCGGCGACAAGGCCACGCCAAGCTCGACGCTCGCCATGCCGCGCGCGCCTCGATACAGGACTTCGTCTCCGCGTACGACCAACACCGCCGCACCAGGACCGTTGGCCGGATACATATCAGCGAGCAATTCCTCGGCGTAGGCGGCAACCTCGGCCTTAGGCGCGAGCTTGGGAGTGTCGGCCTGCGCGCTGAAAGCGATTGCCAGCAAAGGAAGGACAGCGAGTTGCCGCATGGCGAATGGCCCGATCGAAGAAGGTGAAAAAGTGTGCACGAACGGGCTCGCATGGTCATGCCCCGAAGGTCACCCATTCGGGCGGCCTCTGCCGCTCAGTGGGAGTCAGGTCGCCCCGATCGGCGCGCATATTCTCCACCTGCCGATTGCCGAAACGACGGTGCTCGCCGGCACGACTTCCTGAGCTATCTGTGATCCCACGCATGGGCTGGTCCACGCCAGCTGCGTCAGCCCGGGAGGCCTCGAAACGGTTAGCGTCTCTTCACACTAATTTGGGGTAGGTGATACATTCCCTTCACATCGCAAGTCTCGGCCCAGCGCTCCACAGAGCCGGAGCTCAGATAAGCGACCCCGGCTGTCTGCTCACCGATCGGAGGCAAAAATGCGCAAGCGGATCTTGGCGGTATCGCTGTTGCTGGCCCTGGGTAACTCGTCAACGGCTTGGGCGCAGACGGTGGCCGACAGCGGCTTTCGCCCTACCCCGCACGGCTTCAGCTTCGAGAACTGGGGCGGCCAGCAACACCCGCATTCGAAGTTGACGCCGGAAGACGTCGCCATCTTGTTCGGCGATCAGGCATGCGCGCGCAAGGACGCCAGTGGGTGCGTGCCGACGCCGGGCGCGAAAATGTGGATCGACGAGATGAACAAGTCGACCGAGGGTGGCCACTGCGAAGGCATGGCGGTCCTCAGCGCCGCCTTCTTCATCAAGCAGGAGTCGGTCGACCAATACGGCGCCAAGCAGGCATTCGCCTTGCGGCCCGAAGACGAAATCCTGATGCGCACCATCTCGACCTACTTCACGACGCAAGCATTGGAGCCGGTGCAATCGACCACCAATGCCACGCGGAAGTGGTCGCTGCAGCAGATCGTCGACCATCTGGCCAAGACCATGAAGTCGGGCAACGATTACCCGACCTTGGGCATCTACGGCGCCGATGGCGGCCATGCCATCACGCCCTACAAGATTGACCAGACCGGCGCCGGCAAGTACCGCATCTTCATCTACGACAACAACTACCCGGGCGCCGAGAAGTTCATCGACGTCGATGTCGGGCGCGACGAATGGATCTACAGTGGCGCCGCGCTCAATCCGAAGGAGGACCCAAAGGCGTGGAAAGGCGGCGCCGGCAGCATGGACGTCACCTTGCTGTCGACGCGCTACGAGCCGTTGAAGTGTCCGTTCTGCGGGCCGAATCAACGGAAGCCGCAGCCCGCGTCGGCGCCCGCGTCGGCACCGCGGCCCAAGACCCCGGGCGCGAAGGCCCCAGGGTCCAAGCCCAAACCGAAGCCCAAACCGAAGCCGCAGCAGACTCCTCGTCCGAAGCCAAAACCGCTTCCGCGACCCACGAAACCGCGACCGGCAGCCCAGCCTGCCCAAGGCTATACGGTCTACACGACCAGCCGTTGCAGCCAGGTCCAGGCAGTCGGCAAGAACAGCAAGCAACAGATCAAGATGGGCGCGAAGGGCGCGGACAGCCAGATCGCCGGCGCCTCGATGCGCCCCATGCGTGGCACGCGCGGTTGCGTCGTACAACTGCCCAAGGACCAGGAATATGACGTGCGCTTGGTCCATGACGGCCGCCCGCTTGCCCAGCCGTTGACGGGACTGACCGTGTTCGGGTCCGACAAGGTCTACCAGGTCAGTGACTTGGCGATCCGGCCGAACGCCACCGAAACGATCAGCTTCAGCCCGACCAACTTCAACTTCCAGGCGGGTGGCCAGCAGAAACCCACCGTTCGCGTGGCCGACAGCACCGGGGCAGCCGACAGCTACTACGAGGTCAGCGATTTCGAGATCGGCGTCGGCCACAACTTCAACGCCAAGGAAGACGCCAGCGGGCGCATCGCCTTCAGCGACGATGATCCAGAGCTCGACGATTACGACATCGACGTCGAGGTGGTCGGCGACGACGAGACCGAGTACTACGATTTCGACGATGTCAGCACCGGCGATGACGGTGAGGTGTTGATGGAGATCGACGACGAGGGCGACTTCGACATGGAGGTCGACAGCGACGGCGATGGCGAGGGCAACTACTACGACGAGGACGACGACAACGACGGCACCAGCGACAAATCCGATACCGACGACGACAACGATGGCACTGGCGACGACGCCGATGCGGACTATGTCGGTGAGGAGGACGAGGCCGCCGACGACGAGGCCGACGAACCCGCTGATGGCGAGGATGAGGCCGCCGACGAGGCTGACGATGCCGCCAATGGTGACGACGAGGCCGCTGACGACGAAGCCGACGGCGACGACGTAGCCGACGACGAGTCCGATGCAGAAGACGAGTCCGCCGATGACGCGGCGGATGAATCCGAAGACGACAATGACGGCGGCAACAAGTCCTCGATGGTCAGCGACGAGGCCGAGGGGGAAGACGAAGCCGACGCGGAAGACGAAGCCGAGGCGGAAGACGAAGCCGATGGCGAGGCCGATGCGGCCGCCGACGAGGAAGCCGAGGCAGAAGCAGAAGCTGCCGCGCAGGCAGAAACCGAAGCGGAAGCAGAGGCAGAAGCCGCAGCGGAGGCAGAAGCAGCAGCAGACGCAGAGGCGGAAGCGGAAGCAGAGGCAGAAGCGGAAGCAGAGGCGGAAGCAGAGGCCGAAGCCGAAGAGGAAGCCGAAACTGAAGAAGAAGCCGAAGCCGAAGCTGAAGAAGAATCCGAGGCCGAGCTCGAGGGTGAGGACGAGGCGGAGTACGAAGACGAGTGACGAGGTCCACGTAGGCCACGTTGCGCCGGCGCATCGCTTGGGCACGCGAACTGGTGATCCGGCGCTACGTGACAAATGCCCGCGGCACCTTCACGTAGGTCACGTTGCGCCGGCGCATCGCCTGGGTCACGCGAACTGGTGATCCGGCGCTACGTGACAAACGCTCGCGGCACTGTCACGTAGCGCCCGATTGGCGTCGTGGCAGCGATAGACACCAGCGGGCGCAACGTGACCTACGACTGCCCGCAAGACTCACCATTGCACGGGAGGCAACGACATGCGGATGATCCTGAACCTGGTCGCACTCGCGTTCCTGGCCTTCGTCCCCGCCGCGATGGCGGAGTTGATCAAGCACCCGGCGACCGGCCTGCAGATCGAGCTGCCCGCGGGATGGAAGACGCGGACCCACGCCGGCCAGCTCGTCGCCGAGCCGCCGGACCGGAAGAGCCAGCTGACGTTCTCGGTGATCGAGGAAGCGAACATCCCCGGTTACGTCGAGAAGTGGGCAGCGGGCATGCAGGGCCGCCTGACCGACCTGCAGGTCGACGTCGACGACGAGGTCAACGAGGTGACCGGCCTGCAGCAGATTTATTCGGTCGGCAGCGCCACCCTTGCGGGCAAGCCCATCCAGTGGGACCTCACCATCGTGAAAGGCGGCAACCAGGTGCTGGCGGTGATGGCGCTCGGCGAGAACCTCGACGGTGACACCGTCCAGAAGGTGTACGCAAGCATCCAGCGGGTCGCGCCGGGCGGTCGCCCGGTCATGAAGGGCGAGATAGACACCGGTGGAAAAGATCCCAACTCCGCTGCCGTCTACCTGGATGAGGACGATGTCAGGGGTTTGCTGTGGTGCGGGTATGACGAATACGGTGCACCAGATCGCTGGCAGCGGGGGTGTCCGCTGACCAGACCAGTCGGCGTGTCAAGCCGGGAGATCTGGGTCGATCCGGCGACGGGCAAAGTCATGAATCCGGGGGAGATCGTCGCCGCGCAGCCCGCATCGCCCCAGGGCGACGGCGATGTTTCCATCTCTTGTTGGTACGAGGCCTTTGGCCCATCCGCCAGTAACGATCAGCGATGTCCGCCGGCGGCACCACCCGGAACGGAAGGCGTGCTCTTCTTGGACCCGGCGACTGGGAAACCGAGGAATTACGGGACGACTGAGAAAGCGCCGGCCGCAGCGCCCCCACCCCTTCGCCCAGCGCAAGCGCCCCCGAGCCGCGTTGCCGAGGAACCAGTTGCGGAAGAACCCGCTGCCGAACAGCCCGTTGCCGAAGAGCCCGTAGCCGACGAGGCGATTGCCGAGGAGCCGGCTGAGGAAGAGCCCGTTGCCGAAGTGTCACTGATCGCCTGAATCGAGCCACCCGATGATCGGGTGAATCGAGCCACTTGCAGTTTTGCAGGCGGGCTCGAACGTGGGGTGATTTTAGGCTGTTTTGGCGGTGTTTTTTGGTCCTGTTTTTGGTGGTTTCGGGGCT
>JANPJV010000215.1:0-12987 GCA_031425695.1 Rhodanobacteraceae bacterium | reverse complement strand
CTCTGCTCTACGTGGGTCCAGACCTTGTCCGGACGCTGTTTGCTCTGCTCTACGTGGGTCCAGACCTTGTCCGGACGCTGTTTGCTCTGCTCTACGTGGGTCCGGACCTTGTCCGGACGCTGTTTGCTCTGCTCAGCAACCCACCTAAGAGCGTCCGGACAAGGTCCGGAGCCACAGTAACCCTACCGGCCGCCGGCGACCGCACTGACCGAAGCGTTGAGGCTGGGCCCCGCGAGCTCGGTCGCATAGCGCTTCTGCAACACGCCGACGCGCTGTACGTAGACCTGGGTCTCGGCGTAGGGCGGGATTCCCCCATTGCGCAACACGGCATTCTCGCCGGCGTTGTAGCCAGCTGCCGCGAGCTCGAAATCGCCGTCGAACATGTTGAGCAGCATCGCCAGGTGCTTCACGCCGGCCGCGATGTTCTGCCCCGGGTCGAACGAATTGGTGACGCCGTACATGCCAGCGGTTCCCGGCATCAGCTGCATCAGGCCCTGCGCGCCGACTGGCGAGAGCGCCTCTGCGCGGAACGCGCTTTCGGCATGGATGATCGCCCGCACCATCGACTCGTCGACCTCGTTGAGACGCGCCGCGGTGGCGATCTCGTCCTTGTAGGCGGTGACGTTCAGTCCGGTCACGCCCCAGTTGATCGGGGAATCGACCCGACAGGCCGGACACGAAT
Source organism: Rhodanobacteraceae bacterium (assembly GCA_031425695.1). Lineage (GTDB taxonomy): Bacteria > Pseudomonadota > Gammaproteobacteria > Xanthomonadales > SZUA-5 > JANPJV01. The sequence goes on along the minus strand of JANPJV010000215.1, from coordinate 12,305 downwards.
AGGTGCCGATGACCTTCGCGGTCACGCCCTTGGGCCGAATGTTGGTGTAGACCGTGATGCCAGTCTTGTCGACGTACTTGTAGATGTTCTCGCTCTTGGCTTGCGCCGGCGGAGCGAGGCTGACGAACATCACGGCAAGGAGCGTGAAGAGAATTTTCATAGGGCGAGCTGTCGTCCTTTTGATTGTCAGGAAAAGGTCACGAATTGCCGTGCCTGATCCAAGACTTCACATAATGAACATAAGTTTCTGACAGATCGCATCTTTTGCCAAGACCTTGACACCGACTTTGCGGTGAAGGTCACGTAATTTTTTCGCCTTGGGTCAAGTCTTCAGGTCGAAACTGCCCGAAATTTGCCCGCGCCGCCCAACGCGGTCGCTTCTAGGCGACATTCAGTCGCCGCCGCAACCGCCCCCGCCTCCGCTGTCGCCTCCGGCGCCGCAGCCTGAGTTGCCCGAGCCATCGGCGACACTCCAGAAACTGCCGATATCAGTGTCGGGTTCCCAGCTCCCGCGTCGGCCCCTGCCAGTGGACGCCCAGACCAGCAGGGCGACAATCAACACACCGAGTACCAGCATCATCATCCACAGTTCCATTTGCCTCTCCTTTGCGGGCGGCCCTCCGCCCGATCTGTTTTCGTCTTGTCGGAGGCAGGCTATGGAATGCAGATGTCAGCTGGATGACAGGCCGGACACGTAGGCCGGTGTGCCGCGTAGCGGCTCACCGGCAGGAATCTCGAAAGAGCGCCGCAGAGCGCGCAGGAAACCGCGCGCACAGCGGCCTACGCGTCACCGAAGGTGACCTTAATCGAAGCTGTAGCCGAGTGCTTCCGCGTGCGGCTGCAGCAGCGCGAAATGCGGGGCCAGCCATTGCCGATAGCGCTGCCAGCGTCCGCTGGAACGTTGGTAGATCGGCTCGGCAACCTGCTGGTAGCTGTTGGTGCGTACCCGTTCGCGGGTAGCGCCGCGCGCTTGTTCGTCGAGCATCGATGCGTCCGGCTCGATCCCGAGGAAGGCACATATACGCGCGAGCTCGGCGGGCGGGTCGGCGACCAGTGCCTCGTAGCGCATGACGTCACGCGCGAGCTCGAGCATGGGCTGGCTTGCTCGCCACAGGCCCACCACGCGGGCATAGACGCGAGCACTGCTGGCGAGCGTGTCGAAATGCACGAAGGCGTCATTGGGCGCGTACTGCTGCATGAAATTGCTCAGGACGACATCGCCGGGGTGGCGCAGCACGAACAGCACGCGCGCGTCGGGGAAAAGCCGCTGGATCAAACCGACGTGGATGCAGCGCATGTGCAGCTTGTCGACGATGAGCGGCGCCTGGCGGCCACCGAGGTGCTTGGCAACAGCCTGCCGGTAGCGCCTGCGCAGGGCGCGGATCTGCTCGGCGTCGAGGCTTTCGAGGCATTCGGGATATCCGGACGGCAGGCCCGAAAGGTCGGCGATCGCGTGCTCGAGCGTCGGCTGCTCCTCGATCGAGACCACCTGCGGGTGCGCGGCCAGCATGGTGTCCAGCAGGGTCGTTCCCGAACGTGGCATGCCCACCAGGAAACACAGGTCGCTTCCCCGGTCCTCGCTCGGATCGGATGGCTGCGGCCGGGCACCCGGGGCGCCGTTCGCCGTCCAGTTGGTGATCCGGTCGAGCAGGCGCGAGAACGCGTCGGGGTCGATCGACTGCCGACGGACGCTGCGGGCAGCCAGCGCGTTGGCCGTCTCCAATGCCTGCATGGCGGCGGCGTGCGCGTCGGTGCGATCAAGCGCGTGCCCGAGCTCGAACCAGTATTGCTGCGCGATCCGGGTCGGCAACTGGCGCGGGTCGATGCGTTTGAGACGGGTGACGGCCGCGGTAGTCTCGCCGCGCCGTCGTTCCAGCTTGGCTGCCTCGAGGTTGAGGGCGGGATGTTGCGGGGCAATTCGCAGGCCGCGGTTGATCGCGTCGTTGGCCTCTTCGATTCGGCTGCCCTGCTCGTACACGCCGGCGAGCTCGGTCCAGGCATCGACATCGTTGGGTTGCAGCTGCAGGGCGCGCGTGAGGGCCGCAATCGCGCCGGCGGTGTCATTCCCCTCGTTGAGCAGGCAGCCGAGGTAGTAGTGGGCGGTCGCGTGCTGCGGAGCCAGGCTGAGTGCCCGGTCGTAACGCTGGCGCGCCTCGGCGTGGCGCCCCAGGAGGTGTAGCGCGAGGCCGGCACCGATCAAGGCTTCGACCTCGTCGGGCGCGCCGGTGAGCAGGGTTTCAAAGCACTCCAGCGCGTCGCTGGCGCGCTCGAGCGTGTACAGCGTGATCCCCAGTTGCAGGCGTGCGGCGCGCGAACCCGGCGCACTGCGCAGCGCATCTTCGAAATGCTGGCGTGCAGCCTCCATCTGGCCCCGCGCGCGCAAGGCATGCGCGAGGTTCTGCAGGCTGGCGCTGTCGCCCGGCGCTGCCGCCAGCGCGCGTTTGAACATCGTCATCGCCTCGTCGGCGCGGCCGAGATTGTGCAGTGCCCGGCCCAGGTGATTCAGCGCTACAGCATTGCTAGGGTCAATCTGCAGGGCCTGCTGGCAGAGTTTTGCCGCGCCGGGGAAATCGTTGCTGAGGTGCTTCAGCAACGCGGCACTGACCAGGGCTTCTACACCGTGGCCGGTCGCCAGAATCGAAGCGATTTGCGCGGCCTCCGACATGCGTCGCTCACCTACCAGGAGCTCGCGCAACTGCGCGGCACAGCTGCGCTCGGCGAGATTGGCGCGAAGCACGCGCTCGGCTTCGTCTGGACGGCCTTCGTGAATGAGCGAAGCCGCGGTTGCGCTTGGGTTCAACAGGCTCTCCTGGAAGGCGCTCAACCCCCAAGAATAGCGGTAGTTGCAGGAAGGTCATGTTGTCCGCGCAGCGAACTACTTGACAGCTGCGGATTCAGAGTGTTTCAAGTAGTCCGCTGGCGCGGACAACATGACCTACGACAAACGTTTGCCGCTCGGGCTAACGGAATTCGATGACTGGCGTCCAATCGCGATAGGTCGCGTCTTGGACCTTGGCGCCGATTCGATAATGCTTGCCCGCTTCGATGTCGATGTCGACATGCTGCGGCTTCGGCCGGTCACTGCGGCGCAGTGCAAACGCGTTATCGCGCTCGATCAGCGCGACCAGGCCCAGCCGGCGCTTGCCTGGTTCCAGCCGCACCAACTGGCGCCCGCCGGCGGCCAAGTTTTCGCCATCGATGCTGATGATTCGGATCGCATAGAGCCGCTGGCTGTCCTGGGTGAGCACGCTGGTCACCTGCCCCTTGTCGGCGGCGGCAAGCGGGGTCATGACGAGCGCCAACAGCAGGCAGGCAATTCGGGTGAAGCCTTTCATCGTGGGAAAGCTCCGCGAGTCGAGGATCTGGACTTTACGCGGATAGGGGTGAACGCGGCTTGTCGCGGACCTAAATCATTGACCATGATCGATGGGGTATAGCTCCAGACCCCAACCGAACAACTGGTCGCGTATACGGATCAGGCTGACCTCGCGCTGCAGTCTGCGTCCGGACGAAAGCGCGTCGACCAAGCCCTGCAACTGCGCGTCATCGAGCGCGCAGGCGATCAGCTCCTGCTGTCGCAGGCGTGCCTGCGACAGACCGGTGAGCAACGCATTGAGGCCGGCCTGGGCGTGTAACTTGCCGAGACGTGCGCTGGCGTTAAAGAGCGCTGCAAGACTGCCTTGCACCTCCCGCAGCACGGCTCCCGCTTCGTCATTTCCGGCGGCACGCGAGTCGAGCGCTTGCATCGCCTCGTTGACGGCCAGTCGCGCATGCGCGGCGACCGGGTCGGCACGCACACGTGCCATCCCGGCAGGCGAGCCGAGATCGGCCAGAAATGGCAGCAGGGTGCCCGCGCGTTCGAGCAGGCCGTCCGGCCGCTCGAGCCAGTCGAGCTCGGCAAGCTCGACACGGCCAAGGCGCACCGGCAACGAATCCACGTGATGCAACAGCAGCGCAATGCTGCCGTGCGGGGCCAGCACGCGCCGGACTTCGGCGGCGCTGGCCGCAAGGTCCGTGTATTCGATGCCGTACTGACTGGTGACGAGCTCGAAGCTCGCATCAGCGAACGGCAGCGCCTCGGCGCGCACACCGCAATGGAAGTGCACGCGTGCGGTCACTTCGGGCGCGAGCCTGCTGGTCCAGCGCGGCGCCACATCGGCGAGATCAACCGCGTCGATTTCGACTCCCGGCGCCTGGCCTGACTCCAGCAGCAGCCGCGGCAGCGCACCGTTTCCCGTAGCGATGTCGAGCATCCGCGCGGCGGTGGGCAGCCGCGAAAAAACCTGGCTCCAGAACGCCGCGATCTGACCGTCGTAGTTGTCGGCAAAGCTGCCAACACACGAGTGCAACGCCCCGGTCGCCCAGTAGCGGCTCCAGCTCTGGTTGCGGTCGGTGGGTAGAGTGGCCGGGGTTGATGGCTGCATGCCGGGATACTGCATGAGCGGCGCCCTCATTTGGAGTGCGAGCTTGGCGCAACGATCCAGCGCATCGGGGAGGGCGGCGCTCCTGCGCCGCCGCCTTTCGCATCGCATTCGGAAAACGACACGCGGCGGCGCGGGAGCGCCGCCCTCCGAACCACGCAAGAAGCGGCGGCGCGGGAGGGCCGCCCTCCGAACCACTCGAGAAGCGGCGGCGCGTGAGCGCCCGTCCTCCGAACACACGAAAAAAAGGGGCCCCTTGCGGGGCCCCTCGAAGTCAAACGTACAGCTTGTTTTTAGAACGTCTGCGTGTAACGGAAGTACGGCACGCGACCGTACTGGTCGTACAGCGAGAACAGGAAGCCACGACCAGACGGATCGTACGGATCGATGACCGGCTCGCGATCAAACACGTTCTGCATGCCGACGGTGAAGCGACCCTGCCACGGCGAGTTCCAGGAAGCCTGGAGGTCATGCGTGGTGTGGGACGGCAGGCGCGCCGGGTAGTCCGGATCGCCGTTGGCGAAAGCCGTCGACTCGTAACCGTCGATGAAGCTCAGGTTCCACGCAAAGCTGAAGTCCCCCATGGTCCACTCGGAGTTCAGGTTGGCGCGGTACTTCGGGTTGCCGGCTTCGTCGACCACATTGCCACCGCCGTCGACGAAGAAGTCGAACACGCGGCTGATCTGCAGCTGACTACGCAGGCTGCCGAAATCGGCGAAGTCGAAGTTCGTGCGAACGTTGAGGTCGGCACCGTTGAGCTCGAGCGTGCCCAAGTTGGTGAAACCGCGCTGCACGTACAGGATCGCACCGCTGCCCGGCTCACGCGCGAGACCGAGGCCGTTCGACGGCACCGGCGGCGACGCGTTGGCGGGCAGGTTGGTCAGGCCAGCAGGGCAGTTGGACGAAGCGCCCGCCAGACAGTTGATGATCTGACCGGTGCTGATCGCCGCAATACGGCCTTCAACCTGGGTATCCCAGTAATCCAACGACAGGTTCAACCAGTCGGTGGCATCCCACGCCAAGCCAGCAGACCACTGGTCCGAGGTCTCAGAGGTGAGGTCCGGGTTGCCGATGACATACGCGGAAACCTGCGTGGAGCAGGTGGCCGGCAAGCCGAAGGCGAGACAGGTGGCACGATCGGTGACCGAGTCGGCCGAGAACGCCGGCTGCTGCGACAGGATGTCGAGCGTCGGGGCGCGGAAGCCCTGGCCGAAGCTGGCACGCAGCACCAAGCTTTCGATCGGGGTGAAACGCACCGAGATCTTCGGGGACACGTCCGAACCGTAGTCGCTGTAGCGGTCATAACGCGCCGCGAGGTTGAACTCGAGGTTTTCCAGGACCGGGAACAGCGCTTCGGCATATGCCGCGGCGACCGAGCGACCACCAAAGGCCGAGTTGCCGGCCGAACCGACGATCTGGCCCGAGGACTGCAGGGTATCGAAGATGTCGGCATAGGTTTCGTCGCGGTATTCCGCACCGAATGCCAAGCCAGCAACACCGCCGCCCATTTCGAACAGATCGACGTTCGCTTGCGCGTACAGCTCTTCGATCTTGAACTGACCTTCACGATTGATCGTGGCGATCAGCGAGTCGAGAACCGAACGCGAGTTGGCCGACGGGTTGTAGATGTTGTACGCACCGCTGGCAATAGCTTGCTGGGCCAGACCACCGACGACGTAGTTGCGGCCGAGCTCGAGGTACTTCGACTCGACGTGGCGACCACCGAAGTTCACATCGAACGCACCGATACGACCGTCGAAACCAACGTCAAAGTAATAGACATTGGCATCGGTGGTGGTGTCGCGATTACCCAGCGCGGAAAAGCGGAGACGGGTGAAAACCGGGCGAGTGGGGTCGTAACCTTGACCCGGGAAGCGCACGGCCGGATGGTTCGGCGAGCCGACCGGGATGAACGGAGCGCCACCCGGGAACGGCGACGACGGCACCGGCGCGTAGCGACCAAAAGAGGTCACGCGGCTGACGTTGGCGTTGAGGTAGGTCGACCAATCTTCATTGATCTCGTAGTTGCCACGCGCGAACAGCGAGCTGTTGCGGATTTCGGCTTCTGCCGCCGAGACCAGGTTGAAGTTGTACAAGCAGCGACGGCCGGCACCCGAACCCGAGGTGTAGAAGCCCTCTGCCGTACAACCGTTGCCCGGAATCACCGAACCGTTGGTCGGATTCGCGAGGAAACCACCCGGGGTGAAGCCGTACAGCGTGCCCGGCGCCGCATTCGCGGTGATGAAGTTGCCCGAGAAGCTCGAACCGCCGATACCTTTGTACTCGCTGTCGCGGTCGAAGATGATGCCGCGATTGCTGTAAGAAGCACCCGCCAGCATGCTGCCACGGTCGCCGGCCGCACCGAAGATCACGGAAGCTTCTTCAGTTTCGCCGCCAACGGCAGACGGGTTGGACGCGCCAACCGACATTTCCACGCCAGTGAAATCTTTGCGCGTGATGATGTTGACCACGCCACCGATTGCGTCGGAACCGTAGATGGCGGATGCGCCATCGGACAGGATTTCGATGCGCTCGACAGCTGCCAGCGGGATCGAGTTCAGATCCTGGCCCTGGCCAACCTGCGGCGCGATCGGGGCGCGACGGCCGTCGATCAGGATCAGGGTACGGGCGCCGCCCAGACCACGCAGCGAGAGCTCGGCGAACGACTGTGCCGAAGAACCTGACTGCGGGCGGAAGGAACCGAAGGAGTTGAACGTGGTGTTACGCAGATAATCGGCAACCGACACGTCGCCCGACAGCTCGAGCTGCTGGCGATCGATCACGGTCACTGGCACGGAGCCTTCGGCATCCGTACGTTTGATGCGCGAGCCGGTCACCTCGACGGTGTCCATACGGGCAGTTTCGTCGGTCTCTTCCTCAGCGTCCTGTGCGAAGGCCGGGAAGGCCACCGCGAACGCGGCCACCGAACCGAACGCAAGAGCGCTGGCGATGGACCGGTTCAATTCTCGAAGTTTCAAGCTCATTTAGCACTCTCCAAAAGACTTCACGGATAAATCTCGGGACTTTTTGCCTTCCTGACAGGACTTTCGTCCTAGCCCCATCCCTGAGCGTTGGCGAGGCTAACAAAAAGCTAACGGTTGCAAAAGTGCCTTCGCAATGTAGCGTTCGCGCAACACAGATGTGAAGAGCGGGCTTCCGCGGGGCGCCCGTCCTGGGCTCGCTGCCCATTTGCTCACCGGATGGCAGACCTGGGGGCGGGAGCGCCGTCGTCCCGGATCGGTCGTATCCTGCCGGCATCCCGACCGAGCGCCCTTGAATGGATCGCCGACGTTTCCTCGAGAATGTGCTGCGCGCCGGCCTGGCCGTCGGTTTCGCGCCGGCGTTTGCCGGCAGCGAGTCCAGGCAGCGGCGTCGCATCGACCGCAGCCTGCAGCCTGTCCGCGACGCGACCACTGGCCGGCGTCTGCTGCGCCTGCCCGAAGGATTTCGCTATTTCAGCTTCGGCTGGACGGGCGACCAGCTCGCTGGCGGCGGGCGCATCCCCGCAGCCGCCGACGGCATGGGCGTGGCGGCAGCCGACGGCAACGAGCTGACCCTGATCCGCAACCACGAGATCACCTTGACCGACGGTGCCTTTGCCGCGCCGGAGCTCGCCTGGGATGCGAGTTGCGGCGGTGGCTGCGTGCGCCTGCGCGTGGACCTGCGCCGCGAACGCCTGGTTGCGGCGGAGGTGGGCCTCACGGGCACGCTGGTCAACTGCGCCGGCGGCATCACGCCCTGGGGCACCTGGCTCAGTTGCGAGGAGATCGTCGTGGCGCGCGGGCAGGTCCGCGCCCAGGACCGCACGCCCTTGCAGCATCCGCACGGCCTGGTGTTCGAGGTGGCTGCGAGTGGCGCTGCGCACGCGCGTCCCATCGAGGCCATGGGCCTGTTTCGCCACGAGGCGGTGGCCATCGATCCGAAAAGCGGCGTTGTCTATTTGACCGAAGACCGCGAAATCGAGGCCGGCTTCTATCGTTTCACTCCACGTGTGCGCGGCGATCTGCACGCGGGCGGGCATCTGGAGATGCTGCTTGCGCGGGGCGGTCCGGACCTGCGCCGTGGTGTGCGCGTCGGCCAGCAGTGGCAGGTGGACTGGGTGCCAATAGCCGACCCGTTGCGCGGCCATGCCCCGGGCAGTATCGACCAGGGTGGCGTCGTCGCCCAGGGACTCGTGCAGGGCGCGAGCCGTTTCCTGCGGCTCGAAGGTTGCCTCGCGCGGACCGATGGCATCTGGTTCACGTCGACCGCAGGCGGCGACGCCGGCAGCGGTCAGCTGTGGCGCTTTGATCCCACTGCGCAGGTGCTAGAGCTGATGCTGGAAGTCGCCGATCGGCTGGTGCTGGATTATCCGGACAATCTCTGCCCCGGACCGGGCATGAGCCCCGGGATGGTGATCTGCGAGGACAGCCTGCAGCGTGCCCGCCAGGGATTGAAATGGCTGGGAAATGACGGGCGCCTGCTCACGCTCGCAGAGAACGTGACACCGAAAACGCGCACCGATCCTGGCAGCGCGGAATGGGCCGGCTGCTGCGTCTCGCCCGACGGCAAGTGGCTGTTTGCGAATGTGTATCGTCCTGGCTTCTCAGTCGCGATTACCGGGCCGTGGGAGGAGTGGCTGGCCGGGTAGGATGCGCTGAGCTGATTTTGGTGGGTCTGCGCTATGCGCCGACGCTTTGGAAGGAAAAAGCGTCCGCGCGCAGCGCAGACCCACCATGCCAAAAAGCGTCCGCGCGCAGCGCAGACCCACCAAGCCAAAAGCGTCCGCGCGCAGCGCAGACCCACCAGGAGCCAAAAAGCGCCGCGAGCAGCGCAGACCCACCGAGAGCCAAATAGCGTCCGCGCGCAGCGCCGACCCACCGATACCAGAAATCAGCTCACCCCATCCTGCAAAGCCAGGCGGTTGCCGACGCCAGCGTTTGCGTCCATCGTCCGCCATTCGCACGACGCACCAGGAGACGACATGAGCAGCTTCCCGATCACCGCGATGTATGCCGCGTTCGCGGGCCTGCTGGTGTTGCTGCTGTCGATCCGCGTGGTGCTGGTGCGCCAGCGCAGCAAGATCGGCATTGGCGACGGGGCCAATCACGAGCTCACCCGTTGCATCCGCGTGCATGGCAACGCGATCGAATATCTCCCGCTGTTGCTGATCCTGCTCGGACTGTGCGAGGCCGCCGGCATGGCGCCCGCACTCCTGCATGGCTTCGGCACGGCAATCATGGTGGGGCGGCTGCTGCATGCCTACGGACTCACCCTGTCGGCGGGCGTAAGCTTCGGGCGCTTCGTCGGGACGCTGACGACTTTCGTGCTGCTGCTGATCATGCCGCTGGCGCTGCTGTCGCGACCCTGGTGGGGAGAGTAGAAATCGCCTGAAACTCGCGCAAGCGGCTGGTGTCCATCGCCGCGATCGCATCCTGACCGACGCCCGAGCGTAACTTCCTGGAGACACCATGGCGCATCCTGCCCGCTTCCTCTTGAACTTTTCGCGCATCTTTTCATTGATGCTTTTGATCGCGCTGCTCAGCGCCTGTGGCGGCACGAAACGGGTGCTCGGCCCGCCTGGCATGAGCGTGCAGGAGATCGAGCTGCTGGAAGGCCGCTACTCCGCACGCGTGCGCCTCGACAGCCCCGCGAGCATGCCGCTCGAGCTTGCCGAGTTTGCCTGGAAGCTGAGCTTCGACGGGCGCCAGGTCACCAGTGGCACCGCCGCCTTGAACACCACGCTGGCACCGGTTGCAGGCGACGTGGTTCGGATCGATCTCGGCCCCGAGAGCACCCTGCCCGCCCTGCGCGCCCTCGGGACCGCGGATGCGCTCGCGTATGTTCTGGAGGGAGAGCTCCACATCAACAAACCTAAAGTTCGCTATCCGATCCGCTACGAGGGGCGCCTGCGCGCCACGCCTGGCAAGCCTGGGTCGTACCGCTGACTGGCACGATGAGCATCGCAGCCATGGCTGCACCCACGAATTCAAACGCTGATCCTTAAGGACGAGCAAATAATGAAATACACCGCCCCGCAGACCGATATGCGCTTCGTGCTGTTCGATGTGCTCGACGCGGCGAGCGTCTACGCGCAGATCACCGGCGGCGAGAATGCAACGCGCGAAATGGTCGAAGCCATCCTGGAAGAAGGCGCAAAGTTCTGCGAGCAGATCCTGGCGCCCACGAATGCGATCGGCGACGAGGAAGGCTGTCATTACGACAAGGCCACGCAGACGGTGACCACGCCGCAGGCTTTCCGGGATGCGTACGCGCGCTTCGTCGAAGGCGGCTGGAGCGGTCTGTGCGGTGCGCCGGCCTACGGCGGCCAGGGCATGCCAGAGAGCATCGGCTATGTTTTCAAGGAGATGATCGAGTCCAGCAATATCGCCTGGGGCACCTATCCCCTGCTTTCCGCTGGCGCGGTCGACGCGCTCATGCATCACGGCGAAGAATGGCAGCGCGAGGTCTTCATCCCACGCATCCTGGCGGGCGAGTGGACCGGCAGCATGTGCCTGACCGAGCCGCATTGCGGGTCTGATCTCGGCCTCATGCGCACGCGCGCCGAGGATGCGGGCGACGGCAGCTATCGACTCTTCGGTACCAAGATCTTCATCACTGCGGGCGAACACGATTTCTGTCCGAACATCATGCATCTGGTGCTCGCGCGCCTGCCGGATGCGCCGGCTGGCACGAAGGGCATCAGCATGTTCATCGTGCCCAAGTTCAAGGTCGCGCGCGACGGCAGCGTCGGCGCCCGCAATGCGGTCACCTGCGGCGGCATCGAGCACAAGATGGGCCTCAAGGGCTCGGCTACCTGCGTGATGAACTTCGACGGTGCCGAGGGCTACCTCATCGGTCCGCCCAACCGCGGGCTCAATGCCATGTTCACCATGATGAACACCGCCCGCCTCGGCGTCGGCGTGCAGGGCCTCGGCCTCATCGAGACGGCATTGCAGAACTCGCTCGCATACGCGAAGGATCGCGTGCAGATGCGCTCGCTCTCGGGTCCCAAGCGTCCCGACAAGCCCGCCGATCCGATCGTCGTGCATCCAGACGTGCGGCGCATGCTGATGACCCAGAAGGCGGTTGCCGAAGCCGGGCGCGCGCTGTGCTTCTACGCGGCGCTGCAGGTCGACCTGGTCGCGCATTCGCCAGATGCCGACGTCCGCAAGCGCGCTGACGAGCTGTTGTCGTTCCTGACCCCGATCACCAAGACCATGCTCACCGAGCTCGCCATTGAGTGCACGAGCCACGGAATCCAGGTGCTCGGCGGCCATGGCTACATCCGCGAGTGGGGCCTCGAGCAGCTCATGCGCGACGCGCGCATCACCACCATCTACGAGGGCACCACGCAGATCCAGGCACTCGACCTGCTCGGGCGCAAGATCATGGGCCAGCAGGCGATTGGCTTCCGCCACTTCCTGGAAGAGATTGGGCGCTTCTGCGAGACCAACGCCGGGAACCTGGAGATCGCCGCGTTCGTCGTCCCACTGGTGAAGCTCGCCAACGAATGGGCGCAGCTCACCGGCGAGATTGGCAAGCGCGCCGCCCAGAACCCCGACGAGATTGGCGCTGCCGCGGTCGATTACCTGTTCTATTCGGGTTACGTCACCTTCGCCTACCTGATGGCGCGCCAGGCCGAGGCGGTCACCCGCGAGAGCTACACCGGCACGCCAGAATTTCGCGAGGCCAAGCTCGCCACCGTACGCTTCTACTTCGACCGCATGCTCTCGCGCACACTGACCCACGCCGCATGTGTGCGTGCAGGTGCCGAGTCGCTGACGACCTCGGTCGAGGCGGCATTGGCGTGATGAGCTTCCGTGGGTCCGGACCTTGGTGGGTCCGGACCTTGTCCGGACGCTTTTCATGACGCCTGACCAAGAGCGTCCGGACAAGGTCCGG
>JANPJV010000214.1:0-61446 GCA_031425695.1 Rhodanobacteraceae bacterium | reverse complement strand
CGCTCATCCGACCAGCAATCCCCCCGAAAACCTCCAAAACCGCGACGCGCCGGCCTTCCTGGGGGTCACATTCCGTCGATTTCGAGCTTGACGCATCGTGGACTGGGGCCGAAACTGGATTCAGCCCGACCACATAGGTAGTGCAGGGCGCCGCGACCGACCACAAGATGTAGTTGTTCGCGGGGGACGTGATGCCCCGGGATTGCAGTCCCGGAGCACCACGGCAGGCCAAAACCCACACGGCCTGCGCTCAGCGTCGAGGTTACAGCGCCCGCAGCCTAACATCAGCTGGGGTTCGACTTCCATCGATGGGCTCTCGCTTCGGGATCATGTCGATCAAGAGGTGGTTATGTCACTTACATTCCCGTGTTACTGGATGCGGAAGGACGCTCGGAACCAATGGTACTGGACGTATCACGCTCGTACGTCCGGCGAAACCATTGCTCGGAGCAGCGAGAGCTATGTCAACAAGGCCGATTGCGCACGCTCAATCGAAATTGTTAAGGAGTCGCGCGCTTCTTTGGTTTATGAAACCAACTAGCCGGAAGTAGTGGTAGGAGGCTCGCTCAGGCGAGCCTCCTAGTTACACAATCGACCAGAGAGATTCGCTAAAGGGGAATTTCGTGTCAGTACCAAAGCACTTTCACATGTACAAAGACGCCGCTGGTGAGTGGCGTTGGACACTCTTCGCAGCAAACAATCGAAAGATCGCAGACGGGTCAGAGGGCTACTCGAGTAAGGCTGCGTGCGTGCACGGCGCCGAACTGGTGGCATCCATGGCTTCAGACTGTTCGATCTGGAACAACGAAACTCGGTTGTGGGAGCGGTTCCAGCCCGCTTGATCCGGGCGATTGGTCGGCGCGCGCCTACACTGAGGTCCAACTCGGGGCCTGGCGTTGCCTAAGGGAAGCGCCGTCGTAGCGACGGCGCTTCTCCGACCGTTTTGGTCCGCGCCTCTGCGGTCCCGCAACGTGAAACGTGATCTACGCCGCCCGCCGCTGCCCATCCCACCAGTCCGCCACATCCCTGGTGTCGAACACATCACCGGTGCGCTTCGGCAGCTGGCCGGCCGCGGCCTTGTTGGCGAGCGTCTTGAGCGTGATCGACGGGAAGAATTCCTTGCGGATGTCTTCCATGGCCATGGTCGGGCCGTAGATCCCGAACAGCAGCCAGAACGTGCGGAGGTCGGTGGCGTTCATTGCGGCGTGGCCTGGTCGTGCTGCTCGAGGCGGGCTTGGGCATAGCGCGCGCGGTGGTCGGATCCGTCGATGGCGGCGAGCTCGCGCAGCAGCCGCTCTCGATCTTCGTCGGGTGCTTTGCTGAGCAGTGAGCAATCGGCCAAGTCCGCCGTGCCTTCCGGGTAGCCGCACCAGCTGAGGCGGCCGTCGCGCACGAGAGCGACCAGCCATGTCTCGCCGGTGGGCTCGTGGAAGACGGTGTCGCCGGTGTCGATCGGCGAGAGCCGGGATCCCGGGTTCGCGCTGGGCTCAGACATGACCATCGCTTGCGATTACCGGCCAAGTGTCGCAAGAGCCGCGCGTTTCGACTTCCTGCACACCGGTGGTCCAGACGTCGGCCGGCCGCCAGACCAAGCCGCACTGGTGACACAGGTGGCTGCGGTGCGGCGGGTTGTCCCAATCGGTGCTCCGATCGGGAGCGTCCACATGCTGAGTCCCGCATGACGGGCAGTGCAGCACCATGTTGATCACGCCGGCGTGTGCCTGGCGCTGAGCTGCCCTTCGGAGCGCTGCAACCGCCTCCGGAAGATCTCCGAAGGGGCAGTCGACGCCGGCGTGATCGCGAATCTGCGCGAGCAGCTCGTGCAGGCTCTTGAAGACCTTCAGCGCTCGGTGCGCGAGCGCCGGCGCCGGCGTGGAGATGTCGGCGACGTCGAGCGCCTGCTGCAGGCTCATGCCTGGCTGGTCGCCGGCGATGACACCGTGGATGTCGGTCAAGGGCGTCATGCACGCTTTCCTATGGTGGCCGCGCGCAGCTCGCTGTCGCGCTGGCAGTCGATGCAGAGCCGCGCGCCGAATGCTTGGCGCGTGGGGGAGACAGCTTCGGAGCAGTCGTCACAGAACGGCAGGCCTGGGCGGGTCGGCTTCGCCGTTGCCCTGGCGATGGCCAGCGCGCGGTCCATCTCCTCGCGCGCGCTGGCCTGGTCGATGATGTCGGTCACGCCGCGGCGCCCCTGAGCGCTTCGGTCTTGCCGTACGCCGGCACCCAGTGCGCTTCGGCGAGCACCGGCGCCGCGGCCTCGACCAGCTCAGCGGTTTTCGCCTTTGCCAGGCGGTCTGCCGTCTCGTCGGCGCCGACGGCGCGCAGGGCCTCGAGGACCTTGGCCTTGCCGTAAGACTTGAGCCATGCCGGTGTGGGCTTCCAGACATCTGCCAAGTTGAACGCGGTGTGCTCGCAGAGATCGGCGAGAGTCGATCGGGCCGCCGCGGCAACGTTGACCTTGTAGCCCTCGCCGCTGTCGGGATCGCAGAGCGAGGCCGCGACGCAGTGCGAAATGATCTGCAGTAGCTCGTCCTTCCGACGAACGAGATACCAACTCAGCGGGATCGCGCCACGAGTGTTGCCGTCGTGTCGGAGAGGCTGCCGCCGAATCGATGCCGGAGTTTGGATCATCACCCTTAGTGCTTCCGCGAGCTCCTCGGGCCTTTCGGTCGGGCACCGCTCGAAGGTTCCCACCCACGGTTGCGGCCGCTCCCAACCTGTCGCCCCTTCGCGGATCTCGAGCCCGCCGAAAGTCGAGAAATCGAGCGCCTGAGCCACGAGGGCCAGAGCCGCCTGGGGATTGCTTGCGACCTTCAGCGCAAGGCCACCTTGGCGGTGCTGCGCGATCTCTTCGAAAAGTTTGACGGAGAGCTCAGCTCGGCCGGACGGCTCTTTCCCGCCCGGAAGCGGCGCGTGCGTTGCCCGGCGCTCGGTCGGTTTTTCGTCTTCGGACTTACGCACGACGCGCCGCTTTTCGATGGCCCCGTGATGGCCGACGGCGATAAGCACGCCAATGCCCGCAGGCGCCCGGCTCGCTTTTTCCCGCTTGTCATCCACCAGTTGATCAAGGTCGGCCATCTCTCGCTCGAGCTTTTCGAGCGCCTCGGCCGGGTCGCTCCCGTCCTCGGGTTCCGCGCCGCGTTCGAGCGCTGAAATCTGCTCCCCGAGCGGGTCAAACCGCGCTTCCAATGCGTCGATTTCCGCGGCCTGCGCCTCAGTGGGCGCGTACTCGAAACGCGGCTCGGCGTATAGCTTGTGGACGTCGACGCCGTAGACCGACTCGAGCACGACAGCGAAAGCCGCGCCATCTTCAACCTCGCGCGCTGCCTCGACTTGCAGCCGCTCTTCAACCAGGCGATCAAGCAGCTCGATATCAGAAAGCCAGATCTCGGACGCAAACAGATCTTCCGTCGTGAGGCCGCCGGCGTCGCGATACACCTGTAGTCCGACCAGCTTCACGCGGCGATCGTCGTGATTCGCGCCGCGGCCGCGGAGCCGCTCGCGGAGCTCGCCCGGACCGGGCACGCGCTCGGTGCCGGCGACGATCGCCCGCTGCTGCTCCGGCGTGCCGAAGGTCAGCGCCTGCATCTGATCGATCCGGATCCGCCCCTTGCGATAGGCGTCGATCACTTCCGGCACCAGTTCGGCGAGTTTCGCGCGCTGGCGCACGAACTGCGGCGTCACTGAGAACGCATCGGCGATATCGGCTACCGGAACTCCCTCGCCCACCAGCCGCCCGAAGGACTGGAACTGGTCGACCGGATCCATCGGCTCGCGGATCTCGTTCTCGGCGATCGAGCGCGCCAGGCTGGGCGTGTCGAAGACCAGGCACGGCACCGGGTGCTGCTTGGTGATGTGCTTCGCGGTGGCCAGCTGCTGCAACGCGGCCAAGCGGCGGCCGCCGGCCTCGACCAGGAAATGGCCCTTCTTGTGGCCCGGCACGACGCACAGGGATTGCAGCAGGCCTTCGCGAAGGATGTTGTGCGCAAGGCCATCGATGCCGTTCGCGTGTGGGCGCGCGTTGGTCGGCGACAGCTCGAGCTTGTTGAGCGGGATGAATTGCTGTGCGGCAGTCATGCCGGAGTGCTCCTGAGGGTATGAAAATGGCGGCGCCAACCGGCGCCGCCTTGGGAAGGAATCGAGTGCGCTTGGCGCTACGCCGCGGCCGGGCCGTGCCAGGGATCGAGCTGCTCGGCGGGCGCCTTGCGGGCGCGGCCGGTGTTGGCTGCGAGGTTCACGGCCTGCTGCCGGGCCTCGCGCAGACCGACGCGCGGGGCGATGTCTTCGAAGAACGCGAACACGGCTTTGCGCTCGCGGTTGTTGAGACCGTTGCGGCGGCAGGCGACGCTGATCGGGTTGAGCGTGCGCGCGCGCTGGCGGCGCTCGAGGTCTTCGCGCAGGCAATCGGAAGCGCTCACTGCAGCAGCTGCGGGACGGCGGGAAAACAGGCGGGTCAACCAAGCGCGCAGACTCATGACGGCGTAGCTCCTGTCGGTGATGGCGCGGGCGCGCCGGTGGGTTTGGTGAGCGTCTCGACCGCACGGCGAAGCGCCGCGGCGGCGCATGCGATCGACTTGATGTAGGCGTGGTCGGCACGCTCGTCGCAGGCCTGGCCGATCAGGTCCTCGGCATCGAGCTGCAGCTCGCGCGCCTGGTGCGCCAGCGAGCGCGCGCCGAAGTTCACTTGCCGGTCAAAGTCGGCAGTCCGATCGACGCAACGAGAGCAGACGCCTATGCCGAGCGCCGGATTGAGGCGGATCCATTCGCAGCCGCCGCGGCAGGCCGAGAGATCGCCGCAGCCGCAACCGGCGCAGATGTTGTCGATGAAGGGCTCGGCCGGCTGTGCGACGGTAGCCGCCGGCGTCGCTATTTCTGGCAACGCCTCGCCCGTTCCGTCGCCGACGATTTCGGCGGAAAGCGATCCGTCGGCCTCGGCAGGCACGCCGATGCGCACCGGCTCGGCCGGTTCCGTCGCCGCGGTTTCGACGGTCTGTGGCGATGCCGCAGCAGCGGCCGGCTCTGGTTCGACATAGCGCGAGTACTCGCGCGGGGATCCGTCGCCGGCGCTGCGCACCGTGGCCAGCTTGCGGTCGATCAGGCGACGCAGCGCGAGCGCGACCTGCTTCTGCGGCTCATCGAGCTCGAGCGCGATCGCGAGTGCGCTCTGCCAGGTCGTCGCCGACAAGATGTGCTCGAACACGGCCGACTCGATGCGATCCGCCTCGATCTCTACAGCGGTTCGAAGCACCGCGCCCGGCGTACTGCGCTGGACGGACTGGGCTGCTGCCGGCGCTGGCTCCGCCTTATCGGCGGCCGGCCCCTTCCGCCCGCGCGGCTTCGTGTCGCGGACCAGCGTGTAGCGATAGCCCTGCGGCGTCTTTTCACGGGCAACAATCGACCGCGTGTGCATCTGCTGCAATTGCGCGTAAGAGCGTTTCGCACGCTCGGGGTCGACTCCGAACGAATGGAGCGCGGTGATGATCTGACCGGTGAGCATGGGCTCGGTGCTGGCGCGCAACACGCCGCGAATCTGCTCGGGCAGGCTCATGAGCGGCCCCCGCGGACCAAGCTCACGACGCCCGGGCGGTGATGCTCACGCACGGTGAGATCAAGGCGCGGCGCCTGTCTCGTCGGCTGATTGCGATGGAGCGCGAGCTGGCGGCGGCGATCACGGCCGCGCGTGCGCTGCTGCCACCATGACCCACCGAACACGGCGATCCAGAACAGGGCAACAGCCGCCCAGATTGCGATCTCGAGGCTCATAGCGGACACCTCGCTGCAGCTTCGCGAAACTCGACTTCAGCGCGCGCGGCGTCGCACCCGGCCCACCACGCGTCGGACTCGGCAGTGCCGGCGTCGTAGGGATTGGTCGGCCGCGGTGCTCCGAGCAGCTTGCGGCGCAGGGTCGCGGCGAAGCCGTCCTTGTACGCCTGGCTGCGGGCGTCGCTCGCCTCGAAACGGCGCGCGATGAGCTTTTCGACCTCGGCGGGAGTGATGGCCACGGCGCTCACAGGACCACCGCCGGCACGAGCTGCCCGTTCTTGGCGTTGCGGTAGAACAAGCCAGTCTTCGTGACGCGCTGGCGTCCGTGCGGCTTGGAGATGCCGCGGAAGACTTCGTTGGTGAACCCGCGCTTCTGCAGATCTGCGCGCAATGCCGGCAGCGGATCGCGCATCGGGAACAGCACGAAACTGCGGCCGTTGATTTCGGCTGTCAGCGGCGGCGCTGCGGCCGCAAGCTGGTTAGCGCGCTCGGTCGTGAGGTAGGTCTGTTGGCCCTCGGCGTCGCGTCGGCAGGCGATCAGGCGCAGTTCGGTGAGGCGGTCGAGGGCGGCGGCGGTCTTCGATCGCGTCTCGTCGAGCGCGTCGGCGATCTGATTACCGGTAACCCAGTCTGCGGCGAGGCGAATACGGCGAAGTGCACCGTCACTGAGGTGGTCGAACTCCTCGTAGCCTGATGTGCGGCGACACGGATCGGAATGCATATGCTGATCTCTCCCAGCCGGCGGTGGCGTCGAGAGAAATTAGCATGGTGCTAAGTTCATTAGCAACAGCAAATTGCTAAGCTATTTGGCGTGCTCCTCTGAAGCGTCCGGTCGGTCCGGTCTACTCCGCGCTTGCCTTCGCGTCTGCTTTGGCTGCCGCTTCCGTTGCGGCATTGGCAGCTGCTTGCTCGGCCGCCTGCTCGGCTACTTGGCGTCGAGCCGCGCCTGCCTCCGCTTGCCTTTGCTCCTCAGCTTGGATGTCTTGCCGGCATTGTTCCCGCGCCACAGTGGTTTCACTGGCCTCGGCCGCCCTGAGCGACCCGCGCTCGGTCACAAGCCCCGCGATTTGCTGTCGCATGCCAGACTCCCACGTCGCGCCGGCAAGGTTGTTTTTCGCGCGAGCGATCTGACGCTCAAGGTCCGCGATTTGTGCATTGACGCGCCCGTGCTGGCCCGAGTACGCACTTGCGATCCCTTGGATTCGCGCATCGCACCGACGCCGCAGCTCGTTCATCTGTGCGTATTCGTTCAGCTCCGAGACTGACCCGCCAGTGCCGGTGCGCTTTGATCCCGACGTGTCCACCGCCTCCATCTTGGCTGGATCATCGGCGCACGGGGTACGGCTGAATTCCGTGGTACCGCGCGCGTCGACGCACTTGTAGACGGTCTGAGCATTAGCGCCGGCGGCGCAAAGCAGCAGGACGAAGAGTGCTCGCATCACCATCTCCTAAAGACCCAGCCCGCCAGGCCCGTGCTTGTCAATCACTTGCCCGAGAATCACATACTTGTACATGTCTTCCGCTGGAATGATCTCGTCCGGGAAAGCATCTTTGTCGGGATTGTTGCTCACGATCTTCATCCCACCATCGTCGCGATTAAACAGCCGCTTGATTGATGCCCCTCCAGGCCGGATGAATACAAAGACCCCCTCATCTCGAATCTTCGTACGGCGGCGGTGAACCACGGCCACATCCCTCGACCAAAGTACACCTTCCATGCTCCGTCCTTGCACCGGAACGATCATGATGTCTTCTGGCCGCGCACCCCAGTCGTGAAGCCACGACAGCTGATAGGGCAGCTCGTAACGGGTCTCAACAAATTCGGGTATCGGGATGCCATCGGAACCAGCCGAGACCTCAATGTCAACAACCTTTATTAGCGCCTCCCGGAGTTCATCGAGTCCATCCTTACCGTCAATGCCGCGGATAGTGAAGCCCACAACGCGCACAGGCACTTTGGGCGTATCGTCTTCCTCCTGATGCTTTGGCTTCCACACATCAGCCAAGCCGTCTGGATCTGGCCAAAGGGAGTCAAGTTCGCCCTCTGTAAGTTCAAGTTTTTTCTCGAACTTCCGCGCTACCGTGTCACCCATCCCGCGGTTGCCGCTCAGCAATTGGTTAATGTAGGACGGGTTGGTATCTAGCGAGATCGCCAAGTCCTTCAGTGAGCGCTTCGCCAAGTGGTTGCGCGCCCAAACAATCTTGAGGTTGCGTCGGCGAATCTCTTTCGACGTAGCGTACATGGCCTCAGCGTAGCGAAACGCTAACGCCTGGTGGTTAGCAAGGCGCGCGCTAAGGTTCACAGATTGACGTTGCAGGTTGCTTAGCATGGTGCTAAGTTTCCTGGCCTATGAACGTCCAACTCCACGAGTACCTCAGAGATCGAGCCCAGGCCGAACGGCTGGCACTCGCCTGCAACACGAAACCGGTGTACCTGAGCCACATTGCACTCGGGCACCGGAAGGCCAGCCACAAGCTCGCGCAACTCATCCACGAGCACTCTGGCGGGCAAGTCCCGAAGGAATCGTTGCGCCCCGACATCTGGCCAGCTGACAAGCCCACAAACGTGTCGCCCGGCGGGCTTTCCGAATCGAGGGCCGCTTGATGCGGCTAGTCGATGCTGAGCTTCGCGAGCAGCGCAAGGCGCTCCGCGTACCGCTGCCAGTGCTCCGCGCTCGCATCCGGCAGGCAACCGTCGTTGTAAAGGTAGATCCGTGCGGGATCGAGGGTGGGTCGGTACTCGAGCTTCCGAGCTTTTGCCGGCGTGATCTTCACCCGCCCTGCCTTCACCGTTTCGTAGTCCACGAAATCCAGCGTCGCCTGTCCAATCGGCTTGTAGCGCCGATTCAGCGGCAGGTAGCTGCCGTCGGCAAGCCGCTCGAGGCAGTACGGCAAGTACACCCTTCGGTAACTGTTTGAGGGAAAAGGCATGCGCACATCTCCAACCATCGTCGTCGTCGCGCCTTCCGGCACCGGGAAGACTCGTCTCGCGCAGCAGCTCGCCAACCGCTTCGGGTGCACGGCCATTCTGGACGAATGGGACGGCGTGAGCGAGTTGCCGGCCGGTACCCTGGCACTGACCAACATCGATCTTCACGGGCTCACCTCCGAGCCGGTGGCGGAGCGGCCGTGATGAGGCGCCACTCTTTGGCCCGACGCGCTGACGCCGCGTTTCCCCTGGCGCTCACTCGGCGTTGTCGGGCCACCCATGCAGGGCAACACCTCCGATACGACTCTCGGAGCTTTGGGGCCGGTGGCGAGACAGCCGGCCCCCCTTTTCATACGTCTGCGAATGTCCATGGCTCGGCATGTTTCGCCCTGCCTGTGGGACCCAGGGGGACGCCGTGATCCCACAGCAACCCACACAATTGTCGCTGACCTTCGATCCGGACCTTGCCGAGCAGTTCATCTCGCTCAAGGACTGCGTCTCTACGCAGATCCATCGGCAACGCGGTGGCATCAGGGCAGTAGCTGGAAAGCTGGACATGAGCCCGTCCCACCTGTCGGAAGTCCTCGGTGGCGGCGGTGAGCGTAACCGCAAGTTCGACCTGGACGAACTCGAGGCGTACATCGAAGAGTTCGAAGATCTAACGCCCATCCAGTATCTGATCGCGAAGTACATGCCCGACCAGGCAGTAGCGCAGGCGCATGCCTTCGGGCAGATCAGCGCACTCGCCGAGCAGCTGCCGCAGTTGTTCGCAGCTGCAGGCGTCAAGGTCCCCAAGAAGATCAGGAAGGGCTTTCGGTGAAAGGCGCCACGCCTTTCTGTGTTCGGGTCGCGGGCTATAGCGCTTGCCATCTTCATTGTTTCCGCGTTGGCGTGAAGCAAACGCAACGGCAGGCCCAGCATGGTTAGCGCGGCCAGGCGGGTGGATCTCCTCGATACCCTGCGACGTGCCATCAAGACACCGCGCTCGCTCACACGTGAGCAGCAGCTGCAGATCGCTGATGACTTGGCACACCCAAGGGTTACGCAGCCTGACCTGTTCGGCAAAGCCTCACTGCCAACCACCCCACACCAAGGCGTACACCACCATTGCCATTGGCCAGGGTGCACCACGCACGTGAAGCCTGCCCTATGGGGCTGCAAGTACCACTGGTTCCTGCTGCCCGAGCAGCTGCGCAACGAGATCTGGCGCACCTATCGGCCTGGTCAAGAGATCACCAAGAGACCGAGCGCTGAGTACATCGCAGTTGCTCGTCGCGTCCAGGACTGGATCGCAAAGCAAGGACGCTGACCCAATGACGACCCATCTCTCCGCGCGCGCGCGGGCTTGCCCGGCCCCATCTCCCCTGGTGATTGAAAGAAGCGCGCGCCTCGCTCTGTCGAAAGATGGTCGCAGCGCTCGAGCGTCAGACCGGATGGGTCCTCCTGGGGTCGACGGTCCATGCGGGTCGCAAGAGCGCAATTCCTGTGTAGTTAGCCGCCTCCGGAGTTACTGAATTGGCGGCCAATTACGACTCCGTGCTTGCCCAGCTGCAGGCATTCGGCCTTCGGCCGGTGCTGCCGCTGATCTATGGGCGCATGGTTCGGTGTCGAGTCGAGGGTGATCGCGAGAAGCGCGGCTGGTATTCGCTGCACGAAATCATCGGGATCGGCGGCGATTCGCTGCTGATCGGCTCGTTCGGCGCCTGGCACGGGGCCGAGAACAACGCCCAGAAGGTGCAGATCCGCAAAGAATCCTTCTCTCGCGAGCACCTCGAGGGTATGCGCCGCCGCATCGACGAAGACCGCCGGCGGGTCAACGAAGAGCGCCAGCGTGATGCCGATCGGGCCGCCGATCGAGCAGCCAAGACCTGGGCCGCGTGCTCGCCAACCGGCGACGCCGAGTACTTGAAGCGAAAGGGCGTCGGCGCGCACGGGATCCGGTTCAGCCCGAGCGGCGCAATCGTGCTGCCACTGCTCGACACCACCGGCAAGATCCACGGCCTGCAGGTCATCCGCACCAAGGCCGAAGCGCGCGTGAGCAAGCGTCTCGAGAAGGAGTTCTGGCCCACCGGCGTCATCAAAAAGGGCCATTTCCACCTGATTGGCGTGCCGACGGCGGTCGTGCTCGTGACCGAGGGCTATGCCACCGGCGCCAGCTTGCACGAAGCCACTGGATTCCCGACCGCGATCGCCTTCGACGCCGGGAATCTGGGGCCCGTCGCGGCCGCGCTGCACAAGCGCTACAAGACGGCGAAGATCCTGGTCTGCGCCGACGACGATGCCGGCCAGAAATGTACCGCGTGCGGTCGCCGCGTCTGGCTGCCGGTGCAGCCGACCGACTGCCCGTACTGCAACGAACCGCACAAACAGCTCAACGCCGGCGTCTCAATGGCCAGCCTGGCTGCGGTCGAGGTCGGCGGCGGCTGGATCAAGCCCATTTTCGCCGAGGAATTCGAGCGCCGAAAGCGCTTCGAGGACAAAGGCGACAAGGCCACCGACTTCAACGACCTGCACCACCGAGAAGGGCTGCACGTCGTGCGCCACCAGGTCGAGGCCCGCATCACGGAATTGGGCTGGAAGGTGGGTCAGCGCGCGGCGCTGAACAACGGGAACAGGGGAGCGGGGGACGCTCCGCTCAACAACCTCCAGAGTATCGATGAGCTGCTCGACCGCTACTCGCTGGTGTACGGGCAGGGCGGGATGCTTTACGACTCGCAAGAGCACTGCCTGGTGACGCTGTCCGACATGCGCGACGCGTGCTCGAGGCGCGAGATACACCGCGCCTGGTCGGAGCATCCCGAGCGGTCGATCGTGCGGATCCGCAACGTCGGCTTTGATCCGGGGATGGAAGATCCCGAAGTCACGTGCAATCTGTGGGCGGGGTGGCCAACGGCGCCGAAAGGCGGGAACTGCCAGAGGCTGCTCGACCTGCTGTTCCACATGTGTAGCGCGGATCCGAACCCCGAGCACCTCTATCGCTGGGTGCTCAAGTGGCTCGCGTACCCGATTCAACACCCGGGCGCGAAGCTCAAGACCGCGGTCGTGATCCACGGTCCCCAAGGCACCGGTAAGAACATGTTCTTCGAAGCGGTGATGGCGATCTATGGCCCCTACGGGCGCGTGATCGACCAGGGCGCGATCGAAGACAAGTTCACCGATTGGCTCAGCCGCAAGCTGTTCTTGATTGCCGACGAAGTGATCGCGAGATCCGACGTCTACCACATCAAAAACAAGCTCAAGACGATCATCACGGGCGAGTGGTGCCGTATCAACCCGAAAAACCTGGCCGCGTACGACGAGAAAAACCACGTCAACATGGTCTTTCTCTCGAACGAGACCATGCCGGTCGTGCTCGAGGAGGATGACCGGCGCCACGCGGTGATCTGGACCCCGGACAAGCTGTCCGCCGAGTTCTACGCCGAGGTCAAACGCGAGATCGATGAGGGCGGCGCCGCGGCGCTGCACGACTACCTGCTCAACCTCAACCTCGACGGCTTCACCTCGGCCAGCTGGCCGCCGATCAGCGCCGCGAAGGCCGAGTTGGTGCACCTAAGCCTCGACAGCACCAGCAGGTTCTACTACGAGCTCATTTCCGAGGACATTGGCTGCGTGCGCGCGATGCCCGCGCTCTCGCAGGACGTGTACGACCTCTATCGCGCCTGGTGCAGCCGCCAGGGCATCGCGCGGCCAGCGCCGCAGCCTCGCCTGATCAACGCACTGGCCAAAAAGCACCGCGTGCCAGGCGGACGCGAGCGCTACATGGGCCAGGCCGACATCGTCGGGCCGCACGGCCTGGTGATCCTCGGCGATCAACACGGGCCGCCGGAAGGCACATCCCGGCTCAACTGGCTGGGCGACTGCGTGCGTGCTTTCCGCCGCGCAGTCAACGACTACAAGGGCCAGTCCAATGCCTGAGCCCTCTGTGCGGTATCCCGTGCGGTATCCGGTGCGGCACCGGAAGGCGTCAGTGCACCATGTGCGCCATGTGCGCCACTCCTACGTGTGCGCACGGGAGGCCGCCAACCTCCAAACCGGGCCACCTAGTGCGAACTGAAATACCTGCGCACATAGCCTGCCGCACATACCGCACATGGCGCACTGACGCGTTTTCATGCCGCACCGCATACCGCACAAATCTCCCTTCATGCCGCACAAAAGAAAGGATGTTGTTGTGGAGAAAGAAAACGGACCGCCTCATACGTCGGAATCCATGGCCGACTTCGCCAAGCGGCTGGGTTTCAAGACTTCCTACGTCCACCAGCTCAAGAAAGAGGGGCGGCTGGTGATGGCGGAGGGCGGAAAGCTGGTCGACATCGAGCGCTCGAAGGCCCAAATTGCGGCGTCACGCGACCCGAGCAAGCAGGGTGTCGCCGACCGGCACGCATCCGCGCGGAGTGAAACACCCCTGCCAGGCGATGATGACGAGGACGCTGGCGAGTCTGCACAGGCCGTAGCGTCCCCAGAGCAGCGCAAATTCCATGAATCTCGCGCGCAGAAGGAGCACTGGAACGCCCTGGCCGCGCAGCGCGACTATGAAGTCTCGATGAGGGCTTTGCTGCCTGCCGCCGAGGTCGACGGGGCGATCGCTGATGCCGTTACACAGCTGCGCGCCCGACTCGAGATCCTGCCGGACATCCTCGCTCCGCAGCTGGCCGCGGAGCCTGATGAAGCCAAGTGCCGGGCACTGCTCGGCGACGAGATCGAGCACGCGCTGCAAGAGCTGGCGCGCGCGTTCACCGCGATCGTCAAGGTCGAGCTGAACTAGGTGGCGCTATCCGCCCGCCAGCGAATCGCAAGGACGCTCGCGAAGTCGATCGCGCCCCGCAAGCCGTCGTTGGTGCACGAGTGGGCGGACGAAAACCGGATTCTCAGCGGCAAGGGGAGCGCAGAACCAGGCCGCTGGCGCACGTCCCGGAACCCGCCGTTACAAGAGCCGATGGACGCGATGAGCGCGCGCAGCGGCGTGCACGAGGTCGTCCTCAAATGGCCGGTGCAGTTCGGCAAGACCGAGATCGCGCTCAACGTCATCGGTTGCTACATCGACCGGACCCCCTGTCCAATCATGGTTGCGCTGCCTGGCGACCCGTCTCGCGAAAAATGGGTTAGCCAAAAGTTCAACCCGATGCTCGAGTCCTGCGACGCCGTGCAGCGGGCGCTCAAGAGCACCTCCAGCCGCGACAGCGCAAACCAGCGCTACTTCAAGGACTTCGCCGGCGGCCTGATCTACATCGAGCACGCCGGCAGCCCGCAGCGCCTGAAGTCCAACAGCGTGCGCCTGCTCATCGTCGACGAGCTGGACGAGTTCGCCGCCAACACGCCGGCCGGCGACGACCCGGTGCAGATGCTGGACGAGCGCACCAGCGCGTTCCCGGCCACGTACAAGCGGCTCTACATCAGCTCGCCCTCCATCAAGGGCGTTTCCCGCATCGATAAGAAGTGGGAAGAGTCCGACCAGCGCTCGCTGCACGTGCCCTGCCCGCATTGCGGCGAGCTCCAGGTGCTCGAGTGGGAAGGCCTTCAGTGGACGCCGGATGCAAAGCACTGCTGGTTCGCATGCAAGCACAACGGCTGCATGATCGAAGAGCACCACAAGACGCAGATGATCCGCTGGGGGCGATGGATCCCGGCGAATCCGGATTCAGCGATCCGCGGCTACACGATCAACTGCCTCTACTACCAGATCGGCCTGGGCCCGCGCTGGCTCGACCTGGTGCATGAGTGGCTGCGCGCGCAGGGTGATCCGGCCAAGCTCAAGACCTTCATCAACTCCCGGCTGGCGCAGTCCTGGGAAGACCCGGCCATGCGGCGGGTCAAGCACAACATCATCCGGGATCGAGCCGAGCGCTATCCGTTGCGGGTCGCGCCAGCGCAGGTCCTAGCGGTGACGGCGGGATCCGACACCCAGGACAACCGCCTCGCCGGCCAGATCCTCGGCTGGGGACGCGGTATGGCCTGCTGGACGCTCGACTATGTGGAGTTTCCCGGCGACCCGGCTGACGACGCCGTCTGGTTGTCGATGATCGAATGGTTGAACAAGCCGATCGAGCATGAGCTCGGCGGCCTGATTCGTGTCGAGGCTTGTGCGTTCGACATGGGCGGGCATCGCACCGAAGCAGTCAAGGCGTTTGTTCGCAAGGGGCTAGTGCGCCGTCCGATGGCCATATTCGGTGCGGTTCCCAACAACGCCCCGGTGCTGGGGAAGTCGAAGCTCGCCGATATCAACTGGCGCGGCCAGCTGGACAAGCGCGGCGTGCATATCTGGCAAGTCGGAACGGTGGCGGCGAAGCACCACTTATATTCACTACTATCGACCGATGCCGATCGGCCGGCAGATCTGCGGCGGGTTCACTTCTCTGATCAGCTCGATCCCGAGTTTTTCCAAGGTGTGACGGCGGAGGTCTACGACCCAAAGACCAACCGGTTCGTCAAGAAATACACTCGCAACGAGCCCCTCGACACCTGGGTCTATGGGTACGCCGCGGCGCACCATCCTGAGCTGCGGCTGCATCGACTCAGTAAGGCGGACTGGGATGCCCGCGAGCGCCAGCTCGCTGTCAAAGCCGAGGTCAACGGCCCTGTGCCCGCGGTGCTGATTCCTAACACCAACGCTGCACCCGCGCCGCTAAGCCAGAAGCAAGCCGCCCAGCGCACTGCAGCGGCGGGGCCGACCGAAGCCCCCAACCCCTTCGCATCAGACTCCTGGCGCGGTCGCTGGTGAGCCGGCATACCGCCAGGCGCAAAGCGCGCATCAACGAACTGGCCGAAGAGCTGGCGATCGGCGCTGCCATGCGGCTGCGCTGCGACAGCGACTCGATCCGCAGCGTTGTCGATGCGGTGGTCGCGTACCTGATCGAAGAGTACCCGTCGCAGGACCTCTACATCCCCGCAAGCCTCGCGCCACCTGCGCACCCGGTGGAAGCGATGAAGGCGGATCTCACAAGCGGCAAGTCGATGCGCGAAATCTGCCAAAAATATCGAATTGACCGACGAACGGCATACCGTTTGATGGGCTCGGAAAACGTGAAACCCGCGTAGATGTTGGCGTGAAGTGCGGGTGAGTTCCCCGAGACTCACCCGCACTTGGTGCGGAGCATGCGCACCATGACCACCGCCACTGAAATGCTTGCTGCCTACATCGCCGCCGAAGCGGCGGTGCTAAAGATGCAGGCATTCACGCTGGCCGGTCGGCAGATGACCCGCGCCAATTTGGCCGAAATTCGCGCAGGGCGTCTCGAGTGGGAAGCGAAGGTCAAGCAAGAGCAACGGATCGCTGCGGGGACTTCGTCGTACGCGCTCGCTGACTTTCGGTGCCGCTCATGAATCCGCTCGAGCGCGCCATCTTCGCAGTCGCGCCCCAGTGGGCCGCCAACCGCGCCCGGGCCCGGGTAATGGCGGTCGGCTACAACACGGCCTACGACGCTGCCAACAAGTCCCGTATCCGGGAGCAGGCACGCGATTTCGGCAGCGGCAACAACGCCGTCCAGCTCGGCGCCAACCAGGTCCGGTTGAACGCGCGGCACCTCGGGCGCAACCATGACATCGTCGTCAACGGGCTGAACACGCTGGTGCAGAACTGCATCGGTGCGCAGGGCATCGGCGTCGAGTTCCAGCCGCGCGATACCAACGGCGACATCTCAGAGGAAGTCGTCGACCAGTTGGTGCCGCTGCATCGCGATTGGTGTCGCCGGCCGGAGGTGACCTGGCAGCACGACTATCCGAGCATGCAGCGCCTACAGGCGCTCACGCTGTTTCGGGACGGCGAGGACTTCCACCAGGATCTGATCGGCCCGGTGCCATTCCTCGACCACGGGTCGATGGTGCCGTACTCGATCGAGATGATCGAACCGGACCTGATCCCGCTCGACTTCTACGACGCCGGCCGCAACATCATGCAGGGCGTGGAGTGCAACGCCTGGAACCGACCGATCGCGTTCCACCTGTACAAGCGGCACCCGGGCGACCCCGGAATCATGGTCACGCACGCCGACACGAAGCGCGTGCGCGCTGACCTGATCTCGCATGCAAAGCTGATCGATCGCATTGGCCAGCGCCGCGGCATCAGCATCCTAGCGCCTGTCCTGACCAGGCTCGATGACCTCAAGGATTACGAGGAATCCGAGCGCGTCGCGGCCAAGATTGCAGCCTGCATGTCGGCCTACATCATCAAGGGTCAACCGGTCGATTTCGATCCGAGTGCGGTCCTCGATTCAAACGGCGATCCGCTCCCGAAGCGGAACATGCGCTTCGCGCCCGGCATGGTGTTTGACGATCTCCGGACCGGCGAAAGCGTCGGCACGATCGACACAAACCGGCCGAATCCCAACCTCGAGGGCTGGCGCAACGGTCAGCTGCGCGCCACCTCCGGTGGCATGCGGGTTTCGTTCTCGTCGCTGGCCAAGAACTACAACGGGACCTACTCCGCGCAGCGGCAGGAACTGGTTGAACAGTACGGCGCCTACGGCGTGCTGGCCTTCGAAATCATCAGCCGGAAGATCCGCCCGCAGACCGAGCAGTTCGTGCTCGCCGCAATCATGTCTGGCCGCGTGCGTCTGCCGCGCAACGTTCCCTTCGCGACGGTCACTGACGCGCTCTACCTGCCGCCGACCATGCCGTGGATCAATCCAAAGCATGAGGCGGAAGCGTTCGCGATCCTCGAGGACAACGTCTACGCATCGGGCCCGGAGCTGATCCGCAAGCGCGGCGCCAACCCGCGTGACGTCCTCGACCAACAGGCGAAATGGAAGCGCGATCTCGAGCGCTGGGGTCTCTCCCAAGTCGTTGCTCCGCCGCTCGCGCCAGTCCCGCCGATCGATCCCGCCGACGCCACCCGAACCGAGCTCGAAGCATGAAAAAGAACCTGCTTTGCACTGCAATCCTTGCTGCTGTCGCCGCCACTGGCGACACCGCGCCGCGGCGCACCTCGATCGTCGCGCTGAGCCCGCTGCGGGCAAACGGCACTGCCGATCTGACCATCTACGGTTATATCGGCGCCTGGCTGGACGGCCTCACCGCGCTGGATTTCGTCAGCCAGATCAACGCGACCACCGCAACCACCATCAACGTCTACATCGACAGCGACGGCGGCGTGGTGCACGAAGCACTCGCGATCTACACCGCGCTGCGCCGGCACCCGGCGCGCATCGTCGTGTACATCGACGGGATTGCCGCCAGCGCGGCCAGCGCGATCGCAATGGCCGGCGATGAAGTCCACATGCCGGCCTACACCCGAATGATGGTGCACGGCGCCCGCGGCCCGCTGTTCGGCACCGCGCAAGAGCACCGCGAGATCGCTGACGAGATCGACGGTTTCAGCGAATCCCTGCTCGAGGCGTACGCGGCCAAGGTGCCGGCCAAGCGCGATGAGCTCAAAGCCATCCTCTCGGACCGTGCAGATCGCTGGTTCAGCGCAGCGCAGGCGGTCGAGTTCGGCCTGGCCGATTCAGTGCTGCCGGATCCCAAGCGCGAGACCTCCGACGCCGCGTCCGCCGTCGCGCTCCTGGGCTACATCCAGGCGATCAGCGCGGCCCCGGCCGACGTCACTCCTGCCATTCGCTCACGAATCCAAGCGGCCGCCCGGCCGTCCGTTTTCGCCTCACTTCCCGAGGCACACCAGCGGGCCGTGGTGGCCCACATCGAGGACATCACCATGCGCAATACCTATGAGGCCATCATCGTCGCGAACGCGAACGGTGCTGCCGTTGCAGCTGCTGCCGCTGCCGCGATCGCCGGTCAACCCGCTCCGGCTGCCGCGCCCCTTGTTCCGGGCCCGGCCGCTGCACCCGCTGTGGCTACAGCCGCCCCGGTGGTCGCCGCTGCTGCGCCCGACCCGATTACCGCAATCCACGAACGCAACACCCGCATCCAGGGTGTGTTCGCGACCTTCCGGCACATGCACGGCATCCAGGCCCTCGAGTCGGAATGTCTCGCAGACCCGCGCATCACCATCGAAGCCGCGCAGAATCGTCTGCTCGAGCGCGTCGGCGCCGCTGGCCAGCCGTTGAATGGTGGCTTCCGCATCGAAGCCGGTCGCGACGAAGGCGACACGCAGCGTCAGCGCACCGTCGACGCGATCCTCGCGCGAGCCGGTGTCCTGACCGGCGCCGCGGCTGACACCGCCCGCCAGGGCAACCCGCACGCGCATTCGACGCTGCTGGCGATCGCCGAGTCGTCTCTGATTCGCGCCGGCGTCAACACGCGCGGCATGGATCGCGAGCAGCTCGCCCGCGCAGCGCTTGCGGTGCAGACCACGTCTGATTTCCCGGTGATGCTCGAGAACACGCTGCACCGGATGGTCATCGGCGGCTACACCCTGACGCCGTTCACCTGGTCGCGCTTCTGCTCGGTCGGCACGCTGAGCGACTACCGCCCGCACAACCGCTATCACCTGTCTTCGTTCTCGGACCTGAAGGAAGTCAATGAGGCCGGTGAGTACGAGAACGGCGTGCTCGGCGATGCGAAGAAAGAAACGATCACGGGCAAGCGCAAGGGTCGGATCCTTCAGATCACCCCGGAAGTGCTGATCAATGACGACCTCGGCGGCATGCAGCGGATCTCGTTCGCGCTCGGCCAGGCCGCGGGCCGCACCATCGAAAAGGATGTCTACGCCCTGTTCGCGCTGAACAGTGGCGCTGGCCCGACGATGAACGATGGCCTGGCGCTGTTCCACACGAGTCACGCGAACATCGCGGCGACCGGCGCAGCGCCCTCGGTCACTTCGTTCGATTTGATCCGGCAGCAGCTCGCAAGCCAGAAAGATCCGGGCGACAACGACTACCTGGATATCGCTGCGGCGATCTGGCTCGGCCCGCTCAGCCTGGGTGGTCTCGCCCGGCAGATCAATGCGGCCGAATACGACGACGAATCGCAGAAGAACCAGAAGCGCCCAAACATCGTGCGCGGCATGTTCCGCGACATCGTCGACACGCCGCGCCTGCCGGCAACGGTCTGGTACGCGTTCGCGGATCCGAACATCGAGCCGGTCTTTGAAGTTGCGTTCCTCGGTGGCATCCAGCAGCCGCGCCTCGAGCAGGAAACGAACTTCCGTACCGACGGCCTCTCTTGGAAGGTCACGCACCGCTACGGCGTCGCCGGCGTCGGCACCCGCGGCGCAATCAAGAACGCGGGCGTCTAACAACAACCCAGCGGTGGCGCCGCGGCCGGCGCCCTCGCACTACTGATCGAGGAACCATCATGGCCAAAAACTTCGTAAAGCCTGCCGATCACCTGCCGCTGGTGTGCCCGTACGCGACTGTCGCATCGGGGCAGGGCATGTTGGTCGGAATCATCTTCGGCGTCGCGTTGTACGACGCTGTCACCGGCGGCACGGTCGAAGTCGCGACCGAGGGCGAGTGGGTGATCACCGCCCTTAGCACTGACGTTGTCACTGCCGGCGCGGCGGCGTACTGGGACAACACCAACCGACGCATCACGAGTACCAGCACGGGCAACACCCTGGTCGGCGCATTCACCAAGGCCAAGGCAAACGCCGAGACGACGGCGCAGATCAAGCTGTTGGCGGCACTCGGGGCCGCAGCTTCGCCGGATATCGCCGCGACGACCGTCGTGACTGTCTCCAGCGCAGAGCTCTTGGCGCTGAACGCCACGCCAAAGACCCTGGTTGCCGCACCGGGAGCGGGGATCGCCAACGTCCCGGAGTTCCTCGAACTGTTCTACGACTACGGCACCGCGGCATACGCCGGCATCGCAGCAGGCGAGGACTTCACCGTCAAGTACACGAATGGGTCCGGCGCGGTGCTGGGGACGATCGATGCCACCGGCTTCATCGACCAGACCACGAACCAGAGCCGGTTCCTGCGCTTTTCGAGTGAGATCACGCCGGTCGCCAACGCCGCCCTGGTCCTGCACATGGCCAGCGGTGAGGTGATTACCGGCGACGGCATCGTCAAGGCAAAGCTGCACTACCGACCGATCACGCTGCTGGCGCCGTAACCCCTTCGGGGCGAATCCGCGCGCGAGCGCTGACAGCCGGGAAAGACCGGCACTTCTCCAACCCAAGGCACCGACATGAACGTCCGAACCATTCTCGCTGCGGTCCTCTTGCTCGGCCTGGCCGCGTGCGCGTCGCTCGGTTTCAAGAGCGATCTGCAGAAGATCGAGGTCGCTTGCGTGACCGCCGCGGCTGCCGTCAAGACCCTGACCGTCGCCAACGGCGAAGGCAAGCTCACTGAGGCGCAGCAGCGCGCGATTGAAGGCGCGATCACGACGGCCGCGCCGATCTGCGGCGCCACCGAGCCGCCAACGCTCACCGATGTCCAGGCGCAGGCCTTCGCCGCGGCGATCGTCGTGCTGCAAGAACAGGCGTCGCGGCTGTGACGCCCGAGCAGGTCACCGCTGCCCAGGTGAGCGCGGCCGAAGTGCTGGCCGTCGGCCAGACGCTGGTTGCCGTTGCCGGCGTTTTCCGGCCGGAGAGTGCCGCCGCGGTGTCGCTGCTGCTCAAGGCGATCGCCGAGGCGAATGCCCTCGTGATGAAGATCCGCGCTCAGTCCGCTGCAGAGCAGCAGGCCGTCTGGACGAGCGTCAGCACCGATTTCTCCAGCGCCGTTATCGCGTTCGAGGCATCGGTCAAAGCGACAAAGCCGACCTGATCCCCTTTCTTGGAGCTTCTCATGAACCGTATTCTTCCGAAATTCCTGGTCGCAGCGATTTCGCTGCTGGCCCTGTGCACGGCTTTGGTGGCGCCTGCGGCCGACATTCCCTCGAGCGCGATCGGCGACTACAACGGCGCTGAAAACGCGTGTCGGATCGAGCCCTATGCCATTGCCGCCGGACATCGCGCGCTCGATGTGAAATGCGTTCGCCCCAACGATCGCCAGACGACTGGCGTGAGCGTCGTCAATGGCTGCCCGACCACCGATACGCTGGTGCCACTGACGCAGTGGGGCGGCGAGAGCGGCCAGGACAAGGCGAGCATGAAGCTCGAAGAAATCCTGTGGATCGACGGCCACGGCAGGTACGTGAAGTCAACCGGCTGGGGCATCGCCTCGAAATTCCCGAATGAATGGATCCGAGTTGTCGCAATCGGCGACGGGACGTTATCGGTGCGTATCGGGTCCTTCCAGGCACTGCAGGGACCCGACGGCGGTTCGCTCCTCCTGTTCACCAGGTCGGCGACCCACACCCAGCAATTCCCATATCCGGGCTGTGGCGCCGTGCAAGCGGCCGGCCCCCTGAGCGCGGCCAGCTGTCCCTGGTTCTATCCGACCTGCTGAACATGAGCACTAGAGCGCCCACCGTGTCCGAGAGCACGCGCCGGCCTGTGAGTGCAGCGAGCACCTCAACCATCGCCGCCGCGGGAGTCGTCGGAATGCGAGCAGAAATCATCATCTACAACCTTGGGGCAGGCCTCTCGGCTGTCGTGGCTCAGAGCGCAGGCAACAACGAGTGGGCTCTGAAATGGGCAATGGTCCTGGTCGG
This sequence comes from Rhodanobacteraceae bacterium, assembly GCA_031425695.1. Classification (GTDB taxonomy): domain Bacteria; phylum Pseudomonadota; class Gammaproteobacteria; order Xanthomonadales; family SZUA-5; genus JANPJV01. The sequence goes on along the minus strand of JANPJV010000214.1, from coordinate 39,320 downwards.
AACGATGTTCGGCTCGATGGCCGCTGCCTTCGCATTCCCCAATGCGAAAGACGAATCCCGCCGAAACCGCGCTGTCGTGTCCCTCACCGCTGGCCCAGTGTTTAGCCTGATCGCCCTCGCGATCTGGCCGAGCCATTCCAGTTTCGACTCCCGCGACTGGATCGTAATCCTTGCGGCCGCAGCCAGCTTTTTTTCCTGGGCGCTTGTTCGCTGGGTCCAGAAGCGATCCGCCGGCGCGGAGGTCGTTCTTGATGAGATGGCCGATCGCGCTGGGATCCCGAAAGCTCACGCCCGCCGACGTCGCCCACCGCCCGAGCGCGACGAGCACGAGGACCTCGGCACGTGATGCTCGTCATCCCGCCAACTCGCCTGGCACTCGCCGCTGATCTCAGCGATGAAGCCGTCGTCGCGTGGGCGCCCGCGATCGCCGCCGTTGGCACGCTCGCCGAGCTCAACACGGCCGCGCGCTGGTCGATGTGGCTGGCGCAGTGCGGGCACGAGTCCGCTGGATTCACCCAGCTTGTCGAAAGTCTGAACTACACCGACGATGCCTTGGTTGCGATGTGGCCGGGTCGCGTGTCGATCGATCTTGCCGCCAAGATTGGCCGTACTGAGTACCACAAGGCCGACCAGCAGGCGATCGCCTGTGCGGTCTACGGCAACCGCCTTGGCAACCGCCCGAACACGCTGGACCCGTGGCACTACCGCGGCCGCGGCTTGATCCAGGTCACGGGCCGCGAGAACTACGAGCACTGCGGCAAGTTCCTCGGCGTCGACTTGCTGACCGCCCCGGAAATGCTCGGGCAGGACCGGCATCTCGCCGCGAAGTCCACCGCCTGGTACTGGCGCACCCGCGAGATCAACAAGTTCGCCGACGTGCGCGATGTGCGCGGCGCCACCAAGGCCATCAACGGTGGAACCAACCACCTCGAAGACCGCAACCGCCGTTTCATCCGCGCGATGTCGCACCTGTCCGGCCGCGGGGTGATCGCATGACCTCGAGGGCTCTCGCATGCTCCAGATTCTCTTGGTGCTTCTCTTCGCCAGCGCCATCGCCGGCGGTGTCGATTACGGCCGGCGCATCGAGCGCGAGCCGCAAAAAGACGGTGTCATCGCCGACCAGGCTGCGGTCATTCAAGCATTCGCCGACCGCGACAAGTTGCGCGCGCAGCTCGCCGCTGAGCAGCGCGATCGCGCAAAGATCATCGCCGGCGCTGTCGCCAGCATTTCCAGTACTCGCGTTCGCGAGCGTGCCGAGGCAGCAGCTACAACGCTTTCTGGCTGTCCTGTTGATCCTGGCATTGATGGGCTGCGGCAGTCTCGGGACGCCGAGGCAAACGCCGCCATCGACGACGCCTACCGCGCAGCTGCTGCCGCCGGAGCCCGTTGAGTGCGACCCGGCCGAAACCGAACGCTGCCAGGGCGTACCCGACGAGATTCATTCAACCGCTGCCGACACCTGGGCATCGCGCGCCGAGCTGCGCGCGCTGCTGAAAGCCTGCGCGCTGAAGCACGCCGGAGTGTTGAGCTGTATCGCCGGTTACAACCGCGGGCTCGAACATAAGGCCGGTGACCAGTGAGCCAGGCCGCCTTCCTGCGTGCGCTGGCCGCCGATATGGATCTCGCATTCCACGAAGTCGGGATGGCTGATCTTGCCACTTACCAAGCGCCGAACAGCGCATCGGTGTCGGATCCCTTCCTGGTTCAGTTCAACCAGGGCACTCCAATCGCAAAGGACGGGCCGCCGGTGGGGAGCCTCACAACGGCCTTCATCCCGCGCGCTTCTGTAGAGGAACCCCAGCGAAAGGGCCGCCTGGTGATCGACGGGATCACTTGGCTGCTCGAAGCCCAATTCGACGAAGACCAGGCCTACACGATGTGGACGGTGGTCAGTGAGCGCGCCTGACGCACCCGAATCGTGGCAGTTGGTGGAGGCCACGGCTTTACGGGCGCGTGCGATCAAGATCGACGCCGGGTACTACACGGACGCCGGCCTCGATGTCGTTACCGAGCACGCCGAGCTCAAGGACAAGCCAGCTTCACCGCAGCTTCTGGTCTTCATGGATGGTGATCTGAAGAGCGCGGAGTCCAGCTCCCGCAAGTGGCGTGATCGAGTCGCGCCGATTCTCGTGCAGTGCCGCTTCCCGCTTTCCTACGACAACGCGCAGCGCCAGGCGCACGAGGTTCTCGCCGATTTGGAACGCGCGTTCCCGGTCGATGCTGTCCAACTTACCACCGATGAATGGGCGATTTCCCAAGAGTCACTGACGATCGTCCAGCGCCCGCAAGGTGCTGACGTTGTCGTGGTGCAGCTGATCTTGCTGGTCTCGCACCGCGTTTACACCACCGCCGCAGCCAACACGTAACCAGGAGCCTCTCATGGCCATTCGCGACAACTTGCTGAAATTCGAGGGCTCCGTGTACGTGGGCCCGCTCAATGCCGACACCGATGCGTTCGAGGGCTACTTCCCCGATCCGATCGAGTGCCGGGTTTTCGAACTCTCGCGCGAAGAAGGCGAGGTCGTCGAGCTGAAGTCGAAGCAGCGCGACCGCTACGACCAGGTGATCGATTCCGAGGAATCGGCCGGCACACCTTCGCTGGCCGTCGAGTTCCTCGAGGTCACGAAAGAGATCCTGGCGATCTTGTTCGCCGGCATCAATTCGACCTTCACCCAGGCCTCTGGCGCGGTCACCAACGACCCGGTGACCATCGCGGTTGTGGATCGCTGGTTCCCGCTGGCAAACGCCAACCTGAACGATGCTGTTGCTGCGGTCGTGACCAATGTGGCGGGTTCGACCACCTACGTTGTCGACGATGACTACGTGATCGACTATCGCCAGGGCCTCATCAAGGCAGTTACCGGTGGCGATATCACTGGGGGTCTCGCGCTCCACGTCGACTACACGAAGCTGGCCGCCGCCGGCGTCAAGACTCGCGGTGAAACCAACCTCGACGGCAACTTCCGTCTCCGATTCGACGGCAAGAACCGGTACACCTCGAAGGACACGTGGGGTGAGGTCTGGCAGGTCAATCTGAAGAGCACGGAAGCGGTCGACATGCTCTCGGCAGAGCCGATTACCGCCAAGCTCGCCGGACCGATGATCACGCCGACCGGCAAGAACGAGCCTTACTACTTCATCGTGAAGGACTGATCGCCGGTGTCGGTCAATTTCGACATCGGTGCCGCGCTTCGTGTCGCCCGGGAGGTAGAACGCCTCCCGGGTGCCATTGAGCGGATGAAGGAGCGCGCCAAGGGCACGTTGAAACGGCGTCTGCAGGCCCAAGCAGCGCGCGTGCTTCCGGCGCGCTTCAACGTGAAGCCGGCGGTCATCCGGCCCCGTCTGAGCGTAGGCACCGAAGGTCGAGATGTTGTCACCCTGACTGGCTCCGGCCGGGCACTGCCGGCGCACGTCTTTGGCGGTCGTTACGGTGGGCGCGCGAGCCCTGGCGCATCGTGGCAAGTGCTGGTCGGCGGCGAAGGTCGCGTGCGGCCGGGCACGTTCGTCCGCAAGAACGATCCCGAAAAGAAGATCATGGTCCGGGTACCCAGCCGGCGTGACATTGGCCAGCGAGTGCAGCGGTTGCCCATCAAGGGCGTGTACGGACCAAGCGTCGGATCGATGCTGCTGTCCGACCAGGTTGGGTCTGGCTTGGCTGAATTCGGCGCTGCGATTCTCGCCGTGGAAGTGGCGCGACTGCGCGCGGTCGAGCTAAGGGGCCTCTGACGTTGGCCGCCAATCGCAATGACCAGATCCTGCGCTTCCTGGTCGAAGCGCAGGGGACGGACGCGCTCAAGCCGTTTCTAGAATCGGTGCGTCAGCTCGAGGGCGCCAGCGACGAAACTCGCGCGGCGGCGCAGGGTTTGCTCGACGAGATCGAGCAAGCCTCGGGGCTGCAGAAGACCGTCGCCGAGTTCGAGAAGCTCAGCGCATCGGTCGGAACATTGGCCGCCAAATTCGAAACCGCGAAGGCAAAGTCGGACGGGCTGGCCGCAGATCTGGCAAAGATCGAGCAGCCGACAAAGCGCCAGACCGAGGCACTGGATCGCGCACGCTCATCCACCGAGCGCTTCGGCGCCGCGCTGGATGCTGAGAAGGCAAAACTCTCTGGTCTGGTGACGATCCTTTCGAGCGCCGGCCTCAGCACAACCAACTTTGCCACCGCCACGGGCCAGATCAAGGACAAGGCGACGCAGGCGACGCAGGGTCTCGCCGCCCTTGGTACTGCTGCCGCGAAAACAAGGACAGAAGCCGATGCGCTCGCAGCGCGCCTAGCCGACGGTGATGAGGCTTTCCGACGCCAAGTCGAATCCAGCCGCAGCGCGCGCGAGGCACTCGATCGGCTGCGCGCTGGCACCAAGGCGACCGCAGACGCGCAACAGGACGCTGCGGCCAAGTCCACCGTCCTGGGTGCCGCCTGGACGCGCCTGGCCGCCATCGGCGCCACGCTCGCCGGCTACCTGTCATTCCGCGCCGCCGCCGACGGGATCAAGCAGATCCTCGGGATGGGCGACGCCACCGAGCGCCTCGAAAAGCGCCTTGCGGGCCTGTACGGGACGCAGGAAGCGGGCAAGAAAGCGTTCGATGCAATCCGCCAGCTCGCCCGCGACACGGGGCAGGAGTTCGCGGCGACCGCAGAGAGTGCGGCCAAGCTCAAGGGCTTCGGGATCGAGCCGCTAAATGGCTCTCTCAAGGCCCTGATCGACCAAAACGCGAAGCTCGGCGGCAGTCAAGAGACGCTCAACGGTCTGATCCTGGCCACGGGCCAAGCCTGGGCGAAACAAAAGCTGCAGGGCGAAGAGATCTTGCAGTTGGTCGAGCGCGGCGTGCCCGTTTGGGACCTGCTCTCGAAGGCCACCGGTAAGAACGTCCTCGAGCTGCAAAAGCTGAGCGAGGCCGGCAAGCTCGGACGCGCGGAGATCTCTGCGCTGCTCGCTGAGATCGGGAAGAGTGCCGACGGCGCGGCCGCGGCGAACCTCGGCACCTTTTCCGGCCTGATCGTCCAGCTGAAGGATCAGTGGCAGCAGTTCCTGCAGGCGATCGCCGATGCCGGCGTGCTCGACTACGCCAAGGAGCAGATCGGCGGCCTGCTGGACGCCGCGCGGCGCCTGGCGCAGGACGGGACGCTCACCCAATGGGCAAAGTCCACTGCCGACGGCATCAAGACCGTCTCCAACGTCGTTATCGGTGCGGCCAAGGTCGCCTACGAGTACAGCGGCGCGATCGTCTCGCTCGGCAAGGCCTACGCGACGATCAAGCTCACGCAGCTCACCGCCGAGATCGGCCTGCTGATTCTGAAAAAGTACGCCGCGGTGACCGCCACGACCGCGCTCACCGGCGCCACCGTGGCGGCAAGCACAGCGATGGGCGGTCTCGGCGCCGCCATCGGCCGGATCCCGACTGCGGTGAAGGTCGGTATCGCGCTGGTCGGTGCCGAGCTCGCAATCTCCTCGCTCGGAAACCTGGTTGATGCGGTCGAGGCCTACCGCGAGGCATCGGCGCGGCTGAACCTCGAGCGCGAGGAGCTCGGGAAGTCCGAAGAGAAGCTCGCCAAGAAGGTCGACGAGCTGAAGAACAAGTTCAGCGCGTACGCCGACGTCGCGATTCGCAGCAGCACCGAGCTGGCAGCGCTCAGTGCGATGCAAGCCGAGGCCTATCAGAAGCAGCTGGAGGGCGCGCAGCGCTATTTCCGGGCCCTGGAAATCGAGGCCAAGAGCGCTGGGGACAAGCTCGGTTTTGACGCCGCTCGCCAGAAGCTGGTTGAGCTGCAGGCGGAACTCGATCGGGTCAAGGGCCGCGTCAGCGCGATGGCCGCCGAGTTCACGGTGGTACAGCCGCAGATCAACGCGTTCGCCGCCAAGATGGTCGAGGCCTTCCAAACGGCCTACAAAGAGGGCAAGAACGCCGCCGAATCAATCCGCGAGGAATTCGGCAAGATTGACGTCGCCACGGTCAAGGGCCTGACCGATGCGATCGAGACGATCCGCGAAATCGGCAAGGTCAGCGCCGAGGCCGGCGCCGCTCTGCAGGCGGAGCTGCGCGAAAAGCTGCAGGCGATGTCCGATGAGGACCTCAAGCACGTTCGCGAGATGGCGGAGGCGGCTTTCGGCGCTGGCAGCGAGCAGGCAAAGGCCTTCGGCAATGCCGTCGAGGGGATCAACCTTGCGCGCTTGGGCGTCGACCTCAAGGCGATTCAATCCGGCTTCTCGAAGGCAGGTGGCGCCGCTGTCGACGCCTTCAAGGGCGCGATTGAAGAGGTCGATAAGCTCGGCCTGACGGCTGCACAGCAGTCCACCGCGATCGCTCAGGCGTTCGACGGCGCGTTCTCCAAGGCAGGCACCCGCCCCGAGCTCGAGGCACTCCGCGAGCAGCTCAACAAGGCCTTCAGCGAAGGCAAGATCAGCGCAGCCGACTACCAAGCGGCAATGGAGCGACTCGCCGCGGCGATCGCAAAAGTCGAGCCGTCGAGCAAGGGCGCTGCGGGCGCCATCCGGGACGTCGGCACGGCTGCCGCCAGCAGCACAGCCGCAACCGACAAGCTCGCGGAGGGAATCGAGAAAACTGGGGAGACCGCCGAAGAAGGCCGGGGGCTGATCGAAAGTTTCACCGTTTCGCTCAACGAGATGTCCGGGGAATTCCTGGCCTCGGCGCTCAATGCAGCGACCGCGACAGGTAACTACAACGATTTCATCAAGGCGAATAACGCTGCGAATGAGCAGTTCCAGCAGGAGCTGAAGCGCCTAAAGGGCCGCAAGGAGGCGGCCCGCGAGGTCATCGATGCCTATGACGATGAAGCTCAGGCGGTCAACCAGCTCAAGAAAGAGTTCGAGTCGATCAACGAGAGCGAGCTGCGAAACCTGGCCGCGATGGAACAAAAGGCCAGGCAGATTCGCGACGCGGCTGCCGCGACCAAAGACCTCACGAACGCCGAGAAGGAGAGGAAGGAGCAGCAGAAGGCGAACGGCGACGACCAGAAATCGGAGACCGTTCGCTCGATCCGTGTCGAGGTCATCGTGCGCGCAGATGCGACCGTTGGCGGCCAAACTCTGAGCCAAGCCACGCTCGACCAGGTTGTTACCGCGATTACTCCGAAGATCACCCGCGCGGTGCTCGATGAGATCGAGCGCGACCAGCGAGCGGCTGGCTTCTGATGGCCAACATCACGCTCACCTCCGGCCTGACCGTGGTCCTGCTGCCCGAGGACCTGCAGTGGCTCGATGAGTTCGTCGCTTGGAAAGTCGCGCAGGTCCTTGAGCACTCGCTCACCGGCGCGTTGATCGTGCACGAGTCCGGGAAGCTCGCCGGCCGCCCGATCACCCTTCAGTCGGGGGCGGATTTCGCCTGGGTTGAGCGCTCGGTGGTCGAGGAGCTGCAGGCTCTCGAGGCGGTCGCCAACGGTCCGAACATGACTCTCTCGATCCCCGGCTACCCGAGCGGCGAGCGCGAGTTCACCGTGCGCTTTCGGCGGGACTCTGGCGCGATCGAAGCCGCGCAGCTCAAGCACAAGACGCCGCCGGCGCCGACTGATTACTACTCCTTGGTGTTGCGCCTGATGGAAGTTGCCTGATGACGATCAAACGCGACATCGAGATCCGGCAGGGCGAGCGCGCCGTCATCCTGCTTGCGGCCACAGGGCTGGCGACTTCCGGTCGCGGCCTGCGTTGTCACATCCGCGACTACCCAGGCGCGCCCACAGTGCGCGCGGTGCTCACGTACAACGGCGCCGCCAATCTGAGCGTGTCGTTTGCGGCCGGCGGAATCCTGCTCGACATCGGTGCCACGATCACGCGGGCGTTTGACCTCAGCGGGCAGAAGCTCGCGCGCTGGTCCTATTCGGTCGAGAATTTCTCGCTCACCGACGACGATGATGTGATCCACGAGTTCGCCGGCGTCGCGATCGTGCACGCGGACCCGACCGACGAGAGCAGCACCGAAGCCGCGCCCGGGCATCCGAGCGGAGATGACCGCTACGTCCGGTTCGACGGCGAGCAGGACCTGAGCGATGAGCAGAAATTACAAGCCCAGCAAAACATGGGCGTATCTGCTGGCGGCGGCGGCGGCGTAACCGTCCACAACGATCTGACCGGCCGCGATGCCGTCAACGCGCACCCGAACGCCGGCGCCGCAGCCGGTTTCATGTCGGCCGCCGACAAGACCAAGCTCGATGGCGTGGCCACCGGAGCCACGGCAAACAGTACCGATGCGCAGCTGCGCGCGCGCGCCGATCACACCGGCACGCAGCTGGCAAACACGATCAGCAATTTCAACGCGGCGGCAGCGGCGGCCGCGCCAGTGCAGTCGGTAGCCGGGCGCACTGGTGCAATCGTCATCGTGGTCGGCGATGTGGGTGGCGCCGAAGCGACCGCGAACAAGGCACAGCCGAGCGGCTACGCGAGCCTCGATTCCGGCGGCAAGCTTCCCCAGGCGCAGCTCCCGAATATCGCGATCAACGAATTCCTCGGCGAGGTCGCAAGCCAGGTCGCAATGCTGGCCCTGAGCGGCCAGAAGGGCGACTGGTGCAACCGCACCGACACCAACGTGACATGGTTCATCACCGGCACCGATCCGACGCTCCTCGGCTCTTGGACGGCGATCGTCTACCCAGCTGGATCGTCGCACAACCACGCGGCATCGGAGATCACCAGCGGCACGCTTGACGCTGCCAGGTTGCCGACGGCCACGGACACGACTCAGGGCGCGGTCGAGCTGGCTACGCTGGCTGAGGCGGTCACCGGTACTGCGACGAATCGAGCGGTGACGCCCGAGGGCAGTGCGGCGGTGATCGCTGCGCATGCTGCTGCTGCTGATGCGCACGCCATCGCGGGAGTGAATGGCCTCACGGCTGCGCTGGCGGCCAAGGCGCCGCTGGCCAGCCCGGCGCTGTCGGGCACGCCGACGGCACCGACCGCTTCCGCGAACACCAATTCAACGCAGATCGCGACCACTGCTTACGCGGATGCCGCTGTCGCAGCTGCGGTCGCCGGCCTGCTCGACTTCAAGGGCGACACCGACGCCAGCGGCAACCCGAACTACCCGGCCGCCTCCAAAGGCGATTCGTACGCGATCAGCGTCGCGGGAAAGGTCGGTGGCGCGAGCGGCAAGTCAGTCGACATCGGCGACATGATCGTCGCGAAGGCGGACAACGCCGGCGGCACCGAAGCGAGCGTTGGCACGAGCTGGTTCGTGCTCGAGCATAACCTGGTCGGCGCCTTGCTCACGTCGCAGATCGGCGTTGACGTCCAGGCCTACAGCGCCGTGCTCGCCGCGACCACCGCGAGCTTCACGACCGCCGACGAGACCAAGCTCGACGGGATCGAAGCACTCGCAGACGTCACCGACGCGGGCAACGTCGGTTCGAGCATCCACGGCTCCAGCGCGAAGACCACGCCCGTCGATGCGGACACCATGCCGCTGATCGACAGCGCGGCCAGCAATGCGCTGAAGAAGGTCACGTGGAGCAGCATCAAGGCCACGCTTTTGGCGTACTTCGATACCGTGTACGCCGCGATCTCGCACAACCACTCGGGCGCGAACATCACGAGCGGCACGGTTGATGCAGCCCGGCTGCCGACGGCAAGTGATACGGCGAGCGGCGTCGTGGAGCTGGCCACCACCGCAGAGGCGACCACGGGCTCGGACACGACGCGCGCAGTGACCTGCGCAGGCGTCAAGGCGGTCGGCGACCTGAAATTGCCGCTCGCCGGCGGCACCATTTCCGGCACGTTGGCCATGACAGACCAGCAGATCACGCGCCCGCGGCTCACCGACTACGCGATCACGCACAACGCGTTGGGCAATCGGAACAGCGCAACCACGATCGATTGCGAGCTCGGAAACTACGTCAGCGCAACAGTCACCGGCAGCTTTACCTTCACCTTCAGTAACCCGCCAGCCAGCGCGAACGCCGGCGGCTTCATCCTCGAGCTGATCAACGGCGGAAGCGCAACGGTGACTTGGCCGGGGTCGGTGTCCTGGCCAGGCGGCGTTGCGCCGACGCTCACCGCGGCGGGCACCGACCTGCTGGTGTTCGTGACGCGCGACGGTGGCACGACATGGCGCGGCGCGGTCTCGGGGCTCGACTACTGATGATGATCCTCGAAGCCCTCATGGCTGCAGCAGGCCAAGTCGGAGGCGGCGCTCCGTTCGTCGGTCCGCTCGACAGCTACACCACGAATCTGTGGCTCGCGCACTCGACACGTAGGCTGCTCTCCGGCTACAGCGGCGCACTGATCCGCGTGCGGCGTTCAAACGACAACGCCGAGCAGGACATTGGGTTCGACGCCGCGGGCGAGCTGGACACCGCAGCGCTGCTGGCGTTCACCGGCGCCAACTCTGGCTACGTGGCGAAGCTGTACGACCAATCCGGGGGCACGCGTGACGCCACGATAGGAACGAGCGGCGCGCAGCCTCGCATCGTCAACGCCGGGACCGTCGATCTGATCGCAACTGGCATCCCCGGCTGCAAATACGACGGCAGCGACGATGGCTGGATTCATACCGATCAGCCGAGCTACGCGACCGTCGTCGCAACCATCAAGACATCGGACGGCGTCGGCGCCATGCTGCACGCAGGTGCGCCGTACTACAGCTATGCGGGCCTGTGGAACAACGGGGACGGCAGCGGAACATCAGATTCGACCATCTCGGCGCAAGCCGTCAACGGTTCGGCGGTGACGAACACGCGTGACGCTCTGCACGATGTTCTCGTGGCTGGCGTCGCCGTCCTCTACTACGTCGAAGTGAACACCTCTGGTTGGACTGAGATCGGCTTTGGCGCCTACAGCGGCGCCTACAACGTCGACGGGACCGTGCGCGATTACGTCGTGTATTCGGCAGACATGAGCTCAGATCAGGCCGGCATCGAAGCCGCACTCAACGATGGTGGATGGATCTACTGATGAAGCTCGCAAAACTGATCGACGGCGTGCCAGTCGAGTATCTGGCTGGGCAGCTGAGGCGCGACTTCCCGAATGTGAGCTGGCCTCGCGAGCCGGCCGCGGACGATCTCGCCGTGGTCGGGGTTTACATCGTCCAGGAAGTGAATCCTCCGGCCGTTCAGAGCGGCGAGGTTGTTGTCGCGGGCCTGGAGCTGGTGGAGGGCGTGGTGCGGCGCACGTGGACAGTGCAGGCAGTGCAGTTGCCGGTGCCGCTGACCGCCGAGCGCTACAAGATGCTCATTGCGATGAAGCAGGCGGACTTGTTGACGGCCGTGGAAGCTTTGGTCGCACAGGCGCCCGAAGAGATCCAGGTCGCATGGGGGCACGCCGGCACTTTCCGTCGCACCTCCCCTGCAGTTGCGGCGATCGGCGCGGCGCTCAACCTCACCAGCGGGGAGATCGACGATCTCTTCCGGTTCGCTGAAACGGTGCAGATTTAAGGACCCGAAATGACGATCGCCAGCACCGACCTGAAGCTCAAGAAGCCCGAGCGCCTCACCGACAATGCCGACGGCGGCGGCCGCCAGACCTCTGTCGTGATCGAGGATGGCGTCCTCAATAACGTCTTCCAGGACATCAGTCGCCTCGACCGGGTGACCGGCCGCGTGAGCTTGCGCAAGGGCTTCTTCCACGTCCACACCGCCAACACCGACACGCTGCTCGGTGCCCATGTGATCTTGATCGATCCACCGGACGACGACTTCACTTTCGTCTGCATCTTCGCGACCGGTAGCCCGATCGATGAGCGCCTGGCTGCGCAGAACCGGGTCGAGGCCTATGTGATCCAGGGTCCGGAGTCGAGCTTCGGCCTCTATTCCGACCACATCGCTGGCCAGCGCCTGATCCGCCTTTTCTGCCGCACCGAGCAGCCGAGTCCCGACCAGGGCGAAGTGCTGCTGCTCTCGACCGAGGCCGACGGCTACCCGGATGACCAGCAGTTCGTGCGCCTCGAATCGGTGGACTCGCGCACGACCCAGGTATTCACCGATGACAACGGCGACTATTCGCGCGACGTCCTGATCTGCACCATCAGCTCGGCGCTTCGGTTCGCGTTCTATGGGCTGGAGACTCCGCCGCGCCGCTCGAGCATCAAGGCGCCGACGCTGGTGCGACGCACGCAGGTGGCCGATGCCGCGCGGTATTTCAGTGTGCAGCCGCTCGAGGCCGCCGCCGAAATGGGCGACCTGCAGGTCCTGGTCGATTCCCCATACGTGCCACTGGTACCGACGTCGACTGCCGAGTCCTCGCTGGTCGACCAGACGCCTTTCGCGGACTTCGCCGCGCTGGTGCCGAGCGGTGCCGCCGATGCGCTCACGGTCGCGCTGAGCACGAGCGGCAGCGTGGCTCCGGACTACGCAAAGACCATCTACTTCGGCACGCCGTATGCGCGCGGCACCCTGCGCGTGACCATCGGCAGCGTGCAGCTGAAGGACAACGGCGGCGGCGAGCTCGTGCCGCTCACCCCTCTGGGCGTCACCGATGGCTATGCTGGTTTCGCCGACTACGACGACGGCAGCTTTACGATCACTCGCACCACGACCTGGTCGGCTGCGGTCAGCGCTACGGCAACTGCCGCCGGCCTATTCGTCGCCCCGCCATTCACCACCGAGACGCGGATCGCGCTTGGCAACCGCGGCTACGTGTACGTTTTCAGCTGCATCCCGCTGCCGGCGCCCGGTACCGTCACCGTCAGCTATCGCGCGCTGGGTCGCTGGTACACGCTGCGCGACAATGGCGCTGGCCAGCTGACCGCCGCGGCGGGCGAGGGCTCCGGCGCAATCAACTACGGCAGTGGTAGCGTCGATGTGACGCTCGGCGCACTGCCGGACGTCGACAGCTCGATCCTGCTGTCCTGGGGCACGCCGCGCACTGCTGACGCGCGCTATGGCGATGTCGGGATCCTGGCGCCGATCGTTCGACACACGCTCGAGTACGGGGTTACGCCGGGTACGCTCGATATCACCTGGCTCGCTGGCGGCGTCAGCAAGACGGCATCGGCGAACGCCGCTGGTGTGATCAGCGGCCACGCCGTGGGCGAACTCGACAACGGATCCGGTGAACTCTGGTTCCGCCCGACGCTCATCCCGGACAGCAATTCGCTGTTCGAATTCACGTACGACAAGGAGACGATCGAGGTCGATTCGGTGCCCGTGACCGCCGCGAGCCTCACGGTTACCGGAACGATCGACGCCGGCGGCGACATCAAGGCGTCGAGCATCTCGATCTACATTCCATTCCGCATCACCGAGGGCGACGAGATCATCGTCGAGGATGTTCAGGGCTTTCGCGACGATGGCGCCGGCGGCTGGCTCGGCAAGGGCGGCGTCGGGGTCACCGGCACAATCGACTACGAGACCGGCGAGTTCTCCATCACCTTTGGCTCCACGAGCTCGGAACGCCGGCCGATCTACACCTATACGCAGGTGTATCACTGGATCGTCCAGACCCTCACCGGCTACGAGACGGTGCTGAAATCGCACGTGCCGATCTCCGGTGCCGCGTCGGCGAAGTTCCGCTTGGCCAGTGAGTTGGGCGAGGCACACGAAGAGGAGCTCGAAGGTCCGCCGCTGGTCATCGATCTGACGCCGTCCCTACGCGATCCGATCGTCGCCGGTTCTGCGCGCTTCACCTTCGCCGGGCGGACCTACGTCGACCGCAGCGGATCGCTCTACTACGGGGTAAGCCCCACGACCAACGTCGGCACGCTCGGCGGCACGCTGGCGCTCAGTGCCGGCGAGGCTACGCTGACCTCCTACACCGGCGGCGGCGCGAGCAACACAGTGACGATCAATGCGCTGCTGACGGTCCAGGGCGAGGCCGGGATCAACGCGCTGTTTTTCCGGGTTCCGGCTCAGTCCATCAAGCGCGCATCGCTCTCGATCCGCGCCAACCGCGTGGACACCGGCGCGCTGATCACCGGCACCTCGGATATCAACGGGGTTATCGCCGGTACCGGCATCACTGGCGAGATCGATGCGGAAATGGGGATCGTGCGCGTCGTGTTCGCCGAGCTGGTCACGGCCGCGGGCAACGAAGCGGAAGACTGGTACATCGAGGATGCTGTCGACGAAGACGGCTTCATCCTCAAGCCGATCCTTGTCGACCCGTCGAGCTGCCGCTACAACGTGGTCACCCTCAAGTCGATCCCGATCGATGCGGAGGTCGTGGGCCTGGATCCGGTGCGCCTGCCCGTCGACGGCCGCGTGCCCTGGATTCGCCCGGGCAATGTCGCCGTGATCCACTTCACCGATACGCTCGAAGTGGCCAGTCCGTCGGCCAATGACGTAACGAATCTAGGTGCAACCAACGTCACTTACATCAAGGTCCGCGACAGCCTCGGTGAGCCGGTGCTCTCGACCTGGTACGTGCTCGACCTCGACGCCGGGACCGTGACCTGGGCCGATCCGCTCGACCTCGGCGCCTACGAGTTGCCGATCGTGATCGAGTGGCGAGTCGAGGACATGCTGCAGGTGTCCGACGCGCTGATCACCGGCGAGGTGATGCTCGCGCGCGCGCTCTCGCGGGACTATCCGGAGGGCTCCTACCTGTCGACGGCGCTGATCCCGATCCCGCAGGACATGGCAGCCGCGGCGTCCAACATCTTTGCGCAGGCCACTTGGACGAACGTCTGGAGCGACGACCTGATCGGCGACGCGCCGGCGGCCGCCTACAACGATATCGCCTATCCGTTCGTGGTCAGCAACGCCGCGGCGACCACGGGCAGGTACCGGATCACGTTCACCAGCCCGACGGCGTTCGCATGCAATCTCGAGGACGTCGGGCAGATCGGTACCGGCGTGATCAGCGTGGATTTCGCGCCGAACAATCCTTTGACCGGCGTTCCCTATTTCACGATCGACGCGGATGGCTGGGGCGGCGGATGGGCGAGCGGCAATACGCTGCGCTTCAACATCCAGGGCGCGTCCTACCCGATCTGGTTCGCCCGCTGCACGCTGCAGGGGCCGATCGATGAGCCCAGCGACAGCGTGCGCGTGGAATTGCGCGGAGATGCAGACTGATGACTACGACCCGGATCTATCGATCGACAGATTCCAGCGCACCGGTGCTGGTTGGCGGCGTCTCCAGCTTGATCAACCTGCTCGACAAGTGTCTGGTCGACGGCTACGGCGCCAAGACTGCGGCGGGGTGGACCAAGCCCTTCACCGGCACCGACAAGGCGTGCTTCCGCAACTCTGTCGCCGCCGGCGGGACCGGGATGTATCTGCGCGTGGTGGATGCGGCCGGCGGCACTGGCGGCGCTCGCGAGGCGCTCTGCCGTGCCTACCTGACGATGTCCGATGTGGACACCGGAACCATCGAGACGCCGACTGCCGCACAGGTCGCTGCGTCGATCGTCTGGCGCAAGAGCAACACGGTCGACGCGACTGCGCGGCCGTGGATCCTGGTTGCCGACGAGCTGACCTTTTACCTGTGCATCGACACCGGAACCGCGGCGTCCGAAGGCGGCACCGGGACCTACGGCGCTGGCGACATCGCGAGCTACGTTCCGGCCGACCCCTATCGATTCTTCATCGCGGGCCGAGAGACGCAGCACGGGGCTGGCGCACAGGGATCCGCTGTGGCGAGTCTCCTTTCTCACACTGGCACTATGTGTGCGACGCCGACGAGCGTTGGATTCTGGCTTGCGCGCGGCTACGCTGGTACTGGCGACCCCATCAGAGCTGGGCTGGCGAAACTTGCGAGCGGTGCCTCTAGTGCGCCGGTAGGCACTGTGCTGAATTCACTTGCAAATCCAAATCCCGGGACGGGGCTTGTCTACTGGCTCCCGGCGATCATTGGGCTTGAGTCAGCAATCCGCGGCGTGATGCGCGGGCTCTACGTGCCTCAAAACTCCCACCGCGGCGTCGCGATGGGAACTGATGTTGTCAACCCACCTGGGCTGACTGCGACGCTCACGACCCTCCGGCATTGCTCTGACACGACCGGGTTTAACGACAACAGCGACGGTCATATCCACGTCGACTACACCTCGGCCTGGCCGCTGTGATCTTGTTCCTCCGCTTGATCAATTCGCGCATCACGCCTTGGGCGGTCTATCCGCTCGCACCGCGCGGCTATCTCGCGGGCGAGCAGGATCCTGATGAAGACGCCGGCGTCGGCCTGGTGACTGTCAACGGCGCGCCAGGCGCCCGCGAGGTAGAGGTGCGGCATCGCCTTTCGCGGACGGTCGTCGCACGCGTTTTCAGCTCCTCGGGTGGCGCATGGCAGGTGCCGGATTTGCCCTCGCTCGAGGAATACGACGTCATTGCGCGCGACCACGCCGGCGACTACGAAGACGTGATCATCGGCGGCGTGCTGCCTTACGTGCCACCCTGAGCTGAGCCGTGAGCGGCCAGCACACAACCATCGCCTTTGCGATCCCGCGCGCCACACGCCCGCCGGGCCGCTATATCTCGATCCGCCTTGGGCCTCCTGACGGTCCGCCGATCACGCTGAGCCCGAGCTCGCTCGACGCTGGCATGACCGGCCAGGCGTACAGCGAGACCCTGACCGCCAGCGGCGGCGCATCCCCCTACAGTTTCACGATCAGCGCCGGCGTCTTGCCAGCGGGCGTATCTCTGGCCAGCGACGGCGAGCTTACCGGCGAGCCGACCACCGCCGGCATCTTCTCGTTCACCGCGCGCGCCCAGGATTCCACACCCGTTGGCCTGGGCGGCCCGTACGCTGGCACCCGCGCCTATACGCTCACGATCAACCAGGCGCCATGGCGCGGCCTGATGTCGGCGGTCGGCGCGCGCTGGGTGCGCCAGGCTGCGGTCCACCGGGCGCTGCTCGCCGAGTGGGACAGATCTGCGCCGCACAGCGCGCAGCTGGCCGCCGGCTGGGCCCGCTCCGCGTTGGTCGATCGAATCCTTGCCGCGCGCTGGGGCCAAGTGCCGCAGCTCAGCGCGACGCCGGCGCTCGCGTGGGATCGATCCGGCGTGCAGCAGTGCGCTGTCGGCGCCGGTTGGTCGGGCCTCATCCCGCTCGACTCCGAGCTCGAACTCCCGTGGGCTCGCCGCGCCTCGCGCTCGGCCACGATCGGCGCGCCGTTCGAGTCCCCGCCAGCGCAGCGCGTCGACATCGAGGCGCCCTGGGCAATCCAGGCCGCGGTGCAACGCGCGATCGGCAGCGACTGGCTCACGCCCCCATACCGACACCTCGAGCTCGAGCTGCCGTGGAAACAAGGCACGCCAGCGCCCTGGCGCATTCGCCTGCCGGATGAAGAGACGCCACCGCCACCACCGCCACCAGCGCGCGACGGTCGCTTCATCTCCCTCCGGTTCGCATGCCCGCGGCGCACCGAGTCCACCCGCTATCTCACTATCCCGTTCTCGCCGTGGCAGTGCTACACCGGCCGGATCCACCCTAGGGTCATTACCGTGATCAATACCGTGTCCATCGTGCGTGTCGGCGACGACGCCCCGATCGCAGCCACGCAATTCAGCCTGCGTGGCGATCTCGAGAGCCCGCTATGGCAGTTCTCGATGGCGATCGCCAATGCGGCGTCTTTCGATCTGCTTAAGCCTGGCCCCAGCGGAGTGGCGCGCCGAATCCGCGTAACGATCAACGGGCATGCCTGGGTGTTTCTCGTCGAGCTGCCGGACGAGGTAGCCGGATTCGGCGACATCCGCCGCTCGGCGACCGGCCGCTCGATCACCGCGATGCTGACGCGCGACTATGCGGTGCGCCGCACCCGAACGCAGACGCTCTCGCGCACCGCGCAGCAGTTGGCGGATGAAGAGCTGGACGGCACTGGGTACACGGTCGACTGGCAGGGGCCGTCCTGGGTCGTGCCGGGTGGCGTGTGGTCGTACGTGGACCTCGCGCCGCTCGACGCCCTGCGAGCGATCGCGGATGCCTGCGGCTGCGTCCTGCAGTCCCACCCGACAGACCCGGTGATTCAAGTCGTGCCGGCGTTCCGGGCGCGGCCGTGGGTCTGGTCGACCACTGCGCCCGACGTCGACCTCGTGGACGACTACCTGCTCAGGCGGAGCACCGGGACCGCAATGGGCGTGCGCCACAACGCGGTCGAGGTCCGCGGCGAGATGACGGGCGGGATCCGCGGCCAAGTGCGGATCACCGGGACCGCCGGTGACATCGCGCTGCCCCAGGTTGCCGACCCGCTGATTACAGCCTACGCCGCGGCCGAGGCGCGCGGGATCCGCGAGCTGAGCCAGGTCGGGCCGATAGGCAAAGTCGCGATCGAGCTCCCGCTGTTCAATCCGGCGACGTCGCCCGGCCTGGTGTCGCCCGGGATGCTGGCCAGGCTCTCCGGCGAGCTGATGACCCGTGCCCTGGGCGTCAGCATTGCGGCGAGCTCCACGGACAACGGCGGGCTCTACGTCCGCCAATCACTTGAATTGGAGCGCCACTACGATGCGTAACTTGTGGGGATTGTTCCGGGATCTGCTGCCGTCTACCAAGCGAATCATCGGTGCCGTCGTCGCGCACAATGACGACGGCACATCAACGATCCAGGTCGCCGGCGGAGTCTTCCGCGCGCGTGGCCAGTTGGTGCCGATCGGCCAGCAGGCCGAGATCGAGGGCGGGGCGGTTCTCAGGCAGACGGTAACGCTGCCGACGGTGACGATCGAGATCTAGAGCAGCGTCTCTTCGATGTCGACGACCTTGCCACTCTGGATTGTGATCACGATCGCACGGCGGCCGTCTTTGTAGCTCCACTTGCTGGCGACCACTGCGCCGAACCGGTTCGTGATGTCCGACTTGTCGAGCGGCTGGCCAGCGCGGTCGAGCACCTCGACGCTGGTCATTCCATCAGTGATGATCTTGCTGCCGATACGCGTTGTGTCGGCGTGGGCAACAGTGCAGGCGAGCAGCAAAACGGCGATCAGGTAGCGCATAAGTCCTCCAAGTGGCGCGAGCATCTTACGCCGCCTTTTTCATCGAAACTCGCACGTCAGCTATCCCGGTGAGCTCGTACTGCAACAGCTGTTGCAAGCTCGCTTCGCCAGCGGTCCGCATCTTGACGACCAGCTCGCCCGGCCTCTCGAAGACGGTCCTGATGTCCTCGATCGCCATGATCCCGGGGAGCGACACTATGGCCAGGCGCGCGCGGGCTTTCTCACAGATGTCGCCCTCGACACCGGGGCAGCGCGTGAAGTGCGCGAACGTGACCACATTGACTGGCCTGACCGGCGCCGGATTGGCCAGCCTGCGCTGGCGGTCCATCTCTGCCCGGTAGCGGCGCGCGTCTCGTCCGTAGAATCGTCCCATGGCCATCTCCTAGTCGATGGTGGGAGCCTGCCGGGTGTTGGTCTCACGGATTGAGATTGTCCAGTGACTTGGCCAACAGGATCAGCGCGCGCTCGATGGCATGGCGCATCCCCATCGTCTTCCTCAACTGTGCCAGCGCGGTCGCTGCCTCGGGACCGATAGCGGTGTTGATATGTTTTCCACCGGCAGCTCTATTTGCGGCCCTCCGATTCGCGATTCGCTGAGTGGTCAAATCTGTTGAACGCCCCATGTCGGAAATTTCCTACAGTGGATTGAGCAACTATCCGATGCCATCGGTCCGTTCGAAAGCCCATGCTTTCTCTCGCCGGCACACGCATCGGCCACCCGCAGCTCGCACAGTACCCGGGTGTCGTTCGGCCCCAAGGTCGATCGTCGCGGAACAAACGGCGCGCCAACCAGCTTGGGGCGCCGTTTTCCGTTTACCGCCTGCGCTTCCTCTGAGCTAGGTCCGGCACCCTGAATTCTGTCCTCGGGACGGGCTCGCCCCAATGCGAGGGCTCAGGCGCCGCGCCCTTGCGAGTGAACGCGCCCGCATCGAGAAAAAGGAGCGTGCATCCGCGGCAAGCGTAGACCGGCCGCGCGGCACCCGGACGGCTGATCGGGAAGTACGTCGCTGAGCTGCAAACGGGGCAGAGAAAGGGAGGTGGCTGGGGCATAAGCCGCATCATCTCTTCGGCGAATCTCAAGTGCTGAGACGCACCTTGCGCGCACCATGCGCCGCCAAGCTATTGATTCTGGAAGGTGTAGTTCCAATCCATCATCGGCGCCACGCACAGCCGCCAGGGTGAGAGCTGCAGCATTAGAAATCTCCGACAGCTCGCATTGCATGCGGCACAAAAATGACACTTTCGGGGAGCGGGTCTGACCGGTCCAGGACAGACCTTGTCGGGTCAGACACTAGCAAAACCGAGCTGAGCACTGCCCCGACAGCGGCGCCAACTCATCCATGCACTGACATTCGTGCCACAAACGCACGCATACACTCAGGTGAAATTTAAGCCCGAGGATGGATCCATGCCCGCAGACGCGACCGTTGCCGCGCCGGCTGCCGCCGCAGCCCCCGCTCCCGCGCAGGACGACTGGGGATCACCGGGGCATGTGCATACACTGGTGATGTTCGCGATTACCGCGATCCTGTTGTACCTGTGCTACCGGATGGCGGTGCCGTTCCTGTCGCCGCTGGCGTGGGCGCTGGCGCTGACCATCGTGATGTTGCCTTTTCACCGCCTGCTGGAGCGGGTGGTCAAGCACCATGGGCTGGCGGCGGTGCTATCGGTGGTGGCGGCGGCGATCACGGTGGTGGCGCCGGTGGCAGTGGTCACCTCCAACATCGTCAGCCAGGTTGGCACTGGCGCGGAAACCGTGCAGGCACGCGTTGAGTCCGGCGAGTGGCGGCGCGCGCTGGAAGCGTATCCGCGGCTCACGCCGGCGGTGACCTGGATCGACAAGCAATTCGATGTCGAGGGCTCGGTGAAGGCCGCCAGCGTAAAGCTCGGGGATTTCGCCGGCGACTTCGTGCGCGGCTCGCTCAAGCAGGCGGTGCAGCTGGTGCTGACCTTCTACCTGCTGTTCTACTTCCTGCGCGATCGTGGCGCCGCGCTCAAGTCGCTGAGCTTCCTGTCGCCACTCTCCCGCGCGCAGATGGAGTTGATGTACAAACGCCTCGGCGACAGCCTGCACGGGACCATCTTCGGCACCTTCACCGTCGCCATCGTGCAGGGCACGCTCGGTGGCCTGATGTTCTGGTGGCTGGGGTTGCCAGCGCCGTTGCTGTGGGGCGTGGTGATGGGCCTGATGTCGCTGATCCCGATCCTCGGCACGTTCGTCATCTGGGTGCCGGCGGCACTGTTCCTGCTGCTCACCGGCCAAGCCGGGAAGGCCGCGATCCTGTTTGCTTGGGGCGTGTTGGTGGTCAGCAGCATCGACAACATCCTGTATCCGACGCTGGTCGGCAAGCGCATCCACCAGCACACCATCCTAGTGTTCATCGCCGTCATTGGTGGCCTGGTGCTGTTCGGGGCTGCCGGGCTGATTCTCGGCCCCCTGGTGCTGACGGCGACTGCCTCATTGCTGGAGATCTGGCGCCACCCGAATCAGGAGGTCGTGGTGTTGAGCCCGAGCGTTCCCGCAGTGCCCGATACCATCAGCCCCGATGCGCCCGGAAATGGAGAGGCGGTCGTGCGCTAGCAGCCGGTCGGGCAGAATGCGCGATCGCAGCCCGCCGATGACGAGGACGCACGATGCGCATTGCCCTGCTGCTGGTCCTGGGCCTCCTGGTGCTCGCCTATGGCTGCCAGCGCGCCACGCTGCGCCCTGCGCCGGCAGCCCCTGCAAAGCTGCGGGTCGCCACCTATAACGTTTCGCTTTTCTCCGAAACGGCCGGTGGCGTCGCGGCGCGTCTCGCTGCGGGCGATGAGAAGGCCCGCCAGGCCGCGGCCGTTATCCAGCGCGTGCGCCCGGACATCCTCTTGATCAACGAATTCGATTACGCGCCTGATGGCCCGGCGCTCTCGATTTTCCTGCGCGACTACCTGGGCGTGGCCCAGCATGGCGGCGAGCCCATCGAGTATCCCCATCAGTTCCAGGCGCCGGTCAATACCGGCGTCCCGAGCGGGCTCGATCTCGACCTCGACGGGCGCAGCGATGGCCCGAACGATGCCTGGGGCTTCGGCCATCATCCGGGGCAGTTCGGCATGCTGGTGCTGTCGCGCTATCCGATTGATGCCGCCGCCGTGCGCAGCTTCCAGCATTTCCGCTGGAGCCAGATGCCCGGCGCGTTGAAGCCGCAAGCGCCCGGCGTCGATACGCCCTATTACCCGGACGCGGTGTGGCGTGAGCTCAAGTTGTCGAGCAAGAGCCATTGGGACCTGCCGATCGCGACGCCGCTCGGCACCCTGCATTTCCTGGTGATGCACCCGACTCCGCCGGTGTTCGACGGCCCGGAAAACCGCAACGGTCGGCGCAACCATGACGAAGTGCGATTGATGACCGACTACCTGGATCCGAGCAGCGCCGAATACCTGGTCGACGACCAGGGTCGCCGGGGCGCGATCGAGACCGGTGCCCGCTTCGTCATCGCCGGCGATCTCAATTCGGATCCGGTGGATGGCGACAGCCTGCATGAGGCCATGACCCGCCTGCTCACGCACCCCCGGGTCGACGCGAGCTTCGTACCGAAGAGCGCCGGGGCAGCCGGCTACAAGATCAACCCGATGGGCCTCAAGGCCCCGCAGCTCGCCAACCCGGCCGAACGCACCACGAACTTCGGCCTGCGCGTCGATTACGTGCTGCCGTCGCGCGAGTGGCGCGTGCTCGATGGCGGCGTCTTCTGGCCGACCCCGGAGCACCCGGATGCGCCGCTCACGCAGGCAAGTGATCACCACCTGGTGTGGCTGGACCTGGCGCTGCCGTAGGCCGTAGGCCGTAGTGCGCGCGGCTTTTTTGCGCGCTCTGCGGCGCTCTTGGCTTTCCCGCACGATCGCGGCAGAGCGCGCAAGAACCCGCGCGCACTGCGGCCTACGCCTACGAGATCTCCGCACCATCGCGTACGGGATGACCGCAGGATCGCCGCAGAGCCGCTTCGCGGCACTACGGCCTACGCCCGTGCCACAATTGCCCCTACGCCGCCACGCGTACAACCCAAGGACGCCCAAGGGTGCCTGCAGCGAGTGTCCCGCTGTTGCGAAACGCGCTCGCGTTCGCCGAGTTCGTGGTGCTGCTGGCGCTCGCTGGCAGTGCAGTGGCGCAGGCACAGGGGCTGCGCTGGGCCACGCTGACACGCGAGCACGGCCTCTCCGACAACTCCGTCCACAGCATCGTAGAGGACCGCGATGGCTTTCTGTGGATCGGCAGCGAAGACGGGCTCAACCGCTTCGACGGGGTCGAATTCAAGGTCTTCAAGGCCCGCGGCGAATCCCCTTTTGAGTTGGCGGAGGACTATGTCAACACGCTGCTGATCGATCGCAGCGGCGCACTGTGGGTCGGCACTTTTGGTGGCGGGCTGGCGCGCTACGAGCCGCGCCGCGGCGTCTTCGTCAACCACCTGCACGATCCCGACGACCCGCGCTCGCTTGCGCACAACGACGTCAGTGCGCTGCACGAGGACACCGCGGGCACGCTCTGGGTGGGCACGCGTGGCGGCGGGCTGCATCGCATCGATGCCGGCACGCGCACGATCACGCGGCTGCAATTGCCTGGCCAGGCCAGCCTGCCGGGCCGGCGTCAGATCAGTGCACTGTCAGGCGATGGGGCCGATGGCCTGTGGATTGGCACGCTGGGCGCCGGGCTGCTGCACTACCGGCCGGCGGACGACACGCTGACCGCGCATCCCGGCAATGCCACCGCCGACACCGACATCGAAATCACCAGCCTGTGGCTCGATACCGCCGGCGGCCTGTGGATCGGTTCGCGGCGCAGCGGTCTCAGCCGCCGGCTCGCCGACGGCACGATCACCAGCTACCGGCATGATCCGGCGCGTCCGGGCAGCCTCGCCCATGATTCCGTCAATCGGGTGTACGAGGCGCCGGACGGGCGCATTTGGATCAGTACCACCGGCGGGCTCGACCGCTTTCGCGCAGACACCGGGGAGTTCGTGCACCACCGCCATGATCGCGGCGATCCGATGTCGATTCCCTACGACGATGTCTACGGCACCTTCCAGGATTCGCTGGGCACGCTCTGGGTCGGCACCGGCAGCGGCGGCCTCGCCCGCAACATGCCTACGGATCCGCAATTCACCCTGCTGCAGCACGATCCCGACCAGGCCGATGGCCTCTCCGCCGGTGGTGCGTGGAGCGTGCTCGAGGACGCTGCAGGGGCTGTCTGGGTGGGCACCATCGATGGCGGCGTGCAGGTGCAATCGGCGACGACCGGGCGCTTTCGCTCCTATCGCGCGGCGGCCGGCAGCGATCGCGGCCCGAGTGACAACGATGTGCGCGCGCTGGTCGAGGATCGCTCGCGGCGCATCTGGGTCGGCACCCGCCGCGGCCTCTCCGTCTACGACCGCATCAGCTCGCGCTTCAAACACTACCTGCACGACCCTGCCGACGGCGCCAGCCTGGCGCACGACTTCGTACGCTGCATGCTGCTGGACCGCGACGGCACGCTGTGGGTGGGCACCTATGGCGGCGGCCTCGATCGCTACCTGCCGCACCGCGACCGTTTCGCGCATTACCGCAACGATCCGGGCAAGCCCGATTCATTGAGCGACGACCGCGTCTACAGCCTGCT
Organism: Rhodanobacteraceae bacterium; assembly: GCA_031425695.1. Classification (GTDB taxonomy): domain Bacteria; phylum Pseudomonadota; class Gammaproteobacteria; order Xanthomonadales; family SZUA-5; genus JANPJV01. Next base: position 14,895 of record JANPJV010000214.1, on the reverse strand, counting down.
CGCCAGCCGCGACGGGATGCTCTGGATCGGCACCCACGGCGGCGGCCTCAACCGCCTCAATCCACGCACCGGCGCCATCCGTCGCTACCGCTATGACCCGCGCGATGCCCAGAGCATCGGCAGCGATCGCGTGCTGGCGCTGCAGCAGGATATCCGGGGCGACATCTGGATCGGCACCAGCGCCGGTCTCGATCGCTACGACGCCGCCAGCGATCGTTTCGAGCGCCAGCGCGACGTGCCGATCAACTTGGTCTATGGCATCGGCGAAGACCGTGCCGGACGGCTCTGGCTGAGCACCAACGGCGGGCTGGTGCGCTTCGATCCACCGCATGCGAGCTCGCGCCAGTTTGCGATGCAGCCCTTGATCGGCAATGCCGAGTTCAATGGCGGCGCCTGGCACGTCGGCGCCTCGGGGCGCGTCTACTTCGGTGGTGTCGCGGGCGTGGTCGTGGTGACACCAGCGCTCGGGGATGCGCGGGTCGAGGCCGCGAGCCCCGTGCTCACCGATTTTTCGCTGTTCAATCGCAGCGTGAAGATTGCCGCCTTCGATACCGAATCAGCGCTGCGCGAGCCGATCGAATACGCCGAGAGGATCGAGCTCACCCATCGGCAATCGGTGTTCGGATTCACGTTCGCCGCGCTCAAGGCCACCGACCCGAGCCGGCACCTGTTCTCGTATCGCTTGAGCGGGCTCGACGATCGCTGGATCGAGACCCTGGGCCGCCAGCGCAGCGCCACCTTCACCAATGTGCCGGCCGGGAATTATGTGTTCGAGGCGCGCACCACCGATGCCGACGGCCAGTGGCTGCCGGAGACTGCGCAGGTGCGCGTGCGCATCCTGCCGGCGCCCTGGCGGAGTCCGCTCGCCTATGCGCTGTACGCGCTCGCGATCGGCCTCACCATCGCGTATGCCCTGCGCCAGCGGCGTTTGCGCGCGCGCCAGAAGCAGCTCGCCCAGGAGGCGCTCGCCGCGAGCGAGGAGCGTCTCAAGCTGGCCCTGCGCGGCAGCGGCGACGAGCTGCTCGACTGGGATATTCCGGGGCGCCGCATGCTCCGCATCGGTGGCGAGCACGGGGTCGCGGCCGATCACGTGATGAATTCGTTCGATGATTTTTCGATGATGGTGCACCGCGACGACTATCCCGAAGTCCATGCGCGCCTGGTCGAGCACTTTGCCGGGCGCAGCGATGATTTCGAGGCCAGCTATCGCATTCGCGATGGCTCCGGGCGCTGGGTCTGGCGGCTTTGCCGCGGCCGCATCGCCACGCGCGCGGCGGACGGTGCGCCGCTGCGCATGACCGGCACCCAGCAGGACATCTCGCGCATCAAGGATGCCGAGGAAGCGCTGCGCCGGCTCAACGAAGCGCTGGATTCACGCGTGCGCGAGCGCACTGCCGATCTCGAGGTGCGCCAGCAGCAGCTCGAAGGCGCCAACAGCGAGCTCAGCGAGGCCATCGAGGAGCTCCAGCGCACGCAGACCGGTCTCATCGAAGCGGAAAAGATGGCTTCGCTCGGCCGCCTGGTCGCCGGCGTCGCGCACGAAGCCAACACCCCGCTCGGCGTCAGCGTGACCGCGCTGTCTTTCCTCAAGAGCGAGCTCGCCGTGGTCAAGAGCGCGCTCGCGCGGCACCTGTCGGCGAATGAGGCCAAGGCGCTGATGGACCCGATCGACACGGCCGGCGGGATGGTCGAGGCGAACCTGCTGCGCGCGGTCAATGTGATCAAGAGCTTCAAGCAGGTCGCGGTCGACCAGTCGAGCAGCGACCTGCGCAGCTTCCGTCTGCGCGAATACCTCGACACCGTGCTGCAGTCGCTGCACCCGGCGCTCAGGAAAGCCAATCATCAGGTCAGCGTCGAGTGCGATCCCGAGCTCGAGATGACCGGCCGTCCGGACGCGATGAACCAGATCATCGTGAACCTGATCATGAACTCGATCACCCACGCCTTTGCCGAAGGGGTCAGCGGCCACATGGCGATCAGCGTCACCCGCGAAGCCGAGCTGCTGCGCCTGCGCTACGCCGACGACGGTGCCGGCATGGAGCCCGCGGTCGCGAGCCGCATCTTCGAGCCCTTCTTCACCACCAAGCGCGGCAGCGGCGGCACCGGCCTCGGCATGCACATCGTCTACAACCTCGTCAGCCAAGCCCTCGGCGGCCGCATCCGCGTCGACACCGCCCCCGGCAACGGCGTCCGCATCGATATTCTCTTCCCCCAACGCGACCCGCGTGCGCGGTCGGCCATGGCGCTGACGGGGTGATCGCTGGGAGCAAAAGCGAAAGCCATCCACAGATGACACAGATGAAAAAAGCGATGGCGCAGATGAAAGCAAGGATGAATGCATTCCTGAACTCGGGAGAGCGAGGGACTTGACGGCGGTGACTACCAAGGCGTCAAGTAGCCCGCTCGCGCGGGCAACATGACCTACGTTCGCTTCTTCGCTTTCATCTGCGTCATCGCTTTTTTCATCTGTGTAATCTGTGGATGGCTTAGCTGATCTTTGCTTTTTTTGTCTGGCCGCTGGAGGCTTTGTGCGTGTGTTGAAGCGGGCGGAAGCGAGGCGAGCTTGATCGAGCAGCTTGCCCGGTTGTTCACGGCGCCGCAGACGATCGTGCTGGTCTCGCGGATCAGCGACGAGCGCGTGGTGGATGTCAGTGATTCCTTCGAGCAGGTGTTCGGCATCAGCCGGGCCCAGGCGGTCGGGCGGACGACGCGGGAGCTCGGGTTGTGGCATGACCCGCGTGAGCGGCAGACGCTGATCGACCTCTTGATGCATCGCGGCTCGGCGGTGCGTGAGCCGCTGACGGCACGCACGCGCGACGGGCGCTATTTCGACGGGCTGGCCAGCTGCGAGCTGCTGGTGCACGAGGGCGAGCGCTACATTTTCGCGCTGTTGCAGGACGTGCGTGCCTACGACGATCCGCGGCAGGCGCATCAGCGCGAGCTCGAAAGCTTCCGCTCGCTGTTCACCGATACCGAGATCGGCGTCTACCGGCGCTGGCCGGGCACGCGCGGCTGGGTCGACGTGAACCCGGCCTTCGCCAGCATGCTCGGCTACGAGTCGCCCGCCAGCCTGGTCGGGGAGCTGAGCTCCGATCCGCTCGAGCTGCACATGGACCGTGCCCATGGCGTCGCCGTGCTGGCCCAGCTCGCCGAGCACGGGCGCATCTCGCGCGTGCGCTCACTGCTGCGCCGGCACGACGGCAGCGGTGTATGGGTCAGCGAGAACGCGCGCGTGGTGCTCGACGCCGGCGGCGAGGCGCTGTTCGTCGAGGGCACGCTCATCGACATCAGCAACGTGGTGCAGGCACAGGCGGCACTCGCGCAATCGGAGCGCTTGTATCGCTCGTTGATTGAGAACTGCCGGGACGGCGTCTTCCTGATCCAGCACGGCCGGATGACCTTTTGCAACGATGCGCTGGCGGAGACCATGGATTTCACCGCCGAAGAACTGATCGGCTCCAGTTACATCGAGCGCATCGCGCCGGAAGACCTGCCGGCGCAGCTGGCCCGCCGCAACGCGCGCGCAGGCGGTTCGATGGAGGTGCAGGACTACGAAGTCCATCTGCTCAAGAAAGACGGCACGCCGCGCCTGTTCGCCGTGCGTGCCGGCGCGGTGATCTACAAAGGTGAGCCGGCCTCGATCGGCACCATGCGCGACGTCACCGAGCAAAGCGCCCAGCGCGACCGGCTGGCGGATGCCGAGGAGCGTTATCGGCTCGCACTCTGGGGCTCCGGGGACGAGCTGTTCGAGTGGGACATGGCGGCCGGCGAGCTGGTGCCGATCGGCGTGGGCGAGAAGCGCGAAGCGCCGGCGCGCCAATCGCTGCCATCGGTCGATGAACTCGCTGAATTCGTGCACCCCGAGGATTTTCCGGCTTTGCGTGCCGCGATCGTGGAACACCTGGAAGGCAGGACTGACCACTTCGAGGCCACCTACCGGCTGCGCTCGCGCAGTGGCGCGTGGAAGTGGAAGCTCGGCCGCGCCATGATCGTGGCGCGTGATGCGCAGGGGCAGGCGCTGCGCCTGTCCGGCACCCAGCGTGACATCAGCAGCATCAAGAAGGTCGAGGCCGCGCTGATCGAGCTCACCAACGAGCTCGATGCCCGCGTGCAGGCGCGCACCCGTCAGCTGGAGGAACAGCAGCGAGTCCTCGAGTCCGCCAACGCGCAGCTCAACATGACCATCGGCGAGCTGCGGCGCACGCAGGGCGACCTCATCGAGGCCGAGAAAATGGCTTCGCTCGGGCGTCTCGTCGCCGGCGTCGCGCACGAGGTCAACACCCCGCTCGGCGTCGGCGTCACCGCGCTCTCGTTCCTCCGCGGCCAGCTCGCGCCGGTGCGCACGGCGCTGTCGGCGACGCTGTCGAAGGCACGCGTCGACGATCTCCTGTCACCGATCGACAGTGCCTCGGAGATGGCCGAAAACAATCTCTTCCGCGCCGCCAACCTGATTGCCAGTTTCAAGCAGGTCGCGGTCGACCAATCGACCAGCGGCATCCGGCGCGTGCTCGTACGCGACTACCTCGAGCGCACCCTGCAGTCGCTGATTCCGGCTTTTCGCAAGACCAGCCACCAGGTGCGCATCGACTGCGACCCGGCGCTCGCGATCGTGAGCCGGCCGGACGCGGTGCACCAGATCGTCGTCAACCTGCTCATGAACTCGCTCAACCATGCCTTCGACGACGGCCGCAGCGGCCACATCCAGATCCGCGCAGTAGCCGACGGCGCGATGCTGCGCCTGCACTACGAGGACGACGGCTGCGGGATGCCCCCAGCCGTCGCGCAACGGGTCTTCGAGCCTTTCTTCACCACCAAGCGCAACGCCGGCGGCACCGGCCTCGGCATGCACATCGTCTACAACCTGGTCACCCAGGCGCTCTCCGGTCGCATCGAGATCGACACCGCACCCGGACAAGGCATGCGCATCGACATCGTCTTTCCGATGCGGCATCCGTCGAGCGATGGGAATGAGATGACGTAACGCGGGGTGGGGTTGCACGCGCGTCCTGATGCCTGAGAGCCTTGACGCAAATGAACGCAAAGGGGGCAAAGGGGCGCAAAAACAGCGCGATGAGCATTGGCTCTTTTTGCGTCCTTTGCTCAACTTTGCGTTCCTTTGCGTCAAAAAACAGGTGTATCCAGCCAAGCGATCCACATCGATGACCGCAGACCCACTGACCCACATCCGCATCATCCTGGTCGACACCCTCGAGCCCGGCAACATCGGCTCGGCGGCGCGGGCGATGAAGACCATGGGGCTGACCCGCCTGGCGCTGGTGCGGCCCGCGAAATTCCCGCACGCCAACGCGTCGAAGATGGCGGTGTCTGCAGCCGACGTGCTGGCGGAGGCGTCCGTGCATGCGCAGCTGGCGAACGCGCTCGAGGGTTGCCACGCGATCTACGGCGTGAGCGCGCGGCAGCGGGCGATTCCATTGCCGGCGACCACCCCGCGCGAATGTGCACCGATGGCCGTGGCGCATGCGCGCTCGGCGGGAGTGGCATTCGTCTTCGGTGGCGAGGAAGCCGGCCTCAGTAACGACGACCTCGGGCTGTGCAGCACGCTGGTACAGATCCCGAGCGACCCCGCTTGTCGCTCACTCAATCTCGCCGCCGCCGTGCAACTGGTCGCCTATGAATTGCGCCTCGCCAGCCTCGGGAACACCCATCTCCCCAGCCTGCCGCAACGCGCCCCAGCGGAGAGCTTCGAGCGCCTCCTCGCCACGCTCGACACGGCCCTCGCCGACGCCGGCTGGTACAACAACAAGAACCCCGCCCTCGCCCTGGAAAAACTCCGCAGGATCCTGCACCGCGCCGAGCTCAGCGCAGATGACGTCAAGATGTTGCTGGGGGCGGTGGGGAGATTGGCGCGGCGGTGAAGCGGTGTTCGGTGTTCGGTGTTCGGTGTTCAGTAAAGCGCCAGAACTTGTTTTGCTCCCCTCTCCGATGCTTCTCGGAGAGGGGCTGAGGGAGAGGGCTCTTAAATCGGATCCAGAGCGCCCTCTCCCCCGAGCCCTCTCCCCAAGAGCATGGGAGAGGGGAGCAACAGATGCATCTTCCGAAAACCGAAACCGAAACCGAAATCGGAAAACCCTACGCCGCCGCCTCCGTTGCCTCGTAGTCCAGCCGCGGGCTGGCGGCGGCGAGGGCGTCGCCCTGGAGGTAGTCGATGCCGAAGGACCACAGGCGGGCGACGGCGGCGACGTCTTCGACCGAGTCGACGAGGACGCTGCGGCCGGACTCGTGCCAGGGGCCGAGCATGGATTGGACGGCTTCGGCGGTCAGGCTCGCCACCGCGCTGTGCGGGATCCGCAGCATGGTGGCGGCCATGTCCTGGTACTGGGCGACGCGCATCAGGCTGCCGCTGCGGTCGCTGATGACAATGCCGAGGTCGAACGAAATCAGGCGGCGCAGGATGCCCTTGAGCGCGGGGCGCTCGATCAGCGTAGCGGCGTCGAACTCGACCACCAGCCCGGGCACCTGGGTGCCGCGTCGGCGCAGCTCGGCCTCGATCCAGACCAGCTGGGTGTGGTCGAAGGAGGCGAGATCGAGTGGCACCGAAACCCGGGTGACGCGGCCGCGCGAGCGTTGCTCCTCGAGGGCTTCGAAGGCGCGGAAGAGGCTCATGCGATCGATGGCGGCGAGCGCACCAGCCGAGCGTGCGGCTTCGAGATACTCCTCGCGGCGTACGCCGGCCAGCGGGGCGCGAAAATCGCGCAGCTTGGCGATAAGAGCGTACTGGTCACTGTGCTCGCCATGCAACTGCAGCATTGGCTGGAAGTCGATCATGAGGTTGAGGTTGCTGGCCGCCTGCTTGACTGCCTCGCGGATCAACAGCACGCGCTCGGCCGGGATGATGCCGGGCTCGGCCTCGAGCACGCCGTCGTGGCGATTGCCACCGAGGCGGTGGGCAACGGCCTGGGCGGCAAAGGCCGAGGCGATCCAGCGGTCCGCACTCGGCGCCTCGAATCCGGTCGGTGGCAGCGCTACGCCGACGCTGATCGTCAGCCTCATATCCTGGCCCTGGACCTTGAACTGGCGCTCGGCGACCGCGCGGTTGAGCTTCCCGGCGAGCTCCAGCAAGCCCTCGCGGCTGCTGCGCTCGGCGAGCACGCCAAAGCCGAACTCCTGCCAGAGCGCAAAGGTATCGGCGGGTGCGAGCGCGTCGACGAGGCGCAGGTCGACGCTCTGCTCGAGCTCGTAGGCGCTGGCCTGCCCCAGCTTGTCGCGCAGCTGGTCGGCCTGGTCGATCTTGATCGCGAGCAGGGCGCGCCATTGCCGCGGCTCGGGAGTGAGCGACTCGGCAATGCGCGCGAGGAATTCACCGCGGCGCAGTCGCCCGCTGCGCACGGCGGTCGCGACCACCGTCGAGGAAAGCTGGCGGCGCAGGCTGCGTGCCCGCTGGATGCGCGTGCGCACGGCTGCCACCAGCGCGCGCGGCTTGACCGGCTTGGTCAGATAGTCGTCGCCGCCGGCGCGGATTGCCTGGCGGCGCACCTGGTCGCCAGACTCGCCGGACAGGAACACAATTGGCAGCACGCGCAGTTCGGCGCGCTCGCGCAGGCGCATGGTCAGCGTCATGCCGTCGGTGTCGGGCATGTAGAGGTCGACGAGCAGCAGGTCCGGCTTGAACTGGGCGATCTCGTTCTCGACCTCATTGGGGTCGCCGGTGGTGCTGACCAGAATGCCGGCCAACTGCAGCACGGCGCGCAGATACATGCGCGTGCTGGCATCGTCATCGACCAGCAGCACCCGAAACTGCGAGTCCGGCTCCTGCGCGAGCTCGACTACGCGCGCGACCAGGGCCGGGTCTTCGATGCGATCGACGAACACCTCGCAACCACCGATCAGCGCCTGCAATCGGTCTTCCGGATTGCCGTTGCCGACGCCGACCACCACCATGTTGGCGCTGGCGGGCAGTCGCCGTGCCAGCGCGTCCAGGCTCTCGCACAGATCGGCGATCTGCTCCGACCCGGCGATGATGGCCACCGGCAATACCGGCTTCATCGCCTCTGGCAGCGCACCCAGGTCCGGGATGTGGATCATGCCGATACCGCGCTCGGCAAAGGCGTGCACCAGTTGTGCCGGCGGCTCCGCCGTCCCGAGCATCGCCACCAGCCGGTTCGACTCCGGCGCATCGGGCAGACCCGGCGCGGTGACTCGGCGTGACTTGGTGACCACCTGTGGCCGGTGCGGCGTCAGGCTATCGTCCAGTACCTTGGCCAGGCGTTCGATCTCGGCCAGCTGCAATGCCAGCGGCGGCGAATCGCCTTCAAAGGCGGCGAGATAGACGTACAGATCCAGCGCGGCCATGCGGATCGGTTCCAGATCCAGGTTCGCCGCATGGTCGGCGAGACGCTCGAAGGCTTCCTGGGTGCGCTGCGCAAGTCCGGCCTCCCACTGCACGGTGGCCAGCGCGCGGGAATCGCGAACCAATGCGGTCGCCAGTTCCAACAAGGAGCGCAGGGCGGGGCTGATGGCTTGGGACATGAGTTGCTGCGGCGGCTGAGAAGCAACCGAGTCTAGCAATGCGGCCGTGAGCGAATTTGGAGTGCAGCGCTCATGTGGGTCCGGACCTGGTCCGGACGCGCTTGCCGGGCCGGAAGGAAGAGCGTCCGGACAAGGTCCGGACCCACCAGAGCAAGCTCAACGCGGCCCCAGGTTGCGCGGGTCGCCGATGCTCGCGTACTCGGCCGGCGGAAACTGGACGTGGTAGCCGATTTCGGCGAGGTTGCGGCGCACCACGTCGGCGTCGACACGCGCCAGCTTGCGCTCCGGGGTGAGCTCGAAGCGCAACACTTCGGTGAACGGCGCCATGCCCGCCGCGAGCGCGGGCGGTAGCTTCTCGAGCGCCTTTTCTTCGAGGACGTAGACGTAGGCGTCGGCGCGGCGCGTGCTCTTGTAGACGATGCAATGCATGACGGGCCTCGGGCTGAAGCGGTGGTTACACAAGTCGTCCGGACCAGGCCCGGACCTACACAAGCCTATTTGCGCTCTTCGTGGCTCGTCGTTGCGCGTGCGCGGCGGCGCAACCAGGCGACGCCGGCAATGTCGACGATGCCGACCCAGAGCCGGTTCCACAGGCCGTATTTGCTTACCCCGCGCATGCGCGGACGGTGATTGACCGGGACGCTTATCACCCCGAAGCCGGCGCGCCGCACCAGCGCCGGCAGGAACCGATGCATGTGGTCGAAGTAAGGCAGCTCGAGAAAAGTCTCGCGCTCGAACAGCTTGATCCCGCAGCCGGTGTCCGGGGTCGCGTCAGCCAGCAGGAAGGCGCGGATGCGATTGGCGACGCGCGAGGACATGCGCTTGCTGAAACTGTCGCGGCGGGTCGTGCGCCAGCCGGCATAGAGCTTGACACTGCCGTCGCCCGCGTTACGCGCCGCCAGCAATTTGACGATATCGGCGGGGTCGTTCTGGCCATCGCCGTCGAGTGTGGCGATCCAGCGCCCGCGCGCGGCCTTGACACCATTGCGCACCGCGGTGCTCTGGCCACTCTGACGCTGCTGTCGCAGCACGCGCAGGCGGCGATGGCTGCCCAGCAGCGAACGCAGCACCGCCAGGGTGTCGTCGCGGCTGGCGTCGTCGACGAAGACCGCCTCCCAATCGAGGTTCAAGGGTTCCAGCGCGCTCTCGATCTCGAGCAGCAGCGGCGCAACGTTGTCCCGCTCATTGTGCGCCGGCACCACCACCGACAACTCCATTTGACCATCCATCGACCCGATCCTTCGAGTACGTGACCGCGCAAGGTTCGCGGCAAAAGGGCGGGAAGGGTAGCGGATCGGCCTGGGCTTCGCACTTGCTTCGGTTTTGCTGGGTCTGCGCTGGGCGCGGACGCTGCTATTCTCCGCGACCATTTGCGTGCGTAGCGGCATCTCACCGGTACGCTTCAAGGAATCCATGGAAGCGATTCGAGAACTGATTCTCAAGGGCGAGCTCGTCGAAGCCGAAAGCGCATTGCGCGAGCGGCTGACCGAGAATGCCGATGACGCTGCTGCGCTCAATCTTTATGGCGTGGTGCTGGCACGCCGGGGCGACCAGCTCGGCGCGCGGAGCTATTTCAAGCGCGCCATCGCCGCCGCGCCCGAAGAGCCCAGCTACCTCGTCAACTTCGGCCTGCTGCTGGCGCAACAGGGCGACATGCTGCGTGCCAGCGAGCTGCTCGAGCGCGCCACCACCCTCGACCCGAACTGGTCTCGTGCACACTCGCAGCTCGGCGAGCTGGCGCTCGCGACTGGCCAGATGGATGCCGCCGAACAGCGCTTTCGGACCGCGCTTCGCGCCGACGAGAACGATGCCCAGGCGCACGTCGGCATGGCCCAGGTGCTGCTCGGGCGCGGCGATCTCGATGCGGCACTGGTGCATGCGCGCGCTGGCATCGTCGGCCTGCCCGAGGATGCGCGCGCCCAGGCGGTGCTCGGCATGGCACTGCTGGGCAAGGGCCATTACGCCTTTGCGCGGACGGCACTCGAGAACGCGGTGCGCTTCGAGCCTGGCAATACCCGCCTGCGCCGGATGGCCGCCCGCGCCCAGCTGTCGGATGGCGATGCCGCGCAATGCCTGGCGACGCTGCGCGAGCTGCCCGAGCTTGGGCCCGAGGACGCCCCCATGCTGCGCGCGCTCTGCGAGAACGCGGTGCGCGCGGGACTGCATGCCGAGCTGATCGAGCTGCTCGATCGCGCCTTGCCCTTGTTCCCCGATGAAACCCGGATGGTGCATGCGGCCGCCGAGTCGCGCGTGCGCACCGGCCGGACCGAAGATGCGCTCGAACTGCTGACGCGACATACGCACGCGCGCAGCGAATCCTCGCTGTGGATGCACCGGCTCGGCTTGCTGGCCAAGCTCGGACGCGCCGATCAAGCCTATGTGCTCGCCGGTACCTGGCGCGACATGGCGCCACAGCACGCCGATGCGCATGCGGAGTTTGCCACCGGTGCAGAGCTGCGCGGCGAGATCGCGAGCGCACGGGCGGCCGCCGAAATGGCGCTCAGTCTCGATCCCGGGCATGCCAAGGCGCTCACCATCCTGACCGCGCACGAGCTGCATGCCGGCAAGCCCGCCGCGCGCTATGCCGCGCTCGCGGCGATCGATTCGACGGGCCTCAACCAGACCCTGCAGTCGGCGCGCAGCTTCCTGCTCGGCTATGGCGCCGACCGCAACGGCGATTCCGATACGGCGGTCGCCCATTGGCTGGAGCTGCAGGCCAGGTTCCCCCGCGTGAAAATGCCGGCGCTCACCGATCCGCTGGGTCCGCCGCGTGAGCTGCCCTTGCCGCTCGAAAACGTGAGCGAAGTTCGTGCCGTCGTGCTGATGCCCTACATTCCGGGGAGCGGTGCGGAATCGCTGCTGCGCGCGCTCGCGGGCGGCGACTCGATCAGTGTGATGTCCGACCGGCTCGGTTCCGGCGGCCGCCACGATGGGCTCTCGCCCGACCAGCGCGGCCAGCTCGAGGAGAACCTCAACGAGAACACGCTGCGGGTGTTCCGCCGCCGCTACTGGCGCGCCTTCGAGCGTCTCAAGCTCCCCGCCGAGCGGCTGGCGATCGATGTGCTGCCGGCGCTGGAATGGCCCCAGTACGCAGCCCTGTCCGGCGCCCTGCCGGAAGCACGCGTGCTCGCCTACGTGCGCGATCCGCGCGATGCGCTGCTGCATTGGCTCGCCTTTGGCACCACCCCGTCGCGGCCGATCATCAAGCCCGAGCTCGCTGCCAATTACCTGCTGCGCCAGTACCAGCACATCGATCGCATGCGCTCCTCCGCCGGTCTCGCGGTAAGCGTGATCCGTGCCGAAGAATTCGACAGCGACCGCGCCGGCCTGCGCGACCGCCTCGGCCAGGCATTGGGGGTGCCGCCAGCCAGCCTGCACCTCGACAGCCCGCACCGCACCGGCCTCGGTGGCCTCCCCGACCGGCTCGAAAATGGACACTGGCGCCAATATGCGGCGACCCTGGGCAAGGCTTTCCGCCTTCTGACGCCGGCCGCGAAGCGCTTCGGCTACGACTGAATTTGGAGCGCGGCTCTGGATACGTGGGTCCGGACCTGGTCCGGACGCTTTTTGCACTTTGAGGGAAGAGCGTTCGGGCAAGGACCTAGCCCACAAGCTGAACTGCTGCAGCCCGATCGCGCCGCGCACTTGAAAGCAGCTCGCGGCTCCGCTATAAAGCACGGCTCTTCAGGCTCCTGTCAGAGCCGGCTCAACTTGGACGAGGTGAAGTATGGCGCGCGTATGCTCAGTGACTGGGAAGCGCCCCCTGGTCGGAAACAACGTTTCGCACGCGAACAACAAGACGCGTCGCCGCTATCTGCCGAACCTGCAGTGGCACCGTTTCTGGGTGCCCTCGGAAAAGCGGTTCGTGCGTCTGCGGCTGTGCATGCAGGCGATGCGGACGATCGACAAGAATGGTATCGAAGCGGTGATCGCGTCGATGCGCGCTCGCGGCGACAAGGTGTAAGGAGAAGACCATGCGTGACAAGATCAAGCTCGTGTCGACGGCCAACACCGGCCACTTCTACACCACCACCAAGAACAAGAAGACCACGCCCAACAAGCTGGAATTCAAGAAGTACGATCCTGTGGCCCGCAAGCACGTGGCCTACAAGGAATACAAGATCAAATAGTCGGCGCGCCCTGCGAAACGACATCTCGAAACCCGCCTCACGGCGGGTTTTGTTTTTGGGGCTCTGCGTCGGCATCGAGACCACCAGAGCACCAGAGCACCAGAGCTGAAGCAGAGCCTTATCCGCAGATTAAAAGGATTACGCAGATTAGCAGGGTGTTGCGAAACCCCCTGTTAGTGCGCGACAGGCCGCTCGCAAATCGATCACGTAAGTGATTGATGTGACTCGAGCGAGTCCGGGCGTGTAGCGGACGCGCGATCTGCAAAAGTGCAAGAAAGCACATTTGCAGCATCCTGTTAAAGCAGAGGTACGCACACTAGCCTCGCTCGCGCGAGGCCACTTTCAGCACGCTCTGGCTTGGCTTCCAATCTGCGTAATCTGTGTAATCTGTGGATAAGGCTCTCCGCTCCTTGCCTTGGTGCTTTTGAATTCAAGGCCCCCGAAGGCAACCCATGGAAATCCTGGTCGAGTTGCTGGTCGGTTTCTTGCAGATCGTCTTCGAGCTCGGTTTGCAGCTGTTCTTCGAGATCTTCGCGGAGCTCGGGCTGCATAGCATGCGCGAGCCGTTCCAGCCTCGAAAACGGATCAATCCCTGGCTGGCGGCACTGGGTTACGCGCTGTTCGGAGCCATCGCCGGCGCGATGAGCCTGGCAATCCACGCGACTTCCTTCATTGAAAGCGAGCTGTTGCAGCGAGCCAACCTGTTGATCACTCCGGTACTGGCGGGCCTGGTGATGATGTGGGTGGGCAGCTGGCGTCGCCGGCGCGGCCAGGACGTCGTGCGCCTTGACCGGTTCTTCTATGGCTTCCTGTTCGCGCTCGCTTTCGGGGCGGTGCGGTACGCGTACACGCACTGAAGGGGCGTAGGCCCTAGTGCGCGCGGCTTCTTGCGCACTGCGGCCTACGTCTGCCAATCCTTCAAGTTGTACTTGGCGAGGATTTTCTCGAGTTCGCCGTTGGCTCGCAGCTCGTCGATACCCTGGTCGAACATGTCGACGAGCTCCTGACCGCGAGTGCCCTTGGGGGTGCAGGCGATATAGACGTCGTTGAGTTCGCCGACCGCGCCCTTGATCACGATCCGATCGGAAATGCCGGCCTGCGCGAGCCCGGATTTCGCGACGTTGGCATCCTCGACGAAAACCTCGATACGACGGCTTACCACTTGCGCGATCAGGCGGACGATTACTCGGCCGAGCTTCGGCACCACCACGACCTTGGTCGGGTCAGCCTTGTTGCTTTCGATGTAGGGGTCGAGATCGCCATAGCTGTATCCCTCGGCAACGCCGATACGGATCTGGCCTAAGCTCTCGGGGCCGTCGTACTGCCACTTCAGATCGTCGAAGCCGTAAAAATTCTGCGCCGAGCGGCCCCAGGCCTTCTTCGGATAAATAAGATCTTCGGCGTCGGATTTGTAGGCGCCGACCACGCAGTCGGTCAATCCCTTGCGCACTGCGTCCAGCGAGTCGTCCCAGAGCAGTACCCGGTATTCGACTTCATGGCCGTTTTTCCGGGCAATGGCGTCGGCCAGTTCGATCATGTAGCCCGGAGGCTTGAGGTTCGAGCCGCCGTTGTACGGTAGCCACTCGTCGGCACGAATCGTGATGACACCCGCAACGGCCGGCAGCCCCACTGCCAGCATCACCCCGCAAACCAGCGTCCGCGTACCCGTGCTCATCATGACCGCCCCCGTTCTGTCGTCGACAAGACTACGAACCGATCGCGCGAGAGTAACAAAGGCGTCATCGCGCCGGAACGGTGATTGGCGACAAGTTATTCGTTGTTCGCGATTGGGGTGCGCGGGTCCGCGTTGCGTGTGGGCGCTTTAGCTTGTGGTGGGTCTGCGCTGCGCGCGGACGCTTATCGCTCTAGGGACCCTCTGAACAAGTATCGCAGCCGCGTTGCAGCCCAAATCGCCAGCAGCTAGGCGCAGTCCGCAGGTCGTAGCGTCGCATTACGGCGCCAAGGACTGGAACGACGCTGCAGGCGATTTGGACCGCAACCCTTCGGGACGGGGGCTAGAACGTCCTCCAGCTGCGTCAGCCGCCTTGCCCAGAGCGCCAACTATGACCTGCGGCGGCTTCCTTGCTGGAGAACGTTCTAGCCGTCGTCGCGGCCGCGAGACTTGTTCAGAGGGTCCCTAGTGTGGTGTGTCAGAAATAAGCATAATTAAGTCAGACAAGCTTTCCGGCCGCTCGGCCGACGCTTTCTATGATCTGGTCAGCGCTCTTTCGCCAGACAAATGGCTTGGGGTCCGCGTTGTATCGCTTCAGGTATTCCT